>JACPHJ010000025.1 GCA_016188675.1 Planctomycetota bacterium
GGCCTGGGGGCGAAACGCATATGGTCAAACGGGAGACGGAACTGCTTCTGAGAGAAACACACCGATACAGACAAGGGCGCTCAGCGGCATCGTCTCCATTGCCGGGGGAGGATACCATAGCCTTGCCCAAAAGGCAGATGGCACTATCTGGGCCTGGGGACTTAATAAATATGGTCAGGTGGGAGACGGTTCCGTCACTGACAGGGCAATTCCCATTCAGGTAAGCGGGCTTGCGGACGTCAGCATGATAAATTGCGGAGGAGATCACAGTATTGTCCTGAAGAATAACGGCGGTGTATGGACGTGGGGATTTAACCAATATGGCCAGTTGGGAGATGGCTCAACGAATAACAGAAGCGCCCCATATCCCGTAGATGCGCTTAAAAATATCACTTCAATTGCCGGCGGTGGAGATCATACCATTGTCCTGAAATCAGATGGAACCGTATGGGCATGGGGGAGTAATAATTCCGGACAGGTGGGTGACGGAACAATCACAAATAGAGAAATACCCACGCTCGTGAAAACACTTCATAATGTTATTTCCGTTTCTGGCGGAGGACAACACAGCCTTGCCTTAAAAGCAGACGGAACTGTCTGGGCTTGGGGTTTAAACAAAAACGGTCAACTGGGAGACGGTTCTACCTCAAACAGAAACGCCCCCGTCCAGATAATCATTAAGTAAACCCATGTTTTTTCATTTGACAGACAACAGGACTCATGTCGCTGAAGATTCTCGTTTACTTTCGTTGAAATTTTGATAGGCTTAGTTATAAAAAGATTATGGGGAAAATTGATACGACAAATCAAATTTTAATCCACGCCCTTAATTGTGCAAGTAAGGGGGTCATGATACAGGACGCAAACCGTAAGGTGGTGTTTTTTAATCAGGCCTGTGAAGAGATCACAAAATGGCCGAAGAAAGAGATTGTTGGCAAGGATTGCGGTGATGTCTTTAAGTGCCATACCTCGACCGGTATGTGTCTGACCGAGAAGTTTTGTCCCGGAATGGAAATCTTTCAGGGCAGGATTTCTCAGGCTTTCAGGGAACTCCTGATCAGGCGTGGTGACGGCAGCGAAACCTGGGTAGAGACAAGCGCGTCGGCTATCAGGGATTCGGAAGGAAATGTAACGCATATTGTTACCGTTATAGAGGATATTGGCGAGAGGAAAAGATTTTCAGATGAGGTGCTGAGGTCGAAAACCCTGTCTACGTTGGGTGCATTTACAGCAGAGTTGGCGCACGAGATCAAAAATCCTTTAAATGCCATGCATATCCAAATGACGCTCCTGGAGCGGGAAATACAGGAGATACCCAAAATAAGCGGAAAGTCAAAAAAAGAATTGCTCAATACCGTTTCTGTCGTTCAGAAGGAACTTGTTCGTTTAAGCGGGTTTGTCGAGGAATGTTTGCATTTCTCGAAAACGGGAGAACTCAACGAATGCTATGTTGATATTTACGAGATACTCAATGAAATTGTTTCTTTACTCATGCCCCAGGCGCAATTAAACGGTATTGAGGTAGAGTTGGAGGTTCAATCTGCACTGCCCAGGATTAAGGTGGACAGGGATAAGATAAAACAGGCAATCTTGAATATTATGATTAATGGCGTGGAGGCGATGCCGGATGGAGGAAAGTTGAGGGTTAGCGCAAAAAGGAACGAGAACGAGATACTGGTTTCCTGTAAGGATACCGGCCATGGAATTCCTGATGAGATTAAAGACAAAATATTCGATTTGTTTTATACCACCAAGGATGGGGGTACTGGGATAGGTCTTTCTTTCGCTCAAAATATTATGCAGGCGCACGGAGGAACGATACGATTGGAGCAATCCTCACAAGGAAGCACCTTTGTGATTGCTATTCCAATATAAACAAATTCTATGATAAAACCAAAATTGTTACTCGTAGATGACGATAAGAATGCGCTTGACGGATTGGTAAAGATATTGACATATGATGGATACCCTGTTTCCGGTGTTCTGTCCGGCTACGATGCCTTAAATCTTCTGTCCAGGAAAAATTTTGATATCATCGTAACGGACATGAAGCTGCCGGGGATGGGGGGATTGTCTCTTATCAACGAAATACGGAAGAAGGATGAGACGGTGGCAATCGTGGTTATTACTGCTTACAGTTCTGTAAAGACGGCGGTGGAGGCTATAAAATGCGGGGCAGACGACTATCTGACCAAGCCGATAAACATAGAGGAATTAAAATTGGTGCTGGGAAAGTTGTGGGAAAGGCAGCGGTTGATTGCCCAAAACCGGATATTAAAGGAGAAACTAAAGGATAAGTATAAATCTTCCGAACTCGTTGGAAGCACCCCGCAGATGAAGCAGATATTTCATATGATTGCGGACGTTGCCCCCAGCACGGCTTCCATCCTCATTTTGGGTGAGACGGGGACGGGGAAAGAACTCGTGGCGAATGCCGTTCATTATCAAAGCGACAGGGCATGCATGCCCTTTATTGCTTTGCATTGCGCCGCACTGTCTGAGGGTGTATTGGAAAGCGAACTTTTTGGCCACGAGAAGGGATCCTTTACGGGTGCCGTTCAGTCCAGAAAAGGCAGGTTTGAGATGGCGGATGGAGGCACGCTTTTCCTGGACGAAGTAGGTGAGATGAGCCTGAAGGTGCAGGTCAAGCTTCTTCGTGTCCTGGAGAAAGGCGAGTTCGAGCGCGTCGGCGGTGAAAAAACCTTAAAGGTTGATGTGCGGTTAATAGCGGCAACTAACCGAAACCTTGAAAGAGAAGTTTCCGAAGGGAGGTTTCGGGAAGATCTGTTTTATCGGTTGAATGTTATTACAATTCATTTGCCTTCGCTGAGAGAGAGGAGAGAGGATATCCCCATTCTTTCCAATTTTTTTGTAATTAAATACACAAAAAAATATAAAAAGGAGATAAAAGGTTTTACCCCTGAGGCAATGGATGCGTTGTGCGCATATCACTGGCCGGGAAATGTGAGAGAATTGGAAAATGTCGTCGAACGGGCAATTGTACTCTGCAAAAAAAATACAATCACGCTTGACCACCTGCCAGGAAGCGTTATTCCCGGCAAAGACGATATGTCTGTAATCAAAATTCCAGTGGGTATTTCGTTAAAAGAGGCAGAAAAAGAAATCATACAAAAAACACTCCAGATGACCCGCGGAAGCAAGAAAGAAGCCGCTAAGATACTGGATATTTCAAGCAGGAAAATTGAATATAAAGTAAAAGAGTGGCAGTAGAAGCGAAATATTTTCTCGCCTTTTTGTCCAACACATCCCAATTCACGCAAATTTTTCGTTAAGAGGTTTCTTCTCGTTGTCCGTCTTTCCTTTTTCATTCCTTCAGATAAAAAAATAATTACCCTTAAGGATTATCCAAATCAACACTTACAACAAACATAATCATGGCCTGTTGTATGCTGGTATGCCAATTGTTTATTACGACAAACGCTTAAACAATTTCTGAAGAAGAGGATTAATGTGAGTGTGTATGTTCCTTATCTTCTGACGATTGAGTTTTGCATCATTTTACCTGAAGGTAATGAATAAAATTTTTTAATTTTTAAGGAGGGGTGTCTGAAAATGAGTTCAGTTATGGCTAATGCTTATATGAAAATGTTTCCAATGGAAGGGGAGAAGAAGGTATCGGCCGGCAAACGAAATCCTGTGCTGGACGTGCCTGAATTTAATAAGGCATGGAATCTTCACAGGGATACCAGCGTGGATATTATGAAGCGTTTTGAGTACATGTCTCAGTGCCTGAACTTTACAGATAAGGATACGGCAGCCATCAGGGAGTCTAAAGAGATTCTGGCGGCAAACCTTGAGGCTGTTCTTGACCATATATATTGGGAAAAATTAGTAAATGACCCCTGGCTGTCCAAGTGGTTCAGGGATGATACCGGAAAAATTGCAAAAGAATATGTCACCATTCGAAGGGCGAGACAGCGCAGGTTTTTGATTAAAATCCTTGAGTGTAAGTGGGATGAAGAGTTTTGGAATTTTGTTCGTTGGGTTGGGGCAGTACATGTGCCTACATTCGGTTTCGAAGACCTTTATGTGCCCGTAAGACTGAATCTCGCTCTTTGGGGATACATACACCAGTATTTGTTCAATTTTCTTGCCGAGGAACTGAAGAACGACCCTGAAAAGTTGCGCAGGATTACAACCGCATGGACGAAGCTCTTTTGGCTGATTATAGATATTTATCATATTGACTATTTCGCGCCATGGATGTAATGCTTGGCCGGAGACTGGTCGGGTGTTATTGCTGATTGCGGACTTGGTGGCCGCATGGTGGTGTTAAATTGTTTTGGTAATTTTTAAAAGGGAAATGGTTGGCAGGATGATAAAGGAAATCTGTTTTGAGGGCAATTGTGTCAGGTGTTCGATGTGCGTCGAAGAGTCGCCGGGTGTTTTTGATTTTACGGCTGAGACCGGTCCTCGGGTTAAGGTTGGCATCGATACCGCTTTATATGCCGAAAGCATAAGACGGGCGGCTTATGTTTGTCCAACACAATACATAAAATACCGGCAATAGTTTGATAATTAATTTTTAGTTTGTTCATTGGCTGACTTCTGTTATGACAAAACCAAGATTGTTGTTGGTGGATGATGATAAGGATGCGCTTGACGGATTGATAAATATTCTGAGGCGTGACGGGTATCAGGTTGCCGGAGTTTTGTCAGGGTATGAAGCGTTGAATTTTCTGTCAAAAAAAAGTTTCGATGTCATTATAACGGACTTGAATATGCCGGGAATGCATGGGTTAACCTTGATTCGTGAAGTAAGGAAAAGGAAAGAACCAATAGTTGTTGTGGTTGTTACGGCCAACAGGTCTGTTAAAACAGTTGTGAATGCCGAAAAAAGTAAGGAATACGATTATTATTTGACAAAACCAGTAAATATCGAAGAGTTAAAGGCCGTGTTAGAAAAGGCTGGAAAAGGAGGGAAAAATGAGTGATAAAAATTGTGTTTGTACGGAATTTGGTATAAATGGAGGGAAAGGAATATGTAATGCATATAAGGAGTTGTCGCTGCTTTTGTACCCCTGCCTTGATGAAATGAGAACATTTTGTAAAACAGAAAATTATGAAAACTGTCCTATATTTGAAGAGTCTGGTGTAGATTGTTCCGTTTGCGTTTAGTGTTATAAAATTTAAAAATTTGAAAGGGGTTGTGGAAAATGTTGAAAAAAATGAGATGGGCAGCGGCAGTATTATTGATAGTGGGTTTAAATACTGCTATACAGAACGTTTTTGGTGAAGAGGAAAAAAAGACTGAGGTCTGGAGTCTTAGCCAGGAGGAACAGGATTTAATAAATGTAACAAACGGCGATATTGTCGGAGACCGCGGCAAAGACGGTGTGTGGGAATTTCATCTTTATACTACGGATGGCTATATAGAGATGACTAATGGGGAATTGGTGTGGGTGTTTGGCTATACGCATGCCAAGGGCAGTTTTAAGAATGTGGGAGAAGTAACTACTAAGGAGCAGGTTGAACAATTATTAGAGCCTGTTAAAGTGCCAAGTGATCCAATTCACCTCTTTGTTGGTGAAAAGGCGCGGATTACTTTGCACAACACGGGTATGCATTGTGCGGCTGAACACTCAGGGATTAATCACGTAGCGCATACGATTCATTTTCACGGTCTGGATTTAACCCCATCGGTTGATGGGGTGCCTTCTCTGCCGGTAGATCCCGTATTAGAGCACAAGTCTTTTACATATGAAATAACACCTCAATACGAGGGATCTTTTATGGGTCATTGCCACGTGGATAGCTTTAATCATATCCTGGCCGGGATGTATTTCCCTTTAATTATTCATCAAGACAGGTCGAAGACCGCGTATGGGTACAAGTATGACCGGGATTATACGCTGTTTTTAAGCGAGCTGTCTTCAACGGCAAACGAACAGTTACAGGAATCTGGTGTTGTTCATGCGTTACAGGACTGGAAGGCGGATTACTTTCTGATCAATGGCAGGACGTTTACTGATAATCTCTATCATCCACGTTCTGTTATAAACGATCCCCGTTCAAGGATTGTAGCTTATGAAGACGAGACTGTTCTGATACGAATAATGGCCATTGGGGCTGACCATGTTTTTGCACTCCACCCGCATGGATACCATATGGAAGTAATTGCACTGGATGGAAGGAAATTAAAGAGTACTTATGAGAAAGACACCATTTGTATTGCAAGCGGCGAGAGGATTGATGTGCTGGTAAAGATTCCACACTTTGCGAGCCAGAGGAAATGTTTATCTTGTAACCTGGGTGCTGGTATAACCATCATGCACGATCATAATCTCAGAGGCATGGTTTCAACAGGTAAATATCCTATGGGCGCATTGACGATATTTGATGTAAGACCCAAAGCGAAGTTGGTAACACCGGATGAACCTCTGATAAAAGGCGGCAAACCATATAATCCTTTAGAACACTGATTTGTTATTCCTCCCGTGACCTCCCACAAGGGTAAAACCCTGCGGGAGGTTTTTGTTTGGTTATTTAAAAGCAAAGAAGATTTAGGAATTTCAATCCTTTTTGACTCCCTCTAAAAAGAGGGGATAAATGGTGTGTAAGATTGCCGAAACACACCCCTGCCCCTCTCAAGAGGGGATTTGATAAGTCCCCTCCTGGGAGGGGATTTAAGGGGTGGGTAAAATCCCTTTACACTCCCGGACACTCTTTTTAAAGGGAGGCTTAAATAGTTGTTGCCAAAGGCAGCCTAATTCAATTGACATTCCTGTAGGAAAATATTATTATCCCAAAATCCACATCCGACTCTATTTAAGTTATAAAAATCGGATTTATAAGTAAATATTGTAAAATGCTGATTTATAAGGCTGGTTTTTATTTCTCAGGTAATTTTAAGGAGGCATAGGTATGAAAAATCGTTTTAGAATAGCCGCTTATGTTATTTTTGCAGCGGGGATTATGGGTATAAGTGCAAGTGCGTTATTTGCATATTCAGGTGGGCCTCCTGATGGCCGTACGGGTTCGCCAGCCGATAGTTTACTGACGTGTAATGATATAGGATGTCATAATAACTATGCGTTAAACTCAGGATCCGCGGCGTTTTCGATATCTGCTCCAACCGCCTATACGCCCGGTGAGTCCTTAAGCATAGCCATTTCTTTTAATAATTCCAGCACCGCAAAACACGGCTTCGAACTTTCAGCGTTAGATACGAACAATAACCACGTTGGGTCTTTCAGTAGTGTCGAAGGCGATGGTAATACACAAACCACTGATGGGGATTATATAAAACATACCTCCGCAGGCAGCAGCCAGTCTGGAAATGCTAGTTGGAATGTGAACTGGACTGCACCTGCTGATGGAGAGGGGGTGGTAACATTCTATGCAGCCGGTAATGAGGCGAATGGAGATGGTACGAATCAGGGTGATTATATTTATACGACTACGGCACAAGCAAGCGGCGCGGCTACTACGCCTACAACGACACCTACCGTGTCGCCGACATTGCCGCCGCAGCCATCGCCTACAGCGACTTCGACTCCATCAGTGTGTGAGCCTGAGGCTATTGCATTAGATGCGAAGAAGCTAAATTTGAAACTCGGTGAAAGCAAAACGGTAACTGTTACGGTGAGCGGGTCGAATGGTTGTAAGCCTGCGGGCGCAACAGTAACTGCGGTGGTTAAAACGGGAAAGAACCGCGCCACTGTTAATTCTGCAACCGCAGCAACTGATGAAAATGGCCAGGCAACCTTCACTATTACAGCAGGACAGAAGAAGGGTAATGCTAAAGTCGTATTTACAGTAGAAGATAGCGAGGGAGATGTTTACAAGACTTTTGTTATTGTGAAGATCAGAAAAAAGTAGTAAAAAAAATAAATGCTTGTCATTCCGAACTAAGCGAGGAATCTTAGGATTTCTCAGTCGCTACACGGCGGTTTCAAGTTGCAAACTTGAAACCGTGAAGGAATTTTTAAAAGGGGGGTAATCCCGCATATTTTTGGGATTACCCCCTTATTTTTTTAGTTGATATAAAACCAACGAATGTTAAACTAATGCCATCTTTTAAGTGGCGAGTGTCGTGTGGCTAGGGGAAAACGTCACCTGCCATTTGTAATGTGTTACCTTATTAATCGGGATAATTTTAATGATGAAATTTGCGGCGATTGTTTTCTGTGTGCTTGTGTGTTTTTACGCTGCGGTGAATGGGGATACAATAGTTCTAAGGAATGCCGGTAAAGATATAGATCTCAAAGTAATAGGAGTTACAGGGGAATATATAAATGCGGTAATACCAAAGAAATACTTGAAATCCCTGAATATGCAATTTTTAAATACAGGGAATTACCCCGACATGATTTCTTTGGATATTGCAAATGTGGCCGTAGAATGTAAGATCAAAGAGATTGCAGAAGATGCTATTCATGTACTGATTCCTACCTCCAAAATTTCTTCACTCCAAATGTCCTTTCAATCTGACGGCAGGCAGACCGTTACGTCTCCGGTTGCGACTGATAATAGACAAAAAACCACGGATGTGGTTGAGGAAAAGGGGGAATTAGCCCAGATTGCCGTAGAGCGGGGGCCAGGGCCTGAGATACAAGAAGATGCAGGAAATAAAGTAATAGTTGATGAGATAAGGACGGAGCCAATAGAAAAGAAAGATGTGGGAAAATATAGGTTAAAGACTAAAAAGAAGAAAAAAGAAAATTTGCCGGAAGAAGATAGAAAATCATTGACTAAGACTGAAGACGAGGCAATGGGTATCCATGACTCTATTGAGGATGAAAAACCTCTGACAGAGAGTGAAGAAACATCCGAATCGAATCAGGCATTGCTAAAAGAGTCGCACGATAAGGAGGAGGTTAATAAGCCGGTTGAAGAAGATATTAAGAAAGAAGAACCGGTTGTTCAGGACATAAATCTTGGCAGTGTTGAGGGGAAAATATTACGCAGCGGAAGTCCTCTTCCCGGCTGCCAGGTAAAGTTGCAAATGTTAGAAAAAAGCGGACTTTTGGCAAAAGGGTATCGTCCGGTGGAAGAAGCTATGGAGATTGAAACGGTCACAGACAATGACGGTGTGTATCGTTTTGTAAATGTATCGCCAGGTTTGTACAAGTTGTATTGGAAACCTCCTTCCGAAACAACATGGGTCAGACGGTTCAAGATGGAGCCAGACGTGATTGCCGAACCAGGTAAACACACAAACCCTAAGGATATCGAAACCCTGAAAAGAACCCTAAATTAGTTTTTTAAGTTAACCGCACAACGGGGGGAGATTTATTTTTAACGTATCTGAATAGTTTTGTAATACTATATCTGAAACTACCATTGCAAGACTGAAATTCCGATATATTTAATGGAGCTCTAAAAATATTTTATAATTAATGAATACTAAAAACTAAGGATATGAAATTCAATTAGTTACATAATTTTTCAAATAATTATTTATTTTTTTATAAAAAGGAACGAATGTTGTTATTTGCTAATTCCCGTTGAATGATTTTCCAAAAAAGTTTCTGGTTTCATTTTTGATTTAATAAATTTGTGATTGACAAATCTATTACATAATGTATCATACTTCACTTTTGTTTTGAATATGTTCTGAATAGTATTTTTGAATCCATAGCAACTTTTAGAAGATAAATTATGGAGGTAATGATGTTGAAGAGCTTACGATGCTTGGCAATTGCTGGCGGTTTGGCGCTCAGCGTAATGAGCGGTGTGGTTTGTGTAAATAATCTCGCCGTGGCGCAGGAAAAAGGCGCTGCCTACAAAGAGATCGATGTGGCTGATGGTGGAACGATAGCAGGGACGGTTAAATTTGATGGGGATGTTCCAACCGCAAAGATGCTGAAGGTCGATAAGGATGAGCAGACCTGCGGTCATGAAAATAAGGCATCGGAAGAATTCGTGGTTAATGGAGAATCCAAGGGTGTCAGAAATGTTGTGGTTTCTCTGGTAGACATTGCGGCGGGCAAGAAAGCTGAAGCGGTAACCGTTTCTTTGGATCAGAAAGAATGCTTCTTTAGTCCCCATGTCCTTGCAATTTCGGTTGGATCCAGTGTGGATTTGCTTAATAGCGATAACGTAATGCATAATCTTCACTCATGGTCTATCAAGAACCCTGCTTTCAATGAAGGGGTCTCGGGCGGCGGGAAAATGACGAAGAAATTTGATCTTGCGGAGATAGTAAAGATTACCTGTGATGTGCATAAATGGATGAGTTCTTTTATCGTGGTGAAGGCAAATCCGTATTTCGCAGTTACAAATGAGAATGGTCAGTTTAAGATTGAGAATGTGCCTGCCGGAAAATACAAGATCGAGGCATGGCAAGAGAAGCTTGGGAAAAAGACCAGCGATGTAACCGTAAAGTCAAAAGAAGAGGTTGTGGCAGACTTTGTTTATGCGAAGAAATAATTGTGTTCGTAACTTTATGGAATGTGTAACCTACTTGTTTAAAAAGGCGCACCGCTAATGAATAATTTGAAGATATTGTTGCATCTCCAAAAGAGAAGTGGATATATATTTGTCGTATTGTTTTTCCTTTCCTTTTTTTCATTCCTCTCATTTTCGCAGGAAGTTTTTGCAGCCGATGCGCCCGCGGAAGCGGCAAAAGAAGCATCGGCGTCAGGTGTAGAATTGCCGCAGTTTGAGGCTGTCCAGTCGCCTGCAAATGCAACACGAACCGCAGAAGGGCAGCCGGCGGCAGAGACTGGAACAACAACGGCGGCTGTGGAGGAAGAAGAGGCGGGACCGGTACAGTATCGGGCGTTTTTTGGGATCGATTCCCGTGTAATAGTCTGGATTGTCTCTGAATTGCATCTCATGTTTGCCGCCTTTGTGCTGGGCGTTCCCATCTTTGCGGTAATTGTTGAGATTGTAGGATTTAAAGGCGGAGACATCAGATATGATAAGATGGCTAAGGAATTTACCAAGTTGCTGTCCGCTGCATTCGCTACGACTGCGTCGCTGGGTGGATTGCTTGGATTCTGCCTGTATGGCTTGTATCCTGAATTCATGGGCCATATGACGAATGTGTTTGCGCCGACTATGTACGTTTATGCATTGATGTTCTTTGGCGAGGCATTCACTCTTTATGGCTATTATTATTCGTGGGAAATTCTTAAAGGTACAGCCTTTAAGAAATGGTTCCATATTATGTTAGGTGTTATGCTGAACCTGTTCGGAACAGGGCTTATGTTTATCACCAATTCCTGGGCAACTTACATGATGAGCCCGGCGGGCGTTGCCCCTGCAACCGGGAAGCTGCTTAGTTTGTCTCATGCCATATATAATCCGCTCTGGATGCCGGTAAATATCCATCGCTTGATTGCAAATGTGTGTTTTGGCGGTTTTGTGGTGGGCGCTTATGCTGCGGTAAAATTTCTAGGTTCGAAAACAGAAGAAGAGAAGGCTCATTACGACTGGATGGGTTATGTCGGTAACTTTATAGGAGTCGGAGCGCTAATCCCCTTGCCATTTGCAGGATATTGGCTGGGACGGGAAGTGTATAGCACCAGTCCTGTGATGGGCAATATCATGATGGGTGGGGCATTCTCCTGGACGTTTATTATCCAGGCCATACTGATTGGTATGTTATTTATCGGTGTAAATTATTATCTATGGCTCGGAATGGGTAGGATTAGGGGGTCGGAACGATACACAAAATTTTTCAAATATCTTATCTTTGTTATCTTTATGTGTTTTGCAGTCTGGCTGACGCCTCATAACCTGCCGCTGAGCGGAGAAGAGAGGGCGATGATTGGTGAGCAATATCACCCTTTCTCTAAATATTTTGGGGTTATGGCGGCGAAAAATGCCGTAGTCAACTTGATAATTCTTGCTACGTTCTTTTCCTTCCTGATTTATCGGCGCAGTAATAAAGGAGAGATGGTGCCGTTTTCAGAACAGGGAAAGGCCGGCAAGATCGGTATATTTTCTGCCGTGATCTTTTGTTTGCTGATGTTGGTTTCGTATGCGATTTCACTTAATTTTGTGGAATTGGAGGCTAACGTCAAGGTTTTTGTGAAACCGATCATTCGTGCGCTTTACATCCAGTCGTTTGCGATATGTTTAGCTGCATATTTAACCTTTAAAAATAAAGGGAAATTAGGGCAGGCATTGCTGTTTGCAGTTACTGCGGGTATTGCAGTGCTCTATTTCTGGTATTACGGTTTCCAGGTTATGCAAAAGGCAAATCTGGTATTGAGATATTTGTCCGTGACACAGGTCTCGATCGTGATGAGTTGCCTGATTATGAACGCCATTATTGATATTTTCATGTTCCGTAAGGCGAAGCTTGTGGGCGGCATCGAGTGGGGTAAAATGCCTGTGCGGTCTCAGTATGCGTTGCTTTTGTTGTGTGTGGTTATTGTCATTCTGATGGGATTGATGGGCTTCATACGTTCTGGTCTGCGAATGGATTGGCATATTTATGGCATTTTGCAGGATACCTCGCAATGGGCGTACACGCCGTCCCTGGCATATATGGGCCGCATAGTAGGCTTGATTGTGGCGCTTTTCCTGGGTTTGGTTGCCTTTGTGTTTTGGCTGGCAGGTCTAGGCGATAAAAAAGAAAAAGCAAAAGAACATGAATATGGTGAAGTTTCTGCCGGCTATGAAGAATAGGTGTTGAATCAAACCATGGCAGGAATTAAAAGCGAGCAATTGCAGAGACGTGAATTAGGAAGATAGTTTAATAGGGTTAAATCTCAAGATAGCGAAATGAAGGCATAGAAAACTTATGAATAAAAGCATGCTAAAAATTACGGCATTTGGAGTCGCAGTTATAGGATTCTATATCTATATCACAATGTATGTGGCCGGGCTTTCCGGTACGGGCGGCGGCGAGTCGGCTGGAGGGGTAAGTCCGGAGGCTGGTGAAAAGATATTTTGGGGTGACGGACAGTGCAGTACATGCCACAAGATAGGCACGAGCGGTAGTGCTACGAGAGGCCCTGATCAGGACGGTTTGTCAGGCAGGGCAGAAGAACGGGCGAAAGAGTTAGGCATGCCTTCGGGCTTAGATTATCTGGTAGAATCTATTGTAGAACCTGAGAAATATATCGTTAAAGGGTATGATAAAATTATGCCCAAGGTGTTTGATCCCCCTATTATGTTGTCACGCGAAAAGATACTGGCTGTTTTGGCATATTTACAAACGCTGGGCGGAGAGCCTGACATTGGGGCTATCATGAAGTATAAAGATAAAATACCCGAGGCGTCTAAGAAAAAGGTAAAACCATGGGTTGCTCCAATGGTTGTTGATGCAAAAGAAGGTGAAAAGGTGTTCTTTGATGAAACTCGCCCTGTTACCTGCGGAAAGTGTCACGTTGTGAATGGTAAAGGTAAGAAAGTCGGGCCGGAGCTTACCGGGATTGGCGCAATTCAGACGCCTGAATATTTCCTCGAATCGATACTTAAGCCGAGTGCTAAGATCGTTAAGGGGTATGAAACGATGTATGTGATAACTACTGATGGAATTCCCTATAACGGATTGATCAAAAGTGAGACCGAAGAAGAGATTGTTTTGTTAAAAGAAGAAAGCGGCGAGATAGAAGAGGTGACTCTTGCTAAAAGCGATATTCAGGAAATGAAAAAACAGGAAGTCTCTATTATGCCTGGTAATATCGCTGAGATGTTAAGTGTAAGGGATTTTTATGGGATTGTATCCTTTTTACAAAGCTTGAAATAGTTCAAAGACGATGTTGTATTTGCAAAGGAATCAATAGTTAGGAGTGTCTTAATGGCTAAAAAACGCAGTAAATTTTTAATGATATGGGTAATCACTGCAGTTGTCTGCTTGTTTTTGTTCCTTAAATATGCATCCCCGAAAATTTTTCAGGTGTTGATGGCGAAAGACCATACTATGCCCACGCCAAGCACACTGATGATGTGGTATATGATTATGGGTGTTTTGGCAGGTTTGGTATACGCGACAACCAGCAATCAGAAATTTGCCGATTTTCTGGGTTTTTTATTACCCGGCGGTGGGCCAACAATTAAAATACTATTACAAAAGATGTTGTTTGTCGGTTTTCCTGTCTTGGTCGGATGGTTTGTGTATTCATGGGCTATTCCAGGCGCTGCGTCTCCTGTGGAGTTAAGGATTCAGCATCCTACCCTTCCTCAAGAGTTTGAAAAACTGGAGAATCCGTTCCGTCAAACCGATGCAGAAACACAGCGGAAATGCATAGAAGAGGGAAAAATTCTTTTTCAAACATATTGTCGTCCCTGTCACGGTTCAAAGGCAGACGGTAACGGGCCATTTGCAAATTCGTTCCGTCTGAGACCGATTAATTTCCAGGATCCGGGGACGATTGCAACGGTAGTAGATAACTATCTCTTTTGGCGCATTAAAGAAGGCGGACCGGGTCTCCCTTCGGAGTCTACCCCATGGGATTCCGCAATGCCGTCGTGGAAAGATGATTTGAAGGATGATGAAATCTGGAAGATTATTATGGGCGAATACGACACTGCGGGTGTTATGCCTCGACAAAGGGAAAAGCTTGAGTGATATTGTCCTTGTGTAAATGGGAGGCTTAGTTCTTAACTGTTAAAGGTGATTAATTTATCAACAGCAAACGGATAGAAGAGCAAGTAAATAATATGATAAAAGCGTTTAAAAGAGTTTTGGTTAGTATAGGGCTGATCGTAGTAACGACATGTGTCTTTGTAGGGCGTTCGGAAGTGCCTGCCCAGGCATCGCACTTGTTCAGAACTTACAAGCATGAGGTACCGCAAAAGTTGTCTGAAACACCTGATGCCGTTGCTGAAGGGAAAAAGGTTTACGAAAAAAGGTGTTGGTATTGTCATGGAATCGAAGGCGGCGGTGATGGTCCTGCATCGAAAACGATGTTTCCGAAACCCAGGAATTTTACGAGAAATGAGTATAAAGTTCGTTCTACAACATTTGGTTCTGTTCCTACCGACGAAGACCTGTTTAGAATTATTACCAGCGGGATTGAAGGGACGGCTATGCCTTTCTGGAGTACGATTACTGAAACTGAACGCTGGCAGGTAATTTACTATGTTAAGACCTTTAATGAACAGTTTAAGAAAGACTCTGCACCAAAGGTAGTATCCGTAGGGGCAGTCGCCTCGACTCCGGACAGCATAAAAAGAGGACAAGAGCTATTTAAAGAGACGAAGTGTTTTGAATGTCATGGCGAAGATGGAAGGGGGAACGGTCCATTGACGGTAGCTTTGCAAACTGAATGGAATATGCCTTACAGGGCAAGGGATCTATCCAAGGCGTGGAATTTTAAAGGTGGTAATACGGTCGAAGATATTTATCGTACAATTTCTACCGGATTTAATGAGACGCCTATGGGCTCTTATCTAGAAAAACTTTCTGACGAAGACCGCTGGCATGTGGCTCATTTTGTAAAGAGTTTGTCGAAAGATATGGCATCTGATGTAGTTGTAAAGGTGAAGCTAGTTGAAAGTGATCAATTACCCTCGGAACCCTCGGATGAGATCTGGGGTACGGTCGCACCAGTAGAGCTTCCGTTGGGTGGTCAAATCCTTACAAGTCCCAGACTTTGGACGCCTGCAATTGACGCAGTTATGGTCAGGGCTGTGTACAACAAGGACGAAATCGCCTTTTTGGTTGAGTGGGATGATTCAACTAACAAACAAGAGGAAATTTTCCGGGACTCCATGTCACTCCAATTTCCAACAAAAATTCCGGAATCGTTAAAGAAGCCGTATTTTGCAATGGGCGATTCCAGCGGAGCAGTAAATCTGTGGAGCTGGAAGGCATACTGGGGTGAAGGATTTGGCTTGGCTGCCGAAGCGCCTGAAACGGAGTCCGGTACAGTGATCGAGTTGAATGCAAAAGGATTTAAAAGCGTTGCACCGCAGCCACCTGAAAGCCAGAATGTGATTGGTAAGGGGATTTATCAAAACGGAAGATGGAAGGTAGTTATGAAGAGGCCTTTGAAGACTGATGACGCAAAGGGAGATATTCAATTTGAAATTGGAAAGCTCATTCCTGTTGCTTTTGCAGTCTGGGATGGTTCAAATAACGATGTGGCTGGTCAAAAATCAGTGTCATCGTGGTATTACATTTCGCTTGAAAAACCGGTACCTAAAACGGTATTTGTCTATGTGTTGATAGCAATTGTTATGGGTGCAAGTATAGAGATGTGGTTTGTTGCAAGATTGCGCAGGTTTCCACCGAAATTAGAAGAAGGACAGTAAAAGAACAACATCTTGTTAAGGAGTTTTTAATGAGGTTAAGGTCATTGGTTAGTTTGCAAAAAGTTTGGTTATTCATAGCTCTAGCAGTCTTACCATGGGCAATTTTTACGAATGTTTCCTTTGGACAGGAAAGAAAAATTGATTCCATGTTTTTAGATTTAGATAAAAAATATAGGATGCCGGGAGAATGGACTACGCTTCCGTTTGAGCTGGAAGATCCTTATAAAAGGGTTAAAAATGGTCCGCCGTTGGCGAATATTATCAATAAGGCTAATGTGGAGTGGATTTCGAGATGGATTGCCAATCCCAAAAAAGTTGTTCCGAATGCCAAGATGCCAAATCTCGGATTGGATTTTGAAGAGATTAAGGCAGTGATAGTTTATTTGAGCAGCCTTAAGGAAAAGGAGTTGCCACAGATTACCTGGGATGCCTTTCTGTTGAAAAAAGAAGATGAACTTTCTGATGATGAATATGACAAGGTGGAGAAGGTGTTTAATAACGGGAAGGGAGTCTGGGGGCGTGCGCGTTGTACAATCTGCCATCCGATAAAAGGCGCTGGTGGAAACGTGGGTGTTGGCCCCGATCTCGGTGAAATTACCACAAAGATTAACAGGAATTGGTTGTACGACTGGCTTGGCAATACAAAGAGCCATTTTCCGGATACAATGATGGCGCAATTCAGGTTTAATGATGCCGATTTGAGAGGCATTATTGAATTTGTAATGCGTGATACTCAGTTTATCCCTGAAGAAAAAGAAGAGGAAGAGGGTGAGGCGAAAGAAGCAAAACCTGCTGAACCAGAAGTTCAGATTTTAACAGAAAAAGAATTTAGCAGCATAAGAAAAGAGACCGCTCTTATTGAAAAAGGTAAGGATATTGTCGAGAGAGCAAGGTGTTTTGTCTGTCACGATATTAAAGGTATCTCCGAACTCATGCCTGTGGTAGAGAAGAAGCGTGACGGGTTGGCAGGTTTTGAGAAGCTTTTGTACGAAATACGCTGCTTGAGCTGTCATAGGATACAAAATAAAGGCGGTACCTATGCGCCGAATTTAACAATTGCCGGCACTAAGATTCATATGGGCTGGGAGAAGGATTTTTTGATGGCGCCTGATATTATTAGACCGCTCAGCCAGCAAATGCCCAAGTTCAACCTGACAGAAGATGATTCAAAAGCTGCTATTGAATTTATAGAAAAGAACCTTCATACCAAAGAGCCTCTCCCAAATCCTTTTGAAGGTGGGGCGCCTTCCGTGGAGGTAGTTGCAGCCGGAGAGAAGCTTTTTTACGAAAAGGGTTGTAATACCTGTCATGCAGAAGGAACAAAGGGTGGTGGCGTTGTTGGTCCTAACCTTCAAACGGTAGGAGATCGACTGCAGCCCGCATACATTCTTTATCATTTAAAAAATCCACAGCAGGCAAACCCTCAGGCTGTAGAACCAACCTTTGGCCTTTCTGACGATGAGTTAAAGTCGCTGGTGGGTTTCCTGGCAGACCATGTGCAGAAGAAAGAGGGAAAAGAATAATGGGTTATTTTTCGACAGGCAAAAAAATTGTAATTATAGGCTCGCTTGTTTTGTTAGGAGTTTTAAATAGTATTGCTGCCGCTGAAGACCTTGGTTTTTCACCGCGCGCCCAGGCTTTTTTATTATCTCCCAAAAAGACGTTCGAATATTATTGTTCACCATGTCACGGGCAGAAAGGTAAAGGAGATGGTACGTTCTTTACGATAGATTTGAAGCCAAAACCAAGAAATTTCCTTGATGTTGAATATATGAAGAAAAGGACTGATGAACAGTTGACAAAATCCATTACAGATGGATCTAAGTCGGTTGATAAATCAAATCTTTGTCCTCCATGGGGGAAAACACTAACAGAAAAAAGGATCAAAGAACTCGTCGTTTATATTCGTAATCTTTCTTTACAGGAAGCTGAAAAGACTGTAGTTGCAGCCAAAGAGTCTGTTGTTGAAGTTAAAAAACCCAGCGTATTTAAATCATCAGCACGTTGGTTGTTTCTTATTGTAATTACCCTTGCTTTGGCAATTGGTGCTATTGGTGAGTGGAAGAAACTCAAAAAAGAGTCCTTACCGCGGTAGAGTGTAACTAACACAAAATATCTTTATGTACAAAAAGATACTCATTGCAATTGACAATTCACGCCATTCCAATCACTGCATTGATTTAGGAATCGAACTCTCAAAAAAATTTAATTCCCAACTGGTGGGATGCCATGTCTATGACGCCTCGTTGCATCAAAGGCGGTTTCGTGACATGGAAAAAGGTTTGCCTCCGCAATACCAGGACAAAGCCGAACTTCAAAAGCAGCGAGACCTTCACGCTACCTTAATTAATCAGGGACTCAAATTAATTTCCGAGTCATATCTGGACGTGTTTAACAAAAAGTGTAATGAAGCTGCCGTTCCGCATAAAGGTCTTTTGCTGGAAGGAAAGAATTATTACGAAATAATTAAGGAACTGCAGATAAATCATTACGACCTGTTGATTATTGGCGCTCAAGGACTGGCAGCCGTGAATGATAGCACTCTTGGAAGCGTTTGTGAACGGGTTGTCAGGCGGATTAACACGGATGTCCTTGTAGTAAAAAATGGCAGTTTTGAGGGGAAAGCCGTTGTTTCAGTTGATGGAAGCGCACAGTCTGTCGCAGGTGTGAAGTCTGCTCTGTCGTTTGCTAAGCTGTTCGATCTGAAACTTGATTCTGTTTCTGTATTCGATCCGCATTATCATCGGGTTGCATTTGAGAGTATTGCAAAGGTGCTTTCGAAAGAGGCAGGGCAAATTTTCAGGTTTAAGGAACAAGAGACACTCCACGAGGAGATCATTGACAAGGGGCTGGCTAAGATATATCAGGGACACCTGGATCAGGCTAATCACATGGCAAAAGATGCTGGCGTGGTGATTAATTCTGTCTTAATGGATGGGAAGCCTTATGATCAAATACTCAAGTTTGTTTCCAGAGAGCAGCCGTCCTTATTGATTATTGGACGTACAGGAGTTCATAACACAAATGGGCTGGATATTGGCAGTACGACGGAAAATCTGCTGAGGTTATCACCGTGCAATGTATTGCTTACGGGGGGGAATATAGAGGCTGAGCTTAATACGACTACCGCTAGTTCGGAATTTCAAAGATCTTCAATGAGTAAAAAAGATTCTGCATTTAATAGTTACAGTCATTTGCATGATGAAAATGGAATCGAAGGGTTTGTCGGGAGTGTTCAGGATGTTCACGAAAAACCTCCCATAAATGTACATAATCCTGTAGTCTGGACGCAAGAAGCCCAAATACAAACAGAACGCATTCCTTCATTTATTAGAAGCATGATTAGGATAAAAATAGAGAAGTATGCCCAAGAGAACGGTTATAAAGAGATAACGACCAAGATTGTTGATGAGGCAAAAAGCAGGCTCATGAACGATACCTCCTTCCACAAAATTTGACAAATCGCGCTTTACCTAATATAATTTTGTCGTTAGATTTGTTGGATTCTAATTATAGCATTGTGATTTGAATTCTTTTCTAGTAAATTTGGTAATGTCGGTTACTGCTGATGTTATTTTTTAGAGACCTCAATGGTTTTAATGCTGTTTCCGAGTTGCACGGTGTATTTCAATAAAGAAATGTCTTGTTAGATTCCACGATAAAGTTCAGTATCTCTTAATTTTCATAGTATAGTGAAAATAAACAACTAAGGTATATGTTTTATTTATTAAATGATATTTTGTAATGAGGAACGAAATTTGCCTTTTGTGTCATATGTGAGTTATTGTTGTTCAAAATTTGAGATGAATAATTCTTGGAAATTTAATTGACTTTATTAGCAGAGCAGGAGTTTTTTAAAGGAGGGGAGTATATGAATAAAGGGTTTCCGTTGTTTAAAGTATTTGGTTTACCCCTACTTGGGGCAGTTTTTCTTAGTGCAACGCTGTTTGCGGCTGAGGAAGCGCCGCCGGGGGTCAAAGGCGTGGATGAAGAAGAATTTATCCCCGCAAAAGAGGTATTGACTGTGAAATATGTACCGGTGGAGAAGCCTTACCACATGGATGCAGAATCGTTAAAAGGCGCTTTTAAAGATGCAAATCCGGTGAAAATTAAATTACAAAAGCAGGACAAGGCATTTCCCAATGGCGGGGGATCTGTTCCTGGCGCAGAAGTAAAGGCGATACATGATGGTGTTACGATTTATTTTCAGATTAACTGGAGTGATCCGACAAGGAATGCAAGGTCAATTGCAGTTCAGGAATTCAGGGATGCTGTGGCTTTGATGTTTCCCTTAGGAGCAGTGGAGATTACACCGGCAGAACATTTTAGTCCAAGGATGGGAGATAGGGAAAAACCAACAAACCTGTGGCATTGGAAAGCAGATTGGGAAGCAGATTTGCTTGTTAAAGGCGAATTAGAAGACGTAGAGGTGCAATATCCTAATATGCACGATGATTTTAATTTCAACCCTTACAGTGCATACTACCACAGAGAATTGATAACAAGTGTGGAGGTGTTGTCGGGCGGTAGAGCAGCCAACAACTTACTTTCCCAGCCAGGGCGTGGCAGGTCGGTGGAAGATTTGAATGCGGAAGGCTTTGGTACGCTTACTACGCAAGACCATCAGGATGTAAATGGATGCAGCCATTATGAGGATGGTGTATGGACGGTAATTATGTATAGGTCATTAATTACACAGGATCCACATGACGTACAGTTTGTACCGGGCGGGAAAGCATTTTTCAATATGGCAGTGTGGAATGGTGGGGAACAGGATAGGAATGGTCAAAAGAACATATCTACTCAATGGCATCCTGCAGTGCTGGAAACGGTTGCCTGGCAATAGTAGATTCTTTAAAGATAATGGAATTTAGGAGGATTAAAAAATGACATTAGTACACAACTGGCATTTAGGGAGACGCATGGAGTATCCCTATTTTGAATCCAGACCTAAGCGACAATTTGCGGCTATATTTAACACCAACAGATGTATTGCCTGTCAGACTTGTACCATGGCCTGTAAGAGTGCATGGACATATAATAAGGGACAGGAGCATATGTGGTGGAACAATGTGGAGACCAAACCTTATGGTGGGTATCCGCAGTCCTGGGATGTTAAAACGTTGAAATTAATTGATAATGGTGAGAATACCTGGTATACGGATGAAAAGGACGAAAAGCTTTCTCCGTATGGAGTCTATGAGGGGGATACGATATTTGAGGCGGCTTCGAAGAAGAACCTCAATCAATGGGCTGTTGGTTATATTCCTGAAGATAAGGAATGGAGATCCCCAAATTTTGGAGAAGATGTTGCGAAGAGTAATAAGCCGGATGAACACTCATCACTGCCTGAGCATAGCCGGTGGTTTTTTTATATCCAGAGACTTTGCAATCATTGCACCTACCCTGGTTGCTTGGCGGCCTGTCCGAGAAAAGCTATTTATAAAAGAAAAGAAGATGGAATTGTTCTTATTGATCAGAAAAGGTGCAGAGGTTACAGGAAGTGCGTAGAGCAATGCCCATACAAGAAGCCAATGTTCAGAGGCTTAACGAGGGTAAGCGAAAAATGCATTGCCTGTTATCCCAGAATTGAAGGAAAAGATCCTCTGACAAAGGGTCGTCCGATGGAAACTAGGTGTATGGCGGCCTGTGTTGGTCAAATTCGTTTGCAGGGATTTTTGGATGATAATCCAAAGAATCCGGTTACCTGGTTGATCAAGCATGATAGGTTGGCATTGCCGCTTTATCCGCAGTTTGGGACAGAGCCAAATATTTATTACATTCCTCCGAGATGGGCTCCAAGGTCCTATTTAAGGCAGATGTTCGGTCCTGGCGTTGATGAAGCAATTGATAAATTTATGGTGCCTTCCCGTGAAAGACTTGCAGTTATGTCGCTGTTCAGGATGACCCAATCTATTATATTTGAATACAAGATCGAAGAAGGTCCAAAGGTTTTCGAGACGACAATTCACGGCAAGAAGTTTGAACTTTATAATGATACTGTTATTGGATACGGTGAGGATGGACAGGAAATTGTAAGGACTACTATAGAAGAGCCTGTCTATATCAGGGATCCGAAGCATTACAATTCAATTTAGAATTGAGGATTTTATGGGCGTTGATAGTACAGGTGTTTCAGAGCAACAAGTTGCATATACCGCAGGGAATCTGCTTACGCGGAGCGCGATGTACCAGATTTTATCCGCATCCTTTCTTTATCCTGAAGAGAAAAACCTTTCGATTCTGAAAAGCTCAAATTTTCTGGAACACGTTAAGGATTTGACGTTGTGTTATGCAGATATTGATAATGGCGTGGCGCTGCAAAGTTGTTTGAACGAAGTGCGGGAGTTATACGGAAATACTAACATAGGAGATTTGCAAAAGATCTATATGCGTATTGTGGGACACACCATGTCGAAAGAGTGTCCATTGTATGAGACCCAATTTGGTGCAGCCCATGTATATCAGCAAGTTCATGAATTGGGAGATATTCAGGGCTTTTACAAGGCTTTTGGTCTTGATCTCTCCGAGATAGAGAAAGAACGCTGTGACCATATCAGCGTTGAGTTGGAATTTATGCAATTTTTGCTGTACAAGCAAGCATATGCCCTGGAAAATCATGGAGGAGAAAAGGCGCAGATATGTTTGGAGGCGCAAAAGAAGTTTTTGAAAGAGCATGTAGGGAAATGGATGCCTCTTTTTGCGGTGCTTTTTGGCAGAAAGGCAGGGGATGGGTTTTATTGCGCATTGTCTGCCCTGACAAAGGAGTTTTTAAGGCTGGAAATGAAGTTGCTGGATATTACAACGGAGCTGTACAAGGAGTCTGATCTGAATCAGGAAGCGGTTGCAGGCGCCTCCGATGAGTGTTTATCCTGCGCTTCTTCTGAAGATTTCAATGAGGAATAGATATGAGACTCGAATTTGACCCAAGTTTAATCGAAGAAGTAATATTTGGAGAATTAAAGGCTAGGGAGGCCAAGGGGGATTTCGCTTTCACCTTGGAATATCATTCCTTTATCGATCCGGTTTATGAAAATTTTCCGTTAGAGGAGAGACCTTCACAGTTCAAAAAAATAGAGTGGGATTTTTTCAAAAAACTCGAATTTCCAAAGGCAATAAAAGATATCTTTGATGAATTTCCTGAGTTTGAAGTAAAGTCCGGCGGGGGGGTGATTGCAAGGGCGGTAAATCCTAATGATGAGGGAGCTTATCTGACAAAAGGGATGAACCAGGATGAGGGGAAAAAAAGGATTGTCGTTAAATTGCTTTCAGACCGCTTTCAGGATATCTCTTATCTGGGAAAGCTTGTCAGGCATGAACTTACCCATGCTTCTGACATGCTCAGCGAATTATTTGGCTATCGCGACGAGCGGCTTGGCGTTAATCCTATGGAAGAGTGTATTGTAAAAGAGCGCTATAGCACCTTCTGGGATATTTTTGTTGATAGTAGATTAATCAGGAACGGTAAAGAGACCATATCTGACAGGGAGAGTAGATACAGAGAGTTTGAAGCGCTCTACAGAAAATTTCCTGACGATGTAAAAAGTACCATTTTCGACGCTCTATGGAAGGATGAAAGTTTTACTCATGATAGGATATTAACTCTGGCAAGGGATGTAAATGAGGTAATAAAGATTTCTGAAGGATTACCTGTCATGCATGCCGTCAAAAAGAAAAGGCCGGTTTTGCCGGGTGTTCAGTGTCCTCTCTGTCAGTTTCGTACTTATAGTTGGGCGGAAAATATTGAACAAGACGCTTGCCTTGTGGACGCTATCAAAAAGGATTTTCCCAACTGGGAACCGGAAGATGGCGTATGCGGACAATGTACAGAGGCCTATAAGGTAAGAACTACTGTTTGTTAATATATATAGTTAAAACTTTTTATATAAATTGTTTTTAATTGAGAAAGGAGTAGGAAATATGAAACTTACCAGGAGAACTTTCCTACAAATAGCAGGTGCGACAGGCGCAACCTTTACCATTGCAAATAAGGCAATGGCATTCCGGTTACTGAAACCTGCTGTGGAAGTGGGAAATCCGTTGGATGCTTATCCTGATCGCGCGTGGGAAAGTGTATATCGTGACCAATACAGGTATGATAGAACATTCACTTTTACCTGTTCACCGAATGACACCCATGCTTGCAGGGTAAGGGCATTTGTAAGAAATGAAGTGGTAATGAGGGTTGAACAGAATTACGACCACCAGAATTATTCAGACCTGTATGGGAACAAGGCCACCAGGAACTGGAACCCCAGGATGTGCTTGAAAGGGTACACATTCCATCGCAGGGTTTATGGACCTTACAGGTTAAGATATCCGCTTATTCGAAAAGGATGGAAGCTGTGGGCGGATGACGGATTTCCGGAATTGACGCCGGAAAATAAATCCAAATACATGTTTGATGCAAGAGGCCAGGACGAATTATTAAAGGCATCGTGGGACGAAGCTTTTACCTATGCTTCTAAGGGAATTATCCATATTACCAGGAAATATAGCGGTGAAGAAGGGGCTAAAAAGCTCATAGAACAGGGATACCCGAAAGAGATGGTTGACCCCATGAAGGGTGCAGGCACGCGTACATTCAAGGGTCGTGGCGGTATGGGCCTTCTAGGGGTTATCGGTAAATATGGAATGTACAGATTTAACAATACGCTCGCCTTGGTTGATAGCCATAATAGGGGCGTTGGCGCTGATAAGGCACTCGGTGGAAGGAACTGGTCGAACTATACATGGCACGGCGATCAGGCGCCAGGACATCCTTTCTCTCATGGCTTGCAGACCTCAGATGTTGATATGAATGATATTCGTTTCTCAAAGCTGGTTATCCAAACAGGGAAAAACCTTATCGAAAATAAGATGCCTGAGGCTCACTGGCTTACCCAGGTTATGGAGAGGGGCGGAAAACTGGTTGTTATAACACCGGAATACAGTCCGTCTGCTCAAAAGGCTGATTACTGGATACCGATAAAATGTAATACCGATACAGCGCTCTTTCTCGGCTTGACGAAGATATTAATGGATGAGAAGCTTTATGATGCAGATTATGTGAAAAAGTTTACCGATTTCCCATTACTCGTTAGAACAGATACCCTGAAGAGATTAAGTCCGCTGGACATTATACCTGGCTATAAATTGGAAGATATTTCACATGGCGCAAGTTATAAGATTCATGGTTTGCATGATGACCAGAGGGAGAAGGTTGGGGATTTCATGGTATGGGATGCAAAGACGAATAGTCCGAAACCAATCACGAGGGATGATGTAGGCGATAAGCTGACGGCGAAGGGGATTGATCCGGTGCTCGATGGAACATTTAAGGTAAAAACTGTTGATGGTAAAGAGATTGAGGTTATGCCGCTCTTTGAGATGTATAAGGTACACCTGAAAGATTACGACATAGACACGGTGGTTGAAATAACCAATTCTCCAAAAGAGTTAATTGAGAGATTGGCACATGATATTGCAACCATAAAGCCTGTTGCCATTCACTATGGTGAAGGTATTAACCATTGGTTTCATGCTACCTTAATGAACAGGTCTACTTACCTGCCGTTGATGCTGACGGGGAATGTTGGTTATATGGGTTCCGGTTCGCATACCTGGGCAGGCAATTACAAGGCGGGCAATTTCCAGTCGGCAAAATGGTGCGGTCCTGGATTCTATGGTTGGGTGGCAGAGGACGTATTCAATCCAAATCTCGATCCAAACGCGCCTGCGATGGATTTGAAGGTGAAAGGTCGCGCCTACGATGAGGAGGTTGCATACTGGAACCACAGTGACAGACCATTGATTGTAAATACTCCAAAGTATGGGCGTAAATGTTTTACGGGCAAGACGCACATGCCAACTCCGACAAAAATTATGTGGTTTACCAATGTAAACCTCGTTAATAACGCAAAGCATGTGTATCATATGCTGAAGAATGTGAACCCAAATATTGAGCAGATTATGTCTACTGATATTGAAATGACGGGTTCCATCGAGTATGCAGATTTTGCATTTCCTGCGAATTCATGGATGGAATTTGAGACCCATGAAATTACCAGCTCATGCTCAAATCCGTTCTATCAGATTTGGAAGGGCGGCATAAGGCCAGTGAATGATTCCAAGGATGACGTGATGATCATTGCGGGTATGGCGGCCAAACTGGGTGAGTTACTCAGGGATATGAGGTTCAGGGATTTCTGGAAGTTTGCATTAGAGGGCAGACCTGAAGTTTATATAAACCGGCTGCTGGATGGTAGTACAACCGCGAAGGGATATACCTTTGAAGATATCATTGCGGGTAAATACGGTGAACCTGGAGTAGCATTGTTAAATTACAGGACTTATCCAAGGCATCCTTTCTGGGAGCAAGTACACGAAAGTATTCCGTTCTATACCCCAACAGGAAGGCTGCAGGCATACAATGATGAACCGGAGATCATTGAGTATGGTGAGAATTTCATTGTGCATCGTGAAGGGCCGGAGGCAACGCCTTACTTGCCGAATGTCATTGTGAGTACCAATCCTTATATACGTCCGGATGATTACGGAATTCCGGAAAGCGCTGAACACTGGGATGAAAGGACAGTTCGGAACATCAAGAAGTCATGGTCTGATACAAAGCAGACAAAGAACTTCCTGTGGGAGAAGGGTTATAAGTTCTATTGTGTAACCCCAAAATCAAGACATACGGTGCACTCACAGTGGGCAGTGACGGACTGGAACTTTATCTGGAATAACAACTTTGGCGATCCATACAGAATGGATAAGAGGATGCCCGGCGTAGGGGAACATCAGATTAATATAAACCCACAGGCGGCGAAAGACCTTGGTATTAATGATGGTGATTATGTCTATGTTGATGCTAATCCGGCCGACAGGCCATACGAAGGTTGGAAGCCAAGCGATCCTTTCTATAAGGTTTCAAGGCTTATGCTGAGGGCAAAGTATAACTCATCCTATCCTTACGGAGTAACGATGATTAAACACTCTTCATGGATAGCAACAGAAAGAAGCGTGAAGGCGCACGAGACCAGGCCCGACGGCAGGGCACTGTCTGCAGG
Organism: Planctomycetota bacterium; assembly: GCA_016188675.1. Classification (GTDB taxonomy): domain Bacteria; phylum Planctomycetota; class Brocadiia; order Brocadiales; family Brocadiaceae; genus Wunengus. The sequence goes on from JACPHJ010000025.1 coordinate 27,234, forward strand.
TACCGGGTATCAATCCAGTTTCCGCTATGGTTCTCAGCAGAGTCTTACCAGAGACTGGTCTATGCCTATGCACCAGTTGGATAGCCTGTTCCACAAGGCAAAGATTGGTATGAAGTTCATTTTCGGATTCGAGGGTGATAACCACGGTATCAATACGGTTCCCAAGGAGACATTAGTCAAGATTACTAAGGCAGAGGATGGTGGTATTGGTGGGAAAGGAGTATGGGATCCGGTGAAGACGGGCTATACTACAGGCAATGAGAATGACTTCATGAAGAAGTACCTTAACGGTGAATTAATAAAAGTAGAAAAGGCGTAAATTAGATTATGTAAGGTCAAAAACGAGCTAACAGATGGAATGAAAAGCATTTGTTAGCTCGTTTAGTTTTAGGGTTTCTTAAATTTTGGAAGAAGGAGAAAGGAATTTATGAAAAAATATTTGATTGCTGGGATACTTGCAGCGTCGTGTGTGGCATTTTCGTATAATTCATGTGTGTGGGCTCAGACTGAAGAAAAGAAGGCGTTGACGCCTGAAGAGGCTGCTGAAGCAATGAAGAAGCTGGAAGAGGCGCAGCAGAAACTGAAGAAGGTGGTTAGGAATCTGCCAAAGGTGGACAATGCAGGCTCCATTACAGGCGTTGTAACGTGCCAGAAAATGAGGAATAATGGGGATGCTATTGTCTTTGTTGAAAAGGTAGGTGATAATAAGTTTGATCCTCCTGCTGAGCATGCAGTTATTGACCAGCTCAATCTTACCTACGTGCCTCGTGTTGTAGCCATGCAGAAAGGTACTACAGCGGATTTTCCTAATAGCGATGCAGTCCGCCACAATGTATTTTCTCCTCCTACCGCAGCCTTGCAATTTAACCTGGGGACGTATCCGACTGGTGTTGTTAAGGAGGTACTTTTTGATGTCGTTGGTGAGACGCCCCTTCTCTGCAATGTTCATAATGAAATGGCTGGCTTTGCCGTTACGTTCGAGAATCCTTATTTTGCAATGACAGAGAAAGACGGAAACTACACACTGGAAGGCGTTCCGCCTGGGAAATACGTAGTAAAGACGTGGCACGAAAAGCTTAAGGATGTATCGCAAGAGGTTACTGTGGAAGCCGGAAAGGCCACAACCGCTAATTTTGAATTAAAGAGAAGAAGATAATTTATGAGTTAAGGTGTTGTGACGCCTTATGGGTATATCAAATATGCCCTTTATATAGAATTCCAGTGAGGCTAAAAAACCTCACTGGAATTTTTTTTTGATTAAAATGGTGCTTCCGGGAAATAGGATGGCAATCGTTACTGTTTTAAAAGCCGAATATCAAAACCAAAAAGGTGTTTGCCAAGTTTGCATTTGACAAAGTCTGCAACATGCTAATATAATTAATACTTTGAAAATAGTTGCCTAGAGAGCTGTTGCTATACAATTTTCTGAATTAGATTGATAAACTTACCGGAAACGATGATTCAACGACGTAAAACACGGGTAGTTAAAGCAGGCGGGGTGTTGATTGGCGGAGATAACCCAATATCCGTGCAGACAATGACCAAGACCCACACCGAGGACATCGACGCTACAGTTCAACAGATTAAAGAGCTGGAAGCGATTGGTTGTCATATTATCCGTGTGGCAGTTCCTACCATTGTTTCAGCCAAGTGTCTTGGCGCTATTAAGAGGCAGATAAAAATCCCACTGGTTGCCGATATACACTTTGGGCATCACCTCGCTCTGGAAGCTATTGCACAGGGCGTAGATAAAATAAGAATCAATCCGGGAAACATGAAAGACAGGCAAAAGCTGGAAGAGTTTGTAAAAGCCGCAAAAGACAAAGGCATTCCTGTTCGTATCGGTGTGAATTCAGGTTCCGTGCGCGGTGAAGGTGATGAACACGAAAAACTAACCACCCTGATGGTAAAGACTGTCTTGCAGTATTGCGAGCATTTCGAATCGCTGGGATTTAAAGATATTGTACTTTCACTCAAGGCGTCCGATGTGCCTTCAACCCTGGACGCTTACCGTTTAATAGCAACGCAGTGTGATTATCCGTTGCATTTGGGAGTCACGGCAGCAGGGCCTCCGAGTCTGGCTACGATCAAGTCCGCTATTGGTATAGGGGGGCTGCTCTCCGAGGGTATCGGTGATACCCTGCGGGTTTCTTACACGGGTGCGTCTGAATTGGAGATCAAGGCAGGATATGATATCCTGGAGGCGTTGGGTTTTCATAAACGAGCGGGAGTGGAACTCATTTCATGTCCCACGTGTGGCCGGTGTGAAATTGATTTGGTAAATATTGTGGAGCAGGTGAGACAGCGTTTGCCGGGTGATAAAAAAAATCTCCAGATTGCCATTATGGGGTGTGTGGTAAACGGTCCTGGGGAAGCCCGTGAGGTTGATATTGGTATTGCAGGTGGCAAGGGATTTGGATTCCTTTTCAAGAAGGGTGAGAAAGTGCGAAAGATACCAGAAGACCGTATGGTGGATGAGCTTTTGGAAGAAATCGCCCAAATGTCGCCAAAATGAAAAATATAGTTGTCCTTGGTTCTACAGGTTCTATCGGCAAAAACACCCTTGAAGTCGCCCGTAATTTAAAAGATAAATTTCGGGTGATCGGCCTCTCTTCGAATTCGAGATGGGAATTACTGTCAGAGCAGATTGAGGAGTTCAAGCCGCGCTACGTTGCCTTAAATAATAGTCAATTAGCCGGAAAAATAAAAAGCAGTTTTCCCGGTAATCAACTGAAAATCCTGACCGGAAACAATTGCCTTGAAGAGATTGTTTTACACGAAGAGGTTGATGTTGTGGTGTCCGCCGTAGTTGGCGCGGTTGGCTTGCCTGCGGCTATAGCGACAGTGCAGCAGGGAAAGACCCTCGCACTAGCCAACAAAGAATCACTGGTTATGGCCGGGCATATCGTGATGTCGCTGGCAAAGAAAAATCAGATTTTGCCGGTGGACAGTGAACACAGCGCTATATTCCAGTCCCTTCAGTCGGGTAAGCGAAGTGAAATTAAGCGCGTAATTATTACGGCGTCAGGAGGCCCTTTTTATGACTGGCCTGCGGATAAGCTTCCTGATGTTAGCACCGCGCAGGCACTCAAGCATCCCACGTGGCAGATGGGACAAAAGATCACTATAGATTCTGCCACCCTGATGAATAAAGCGCTGGAAATTATTGAGGCGAGGTGGCTGTTCGATCTGAATGCCGAACAAATAGACGTCGTGATACATCCTCAATCGATTATCCATTCAATGGTGGAGTTCTGTGACGGGTCAGTTATTGCTCAGATGGGAATGCCGGACATGAAGGTGCCCATACAGTATGCCTTGACATATCCGGAAAGAATGTCTCTCAGTGTACAACCATTAAATTTATCAAGTATAGGAAGTCTCACTTTTAAGAAACCGGATATGGAAAAATTTCCGGCTTTGAGGCTGGGTTATCAAGCTGCCAGAGAAGGCGGTACGATGGGGGCAACACTTAATGCCGCCAATGAAGTTGCAGTGCAAGCATTCCTGGATGGCCAGATTAAATTCACGGAGATTGCATCCTCTGTTGAAAAGGTAATAAACAATCATCATTATATTAAAAACCCTTGCCTGGAAGATGTTTTATCGGCAGACGCCTGGGCAAGAGAGGAGACTAAAAAATGCCTTATGTAAACGTTTCTACTAATATCATACTGGTAATCGTGGGTATCGGACTGCTTATTTTTATACACGAACTGGGTCATTTCCTGGTGGCAAAAAAAATAGGAGTTAGAGTCCTGGCTTTTTCGCTGGGTTTTGGTCCCGCTATATTCAAAAAGAAGTGGGGAGAGACAGAGTACCGGCTTTCTATCGTGCCGCTCGGAGGCTACGTCAAACTGGCTGGTGAAGGCCCTGAAGAGGAAAAGACAGGTGCATCGTGGGAGTTTTCTTCCAAGAGCGCCGGTCAGCGCGCCTCGGTTTTTGTGGCAGGTGTTGCATTAAATGCCGTCCTGGCATTTATAGCATTTATTGTAGCCTTTCAGATTGGAGTGCCATTTATCACCCCGGAGGTAGGCCAGGTCATGCCTGGCTGGCCGGCATGGGAGGCTGGAATTCAACGAGGCGATAAAATCGTGGAGATTGATGGAAGCAGAGACCTGGATTTTGAAGACCTCTTTACCATTGTTGCCCTGAGTAACCCTGCTGCAGGGGTGTCTCTCAAAGTTGAGCGGGACAATAAGACTTTTGACGTAACCGTTATGCCGAAGTACGATGAGGAGCACGGTATCCAGCGCATCGGAATCATGCCGGCTACAAGTCTGGAAATTGACAAAATATTTGCCTTCGAAAATAATGAAGCCCCGGCCAGAGATGCGGGTATACAGGTCAAGGATGTCGTGGTTGCGGTAAACGGCAAGCGGATTTCCGCAGAGGACGAATTCCGTGAAGTGGAGGTAGTGAATGCGGGAAAGGAGATTTCACTTACCGTATTACGGGATAATAAAGAGGTGGAACTAAAAGCGGTTCCTTCCAGGGTTACCCGGTGGATGCTTGGTATTTCTTGTGCCACGGCCATTTTAGACGGTGTGAAAAACAACAGCATTGCAAGTGGCGCTGGCTTAATGAAAGGCGACGAGATTCTCGAAATCAATTCAATGCCCGTTACAGGCTTTTCGGATATCAGGAAACTTGTTGCTGACTCGAAAGATGAGGCATGTATCGTTACGGTTAAAAGAAATAACGTGGTTAATTTGATTGAAATTCCACTAAAGGACGCGAAGGCGAGGGAACAATTTCTAGGCAGCCTGACGCCTTTTTATGGGTTGAAGGTTGATTCACTTGTTGAAGGATTCCCTGCTGAAAGAATTGGTTTAAAGCCAGGCGATAGGATTATCTCTCTCGACGAGAAGGAAATAAAAGAGTGGAATACCTTACTGCAGATGGTAATCGCTGGACAAGGGAAACCCATGGTAATTGGGTGGATGCGGGGCAACGAGCGATTCGTGTCTACTATCGAGCCGCAGAAGGACGAAAAGAGCGCTGCGGGCCGTATTGGCGTAAAATTCAGGGAAAAGACAGAAGTCAAACAATATGGCTTGTTCGGCTCGTGCATCGTAGGCACAAAAAAGGCTATGATTAACGTCCAGAGACTTTATCTCACTTTAAAAGGCTTCTTTTCTCAAAGACTTTCGACAAAGAATGTCGGTGGTTTTATACTTATTGCCCAGGCATCATATGAATCGGCAAAGGTGGGTTTCGGTAAGCTGGTATATTTCCTGGGCATTCTGAGTCTCCAGCTTGCGCTCTTAAATATCCTGCCTATTCCGGTGCTGGATGGCGGCCATTTGCTGTTTTTGGCAATCGAACGAATCAAGGGTTCTCCAGTGAGTCAGAGGACGCTCTCTATCGCCCAATATATCGGCTTTGGCCTCATTATTACCCTGGTAATTTACGCCACACGCAACGACATTATGCGCTTGTTAACACTTTAAGGTGTTAACAAGCACAACACATTTTAAGCCATTTAAAAACCGTGATTATTCAGTTTACGCAGAAGCCAGAATCCGGAAGCAAGAATTAAAACACTTCATATAAAAAGCTTCGGAAATTTTTTGGATTTAAACTTCTTTCTTAAGTAATCAATGGCTGAACTAATCGACGTCACCATTCCTGGGCAAAAAAAAAGCTACCCTTTAAAGGATGTTACCATCATTGGCCGCGCCTCCACTACTGATATCAAACTTGACGACCTCCTTGTTTCGCGACACCACGCAAGGATCTGCAAATCGGCTGGTGGATATCTGATTGAAGACCTGGGCAGCCAGAATGGGGTTTTTTTGGGCAGCGAACGGATCACTTCTGCCCATCCATTAACCAACGGTGAAAAAATCTGTATTGGGCCGTATACCTTGATATTTAAAGACACCGCATCCGGACAGCCATATCTCCCGGAATTTCCCTCGACTGAATATACCCAGATTATCATGGCTACAAAAGACCCGCTGCCAATCGAAGCTATGGCTGAAACAACTGGCCGTAAAACTGCGGATAAAGGGGAATTTGAGGCATTCCAAAAGAGACTGAAAATCTTCCATGATATTACAAAGGTTATCGGTAATATATTTGATCTCGATGCATTATTGAAAGAGATTATTCAGATCGTTTTTGCTGCGTTTCCCCATGCCGGACGGTGTTTTGTGGCTTTGCAAGACACGGATGAAACACAATTGACCATCCGAACAATTCAAACAAAAGACCATGCATTGGCAGAGGATGGGGATGTTATGAGCCAGACTCTTGCCCAGCGCGCTATCAACGAACGAAAATCATTGCTTATCATGGATACCCAAATGGATTCCAGTGTCAGTACTAGCATAAAAATAATTGGCGCCCGTTCGATCATGTGCGCTCCTCTTGTGAGTCCACAAAAAACTTTAGGCATATTACAAATCGAAAGCAAGAGCAAGAATTATGAATTTTCCAAGGCAGACCTTGATCTTTTTACCGGTATTGCATCTCAGGTGGCATTGTTAATATACAGCGCAGAACTCTTTGACGATCTCAAAAGGGCAAATGAACGTATCGCATCCGAAAACAAAAACCTCAAAAAACAGCAGAAGGTACAAGCCTCTTTCAGTAGTATTATTGGCACGAGCCGGAAGATAAAAGAGATATTGGAATTGGTGAGAAAGGTCAGTAACGCCCCCTATAGCGTACTAATTACCGGAAAGAGCGGTTCGGGAAAGGAATTGATTGCCAAGGCCATTCATTATAACAGTTCGAGGTCGGGTCAGCCCTTTGTGGCTTTGAATTGTGCCGCTATTCCGCGAGACCTCCTTGAAAGCGAACTGTTTGGATATGAAAAAGGTGCATTCACGGGAGCAGCAGGAACTAAACAGGGACTCTTCGAAGTGGCAGATAAAGGGACTATTTTTCTTGACGAAATTGGAGACATGCATCCTCATACACAGGTGAAACTGCTTCGTGTCTTGCAGGAAAAGGAACTGCAGCGGATAGGCGGGACAAAGGTAATCAAGATTGATGTGCGTGTCCTGGCGGCAACCAACAAGGATTTGAAGGCTGCAATGAGTAGCGGAGAATTCCGGGAAGACTTGTTTTACCGGTTGAATGTAGTGCCTGTAGAAATTCCGCCTTTGTGTGAACGCAGGGAAGACATCCCCTTGCTGATTGCGCATTTTCTTGAGTTAAGCTGTGCCGATGTTGGCAGGCGCGTAAAAGGATTTACCCCGGAGGCATTGACAATGCTTCTGAATTACTCATGGCCCGGCAATGTGCGGGAATTAAGGAATGTCGTCGAAAGGATTGTCACCATCGCTCCGGATGATGTCATGCTTGGAGTCGAGATGTTGCCGCCGGAGATAAGCAATAAATCTGCTGTACAGGTTCAAAAATATAAATCCACAGGCACCCTTTATGAGGCGCAAAGGCAGTTGGAAATCGAGATGATTATGGATGCGCTGAAAGCTTCGGATGGTAATAAGTCCAAGGCTGCAGAACTACTGGGGATTAGCCGGAAGGTACTCTATGAAAAAATAGAAGCCTATAAGATTTCATAGCGCAGTGAAGCCGCAACCGAATCCCCATTTTTTTAAGGGAGATTTGACACCGCCAAATCGGCGCTGGAAAGACAAATTGGCCGGATGGTATATAAACCCTATGTCTTTATGCTGGAGAGGAAATAGCAATTTGAGGGGATGAAGTAATAGTGGGAATAAAAAACAGCAAACTGCAAACAAGCAGATGGAAGTCATCGAAGCCCTGCCGGGTGCAACCTTGCGGAGATGTTTTTTTATTAATAATGTAGAAAACCACGTCCTGTGGGCGTGGTCAGAGAACAACGGCTATGCCAGTTATACCCTTCGATAAGTATGACGGAACTGGTTTCGCCATGCCGGTATTTTCCCAATGAGATGTTCTATTTTGAGTA
>JACPHJ010000160.1 GCA_016188675.1 Planctomycetota bacterium
ATCAAAATGTTTCAGGATACAATTAATGGTTTCTTCTGGTTTTGCGGGTAGTATAAACCCTGCGGTGGGTGTTGGGGATTTGGTTATCGGTAAACACGTCCTCTATTCATCTCAGGAAGTGCTGGAAGGAGAAATCCGGGTTGATTCGACACTTTCCTGTGATGCATCAATTGCGGATATGGCTGTCAGATTATGCAATAATGAGGTCTTTAAATCACATTATGGAGATATTCTGACCGTTAATAAAATCATTCGTCAGTCTTCAGTAAAAAAACATGTCGGAAACCAAACCTCTGCAATAGCAGTCGATATGGAATCCTTTGCAATTGCGGAACGGGCGCACGCCATGGGAATTCCTTTTGTTGTTGCACGTGCAATTTCAGACGGGATAGACGAAGATTTGGAAATACACGAGAACATGGTCACCGAGGGTGGTAATGTCAATATATCAGCCACAGCACGCCATCTATTAAATAAACCACACCATATCCCGTACCTGAATCGTCTCCGTAAACAGACCAAATCAGCCACAGACACTTTATCCGCATTCTTCCCAAATTTTATTACACAAATATATAACTCTTTGTTAACATAATTGTAATGATTCACCGCAAAGACTCAAAGAACGCAAAGGAAAAGGCCTGAAGGTGAGAAACTGAGAAGATGGGAAGGTGAGAAATTTAACTTCCCAACCTCTCGACTCCTCAGATTCTTAATTTCTTAGCGCCCCTTTGCTTGTGCCGTGTGGTGAAACGAACTGTTAAAAACCAATTTATAGGTAAATAATGATGAATAAAAAGATCGGGATTGTAATGGGTAGCAATTCAGACCTCGAAACGATGAAGGAAGCCATAAATATACTAAAGGAATTCGAGGTAGCTTTTGATGTAAATATCATGTCCGCACATCGTTCGCCTGAAAGAGCCCACTCGTATGCTATCGAGGCGGAAAAGAAGTACGAAGTGATTATTGCTGCCGCGGGAGGAGCCGCGCATCTGGCAGGGGTTATTGCGAGCTTAACGCCCATACCTGTCATTGGTGTACCCATGCCAACCTCCGGGCTGGGTGGATTGGATTCACTACTTTCCATGGTGCAAATGCCATCGGGTATTCCTGTACCTACCATGGGTATTGGAAAGTCCGGCGCTATTAATGCTGCGATATTAGCAGTTCAAATAGTAAGTGTATCAGACCAAAAATTAAAACAAAAACTTGTTTTGTATAAAAAGAAGCTTGCAGACGAAGTAGCAAAAAAGGATAAAGAGGTAAGAACAGAACTTGGACTATTGTAGATACAATATTTTACCGTTTCGAATTTTAATATAAGACAGGATTTACAGGATAAAATAAAACAAGAATTCTTGTAAATCCTGTCTAAATGAATTATTTCACAAGGGAGATGAAATGCCACTACCAACTATCGAATGGGAGGGAGACGTCAATGGTCGTATCCGACTGATTGACCAGACCCTGTTACCCAACGAATTAAAATACGTTTATTGTGAGGATATCAAGAGCATCTGGCATGCAATTAAGACACTCATGGTGAGAGGTGCGCCGGCGATCGGTATTGCAGGCGCTATGGGTGTGGTGTTAGGTATTAAAGAGATACAGGCAAAGGATACTGACGTATTCTTAAAGGAACTCAAGCGCGTTACAAACTATTTAGGTTCATCGCGTCCCACCGCAGTTAACCTCTTTTGGGGACTTGCGCGCATGGAACGTGTCGCGCAAGAAAACAAGGGCAAGTCAGTTCAGGAAATAAAAGAAATCCTCCTCCAGGAAGCAATCAAGGTACAAAATGAAGATAAGGCCATTTGCAGGCAAATTGGTGAGAATGGCGCAGGACTTATCAAGGAGAATAATGGAGTTCTCACCCACTGTAATGCAGGAGGGCTGGCAACCGCCGATTATGGGACTGCCTTAGCCGTTCTCTTTAAGGCTAAGGAACAGGGCAAACATATCAAGGTCTTTGCCGACGAGACGCGCCCATTACTGCAAGGTTCCAGGCTGACGGCATGGGAACTAATGCAAGCAGGAATCGACGTCACCCTGATATGTGACAACATGGCGGCGCATGTGATGAAACAGGGAAAGGTGCAATGCGTAATTGTGGGGGCTGACCGAATCGCCGCCAATGGTGACACAGCGAACAAAATCGGCACGTATGGCGTCTCCATTCTGGCAAAGGAACATGGGATACCCTTTTACGTTGCAGCGCCTGTGTCTACCTTTGATTTGAGCATAAAATCAGGAAATGATATCCCTATCGAAGAGCGTTCCCCTGAAGAGGTCACCAACGGATTCGGCAAGAGGACTGCGCCTGAAGGGGTCAAGGTCTTCAATCCTGCCTTTGATGTCACCCCTGCAAAAAATATTGCGG
>JACPHJ010000169.1 GCA_016188675.1 Planctomycetota bacterium
AAAAATGCCGGAAACAAAGATGTGGATTGATTATGACAAAGAAGCAGATGTGCTTTACATAAGCTTCAAAAGGCCGCAGCGTGCAACAGATTCCGAGATGCTTGAAAACGGTATAATTTTGAGATACAAAGGGGAAGAACTAGTGGGAATTACGGTATTGAATGCCTCTAAGAGGTAAAACTATTCAAGATATTTATGCCCAGGACCAACGAAGCAACAGACACAGATTTAAAGGTTATTGAATGATTACAGCAAATCGGCTGGAAGCGGAAGGATACCTTGCATTACCAGCTAGAGTATGTCTTGAGCCCAGATGTTTGAGGGAAAAACTTTGAGCGAAATAACAAAATGAAGCAAATTACCCGATATAGTTACCTTTCTTACCTGTTTGCCTTTAAAGCGGCCTATTACTATACCTTTTTTGCCGGTATCCTGGTTTCGGTTGCGGTTAACCTCTTTACAACCGCTCTTTTGACACAGAGGGAGTCCCTACCGATTGCGGAATGGAGAGTTCATGTCATAGCCCTTTCATTTTTAATTTCTTCAATGGGGGCTTTTGGTGTAAGTGTGTTTTTGGAAGCTTCAAGAAGTGATTGGGAAAGAGATGGCGCTCAGTCAGATTCGCGAATAATAGAAAACTATGCAGTAGAAAAACATCTCATCTGGAAGGTATTGTTTTTATCGCTCATTATAATAGGGCTGGCTTCTTCTATCTTTTGGTATAGTGATACACTCCTTAACTATTATCGGTTATTCAAAATCAAAGGATAACAATGTCTTACGATATTAAATCATTAAATGTTATTCTTCAAGACCCGCGCAAAGGCTGGCCAACCCTTGATGCTATCGGAAAGGGATGGGTTCATCATGATAGTGAGCTTATTAAAAAAATAGAAGAGCTACTAGATAAAAACAGGATATGCATCATTAGGAGCGCCGAAGGCAGAGGCAAAACTGTTTTAGCAAGATTGGTTGGCTTTGAAAGACAGGAGAAAAACTGGGATGTTTTTATTATAGAGGCGTCGGAAAGCAAAAATAATATAGAATCAATATGCAACACCATTTGCCATGTAGGAGATAAGAAGAGAACGTTATTTATCATAGAAAATGCTCATACTTCTGACAAAATACCCTCCGAATTTGTCGAGACTGCAAATAAAAGTCAAAAAGCCTCTTTCATCTTTACTGCAAGAAAAATCTTTTCCGAAGAAACCTCAGATGATGATTTTGGGAACCCATTTGAAGAGTGGATTGGAAATGGATGGTGTGTTGATTTAAGCCCTGATCTAAAGACAATCTGTAACATTATAGAAAATTTCACTATTGAAAAAAATAGAAAGTACACCCTGTCACCAGAAGATGAATTGTGGATAAAAAAGGAATTTGGTAATGAGATGCCAAATTTGCGTAGGCTGAGGTTCTATCTTGAAGCATGGAATAGTAAAGGTAACGCCCCTTTATCGTCAATAAAAAGGGAAGATATTTTAGAGAATGTATATAAAAACTACATTGAACCGCTAATAGACCCTAATCGAAAAGAAATGCTCATCAAGGTCGCTGCTGTATTCCAATTTGATGTCAATTTTAGTGGAAAAAATTTTGACAGAAATCTCCTTGAGGAACTTTGCAATAACGGAGTTATAACATTTTTACAAGGATATTTTTATAGACTACAACACTCCACAGATGCGGCTTATATAATTGAAGCCGAGGCTGTGTTGAGGGAAGGCAAAGACCCAGTCGTATTGACCCTGTCGAACCTTAAAAACTACCTGAGGGAATGGCCAGAAAATTACTTTGAATTGCTTAGAGCTCTGAGCCGAAATGACAATATTCTATCAACCATATTTGAGGATAGTGAGATTTACGAAATCATTTTCAATATGGTCAGACAAGATCGAATTGAAGCACTTTCGAATGTAATGGGTTGTTTGTTATGGTCTCGCGGCAAAGAAAAAGGTTTGGAGTTCTGGGAACGGCATAAGAAATCTTATGGTTCTTTACCAGAAGAACAAAAGAAAAAACTCAAAATCAAAATAAACGAAGCTAGTTTTAATGAGATATTGTTTTTATTATTCATCATAAAAAAGTTGGATATTAAAGAAAGAGATTGGTTATTAAATGAGATATTAGGTGCAGATGGGTTAATCTGCAAGGCAAAAGAATCTTCTCTTTCAACTTTGTCTACTATTGTGAATTTTCTTCGATTGGCAAGACAGTCAGGGATTGGCGAAGGCATATTAAAGTCATTCTGCGAACCATCAGACTGGAAAATATTGGGTGAAGCTGCGGGTAAAAAGATAGGTGAATCTAAAAACCCTTTTTTTGAGTTACATTCAGTGCAGCGCTATTCTTTTATATCGAAGGATATGGCTTTGCAATTTGTTGAAGGGATAGGGTGGGACAGATTAAACAAGGCGATAAATGAACAATTCAGCCCTGATATCCTGGCCGCTGCCAAGAAACTCCTGACAAAAAAATGCAGCCTTACGCATGTTCAACTTAAAGAAAAAGGAATTGATTTGGAAGATCATAAAATATGGCTAAATTCGTTCATGAATAGACCTTGTCCCATCGTCTCGGAGAAACAGCAGTCGATTCAGAAAAACTATCTCACTTATGCCGGCAACAAATTTAAATCTATTGAAAATAAGATTGACTATAATTCATTAAACCTGTCTCTTAAATCTTGGAATATATTTATTCATAACATATCCGCAACCTGTCCTGCTGAATATCTTAAAGGAAAGATAATCCCTCTATTTGCAAGCATGCCTGCAGAAAGGTTGGAGAAATTGATTTGCGAATCAGACTTATACAATATTGGCATATTCCTTAACCGCTTTAATCCTGAAGATGGGATATTTAAATGGTCAATACCGAAAGAGATAGATTTCAAGAGGATTAAATTCCTTGAAAATATTGGTGATAGCACGCTGGAGGCGATATCTCATTTTCTATTCAATTTCTATTTCATTGACAGAGGGGAATGTAGCCATTATTTTGCTGAAGAAATAGGCAATAATTATTCTACACTCATTCCCAAGATTACAAATGCAAGCATTGCAGAATTGGATTTCTTTTTTTGGAATCTTTGGATGGCAATGCCGAAGGGCAAAAAACCTCTCCTGTTCAGTAATAAAGAGATTATGGAGATAATCCTTAAAAAGTTGGCAAAAGAAAAGAAGGATAAAGAATCTATTCTTGGACTGATAGGCACGCTTAATATGTCAATGTCGCCGGTTAATGAGGAATTAACAAGTCTGATTGACGCTAAAACTGCAAAAGCTATTTGCCAGAAGGCTGTCACTGAAGGCTCTATAAAATTTATCAGGCTTATGGGCGGCTGTTTGTTATTGCTACCGAAGGACGATTTAATAGAAATATATAAAGGAATTCAAGAAACAAATTTTCAATTCAATATCCAGGTGCCTAATCAAATAGAGGCATTAAGCTTCATTAAAGAATCAAGTTTGTAGAAAGAGGACGATTATGATCTGCCAGGAAATAGAGAATAAAGTAGTTTCCATAATAGAGAAATACCATGTCAAGACGATAGGAATCTTCGGCTCTTATGCCAGCGGTGTTCAAAGACCGGTTTCACTGATGAGGATGAGGAATCGGATTCATCATGGTTAAAGAATTGGACACAGAGGATTGGGCTTGTTAAAATAATGAACGAAAATGAAGATCAGACATAAACTCGTTATCCTCCTGGTCGTTTTGCTGGTTACATTAAACAGCGTAATCGCCTTTTTAATTTATAAACGGACGCGACAGGAATTCACCAGAGAAGTTCGGGAAAAGGCCAAGTTGATTGCCGTGGAATTGGAAACCACCCGGAACTATCTTGCCTCCGCTTTACAAATATCCAAAATCGGAATCACAGAGCAGACGAAACTTTTTATCCCTGCCGTTTCCGGCCATGCGATCGGGGTAAAATTTGCGGAAAGAACCGGATACATTATCAAACAGACCAGTATGAGGTATCGCAATTTATTCAATAAACCCGATCCCTTTGAAGAAATGGTGCTCAGAAAAATGGAGGAAGACCACAACCTTGTCGAATACTGGGGCGGTGACGTCCTGGACGGGAAAAGGGTCGAACGGTACCTCTATGCCTTATACGTCAAAGAGGAGTGCCTGCTCTGCCACGGGAAAAAAGAAGATGCCCCCGAATTTGTACGAAACAATTACGACGCCGGTTACGATTATACAGCAGGTGAATTACGAGGGGCAATCAGTGTTATTATCCCAAAGGAAATTGCCGAACAACGTTTTGCCGCAAACTTTATCTTTTTTATTACCGTTGGTTCTATCAGTATCGTGTTAATCGTGACTATTATTTTCCTGACAACAGGAAAATTCATGAAACCGATTGAGCGATTAACCACTGCGGTAACTGCCATTACAAAAACAGGCGATCTTACGACAAAGGCGGATATATCATCCAAAGACGAGGTGGGACAACTCGGCAGGGCGTTTAATGACCTGTCCATCAGGTTGCAGTCAACGTATTCCAACCTGGAGCAGCAGATTGCCGAAAAGACCTCCCATCTGCAGAAGGCCGTTCTGGCACTGGAACGCGCCAACAAGATGAAATCGGAATTTTTAGCTAATATGTCGCACGAACTGCGCACCCCGCTGAACGCCATAATCGGCTTTGCTGAGGTGCTGCGGGACAAGATTTCCGGCGATCTGAATGATGAGCAGGTAGACTTTGTCAATGATATCCACAGCAGCGGCCTTCATCTCCTTCAAATGATCAACGACATACTGGATTTGTCCAAAATAGAGGCAGGCAGGATGGAACTTCAGTACGAGATATTCCGTGTGCCGGAAGCCATCGAAGATGTGTATACCATATTAAAAGGACTCGCCAATAAAAAACATCTTGAATTAAAAACCGCGATACTGACGGATGTAGGCGACATCGAAGCAGATCGCGTCAAATTCAAACAAATCTTATATAACTTGCTCTCAAACGCCATAAAGTTCACTCCGGAAAACGGGCGCATTAACGTAGAAGCCGGCATCATGGACGATATGCTGCAGGTCTCGGTATCAGACACAGGAATTGGAATGAAATCCGATGACCAGGAAAAAGTATTTAAAGAATTCTGGCAGGCCGACAGTTCTTTTGCCCGAAAATACGAGGGAACGGGGCTGGGTCTTGCGCTGACCAGAAGGATTGTCGAGATGCATGGGGGAAAAATCTGGTTCGAAAGCGAGTACGGCAAGGGAAGCATCTTTTATTTCGCAATACCCCTGAAAGCCCAACTTAGAAAAGCAAAACCTAAAGAGGTTGAAGCCAAAACACGTCAAATACTGGTCACTGGAGAAAAGGAGGCAAAAACGATCATGGTGGTGGAGGACGATCGTATGGCCGCTGATCTTATTACACTGTATTTAACGAATGCAGGCTATAATGTTATCGTGGCTGTGGATGGCGAAGAGGCCATTAAAAAGGCAAAGGAATTCCATCCGTTTCTGATTACCCTTGATATTATGCTGCCAAAGAAAGATGGATGGGACGTCCTTTCGGAATTAAAAAATTCACAGGACACTGCGGATATTCCGGTAATTATTGTGTCAATCGTTGATAATAAAGACCTTGGATTCAGCCTGGGTGCGGCTGAATATTTGATTAAACCCGTCGATAGGATAAAACTCATAAATACCGTAAATGCCTGCATTCCCGCCGAAACGTATAAAGGCAAGCTAACAAAGATACTGGTCGTTGACGACGATGAAAAGGCCGTTAAATATATGAGCGCCATTTTAGAAAATGCTGGCTTCGATGTACTCAAGGCGTACAGCGGAAAGGCAGGAATCAATCTTGCGATTAATAATAATCCCGATCTCCTCATTCTCGACCTTATGATGCCAGAGGTCAGCGGATTTGATGTTGTCGAGAAACTCAGGACACACCCAACGGCAAAGAGTATACCCATTATTATTTGTTCCGCAAAAGATATCACGCCCAGGGAAAAAGAAGAATTAAATGGAAATATTTTAGCCATCGTGCAAAAAAGCACACATACGAAGGAAGACCTTCTGGCGGCAATTAAAAAAATAGAACAGTTACGGATAAAGAAGTGAAGTTCTCATTTTGATGAAGGGAAAATTTATGTCTGACAAAAACGTAATGGTTGTTGAAGACAACGAAAAAAACAGAAAATTGATGCGCGTGGTGCTCAAGGCAAAGGGATACAATATAATAGAGGCAACCACCGGAGAGGAGGCATTAAACCTCTTGAAAAATCAAAAACCGGATATTATCCTTATGGACATCCAGCTTCCCGGCATTGACGGGCTTACTCTGATAAAGCAAATCAAGGCAAGCGTAATTACAAAGGACATTCCCATTATCGCAGTAACCGCTTACGCCATGAAGGGAGACGAGCAAAAAATTCTGGACACCGGTTGCGATGCCTACGTCAGCAAACCCATCAATACGCAGGAACTGCCTGTTATTGTAGAAAAATACATAAAAAAATGAACAAGCCGAAAATATTAGTAGCAGACGACATCAAACAAAACGTGAAATTACTCCGGGTTATCCTGACTGCTTCCGAATTTGATGTGATCGAGGCATACGACGGTGAAGAAGCCCTGGAAAAAGCGAAGTCAGAAAATCCCGACTTAATATTGCTGGATATTATGATGCCCAAACTAACCGGATATGAGGTGTGCCAGAGGCTGCGGGCAGACGGGACAACCAAAGGTATACCGATCATAATGATTACCGCACTCCACGAGATGGAAGACCGGATCAAGGGTATCGATGCAGGCGCAGACGATTTTATCAGCAAACCCTTTAATAAAACGGAACTCCTTGCCAGGGTAAAATCGTTGCTCCGTATGAGGCAGCCGTCTGTAAAAAAGGACGAGACAACAATATTGGACACAATCTTGTCTGGTCTGGCAGAAGGCGTAGTAGTCACCGACGGACATTGGAAAATTAAAAATATAAATCAAATCGCTAAAGAACTATTGAATATCCAGGAAACGGATACAGAAAACCTGGACATCATGCAACATCTATCGCACGTGAACCTGTCTCTTCCCAGGGACACACTTCTAAATACTCAGGAAAAAACCACTGATTTTCAGATATTACCCTCCAATACCCAACCCGCTTTCCCTTTGAGCGCCAGGATGACAAAGATATTTGACGAAAGCGGAAACACAATCAACATCACATTAATTGTAGTGAGGGAGGAAGGAAAGGAAAAGAAATGAGTTTAAAGCAATTACATATCAATGTTTAAATTTGGCTGTCTTCAGCGGCTTTCTTACAGGGATAGACAGGATAAACAAGATGTTTTATCCTGTTAATCCCTGTCAAATATTTTAAAATTCTTATACCCTTAGACGGCGACTTGCAATGAACAACGGCGTGCGTGTGCCCGGTCGCCAACAGAAGTTGTCTCCTACCAAAACATTGAAATTCCTTGACATTAAAACAGAGCGGGTTGCGCTGCAACGCAACCCACTCTGCCTATTGCTACTTTGCGACCTTCACTGCTATTGTTTCTTCCATTTCTTCGCAGACAAAAGTGACTGATGCATTTCCTTTTGTTTTCTTGGCTTTAATCTTAAACCTTGCCTCACCGTTTGCATCAGTAGTTACATTTTTGCGTAAAATTGATATATACTTTTTACCATTTTCACCAATTTTCGCTGCTACTGCATCACCTTCCACAAGGCAGCCATCGCTGCCTATTACAGTCACAGTTACTTCTTTACTATCCTTCCTCTTGAGACTCAAACTGTGAGAAGAAACAGTCATTGACTCAGGAATACACTCCGTGGGTAGGGGTGTTGTCGTTGCCGTTGCTTCAGGAGTAGGCAATATTACAACCGTTGGCGTGGGAGCGGGCGGTCGTGTCGGCGGCGGAGGTAAGGTAGGTGCTGTTGTGACCGTTGGTGACGGTGTAGGTATGGGGGTTGGCACTAACGTAGCGGTAACTGTTGTGATAGGTGTAGGAGAAGAAACAGTTGCAGGTGTCGCCGTTGCTGTAACTGAGGGTGTAGGTGTAGGTGATGGTGTAACAGCAGGTGCATTTTCAGTCGTAAAGCTCCAGCTATATGCGGACTCCAATGTCGTACCTGCGTAATTTGCCGCTTGAGCGCCTGTTGTTATTGTTGCTGTGTATGAGGTATTATAAGACAGATTTGATGACGGAGTAAATATAGCTTTTGCTCCATCGGTGGTTACATTACCGCTTACATTGCTTCCACCTCCGCTTAACTTAAAGGTGCCTGTATTAAGGGTAGAACCATTCATTAACATTGAAAAGGTGGCTTCTACCTTTATATTTACTGCTACACCTGTAGCTCCGCTGGACGGGTTTGTTGAACTTATTGACAGTGTTGTTTTGGGAATAGGTTCTTCTGTTGTTGGAGATGAGTAACTTATCTTTGAGACAAAGATATCCCAGGTTCCCGTATTATAGCTTGTTTGATATGCACCAGAGGTTGTTGGGAAATTACTGGAAGCCGTATACCCTGCTATATACGGATTATTAGAGCTATCTAAGGCAATCCCCCATACATATTCATCACTATTTCCACCCAAATAAGTAGAATATATAAAACCACTACCTGAAGTATTCAGTTTTGAGGCAAATGTGTCATACGTCCCTCCTTGAAGGCTCCCATAAATAGCGTCAGTTGTTGGAAAATTAGAGGAACTCGTGTCGCCTACTACGTATGCGTAGCCAGAACCATCTACCGCAATACAGTTGGTAGTATCTGTTCCACTTCCTCCCAAATAGGTAGAATAAGAAAGACCACTGCCTGCAGAGTTAAGCTTAGTAACAAATCCATCACGGTTACCTCCACCGTAAGAAGTTTGATAAGCGCCGGAGGTTGTTGGAAAGTTGTTTGAAACAGTATATCCGGTCAGATACGCATTTCCAGAGGTATCCACCGCCAATCCTCTAGCTTCGTCATCACCAGATCCGCCAAGATAGGTACAATAGCCAGTATCTGTGCCTCCGTTAGAATTAAGCTTTACAAGAAAACAGTCGTCACTTGCTGCTTTGTTTCCCTGAAAAGCGCTTGTTGATGTACCAAGATCCGCAGAGGAAGTATTTCCAGATATGTATGCGTTTCCTGAACTATCAACAGCAATAGCCCACCCTGTATCAGTACCATTTCCGCCAATGAACGTAGAATAGGCAGTGCTACTACCACCCGATGAATTTAATTTTGTAACAAAGGCATCTACATTCCCACGCAAATTTGCATATGCGGCGCTGTATGTGCCAAAATCGTTAGACCAGGTTGCTCCTACGATATAAGCATTTCCACTGCTATCTATAGCAATGTCATCACAATAGTCATCAGAACTTCCGCCCAAATAGGTAGAATACACAACACCAGTTCCCGCGGTGTTTAGCTTTGTAACAAATCCATCCTGGCTACCCATAAGGTTTCCTTGATAAGCAGATGCAGTTCCAAAATCGCTGGAGGTCGTATAGCCTGCGACATAGGCAGAACCACTGCTATCTACCGCAATACCATAAGCGGACTCAGTACCAGAACCGCCAAGATAGGTACAATATTGTATGCTGCTCAGAGATGAATTTAATTTAGTGACAAACGCATCGTAATTTACTGTATTACTTCCATTATTTAATCTGCCTCGGTAAGCGCCGGTAGACGTAGCGAGGTTTGTGGAAATTGTCTCACCAGTAAGATACACATTTCCAGAGCTATCTATGGCAATACTTTTAGAAGCTGAATAATTGTCATCGTTTGCGTTTCCCCCGAAATACGTGGAATAAACAAGAGAAGTGGGGTCTATGAAAAGGGGATATCTTTTATCATACGATGCAACTTGGAAACCATAAATAAATTTTGGATTTTGGATTTTGGATTTACGATTTTTATTTTCCGAATTTAAACACTCTCCCAATCTCCCTTGCCTGTTCGCTCCCCAGCCTTCTAGCTTCATGCCTCTTGCATCTTGTATCTTAAATCTTCCCTCCACTTCCACTTTCTTTCCGTTTATCACCTGGTAAACATAAGGCTTCTTCTGAACGACCTTGCCATTTTCCAGGTCTATACTTAGATCCCCATCCTCAGTAATCTTCCAGCCTTTTATCCCCCTGTATGCAAGCCTCACGCGAGATGGATTTGCTCCTGGCTTGACTATTATGTCATACTCCAACTGACGGTTATTCCCATAAAATTTCATGTCAATGTTCTTGTAAATATCCTTGTAAACCACTGCCTGATAGGTGGGGATATTGGTCTTCCATCTTTCAGGGCTGCCTACAAGGTAATTAATTTTCCCTTCTTGCAGTCCTTCTGCAATGACCTCCGGGTCTTTATTAGCGCCCAGGGGGACAAGCTTTATCACCGCGGATTTTGGATTTTGGATTTCGGATTTGCGATGCGGCATTTTAGAATTCACTGCCTCTGGCTTCTCGGATATTTGGCCGTTTACCAATGTCAGATATATTCCGTTTCTCGTAAAAAAGGTGCTATGCGCACTTTGCTTTTCGTAAAAGAGCACAGCTTTATCCATCTGACCGTCGTTCTGGATGAAACAGAGGGGTAGCTTGCCATAGGACTCCTGCACCTGTGCCTTCGTTGCCGCATCATTAATTGCTGCCTCTTTTTTATCTTGTATGGCATGCCCCTTATAAGTAAATGCAGGTTCCGTAATCATCCCAAGTCCTGTATTTACCCCTTCGGTGTTGGCATAGGTTAATGTCCCCCGCAAAAACACAAAAAACATGGCAAGCAACAATATACATTTCTTCTTCATTACCGTAACCCTCCCTTCCAAATATTTTAAAACGAAGTACATAATATTAAAATTCAGGAATATAGTTCGGGAATAAAAAAACACCTGTTTGGTTTTGTCTCTGCAATAAAACCCTTGCAATCGCTTGAATCTTTACAAAGGGCGTGAAAGTGTCAAAAACAACGGTTTTTGTCAAGTCTTTTTCATTCAACAGAACTATTTTGATATGGCAAAATATCAGGTTTATTTTTATCTGTTTCATTATTTTTTTTATCACTTCTTTTTTAGTTTGACTAATTACAACCCCCATCCCTTTTTCTACGGGGGGGGGGGAGTTTAGCCATCCTAAACCCACACAGATAAGATGAAACCCTATATCAGCGAGTTAAACAGGCACGGACAAACTCCATTTGTCCGTGCCACCCGAAAACCGCTTAGATAATACGATTGAAATACTCCACAATTATACCTTTGTAAAATACAGCATGATTACATACGGATAGCATACGGATTCAAAGATTTTTTAAATATGTTATAAATATTTGTCAATATCAGTGTTATAACAAACCATTATTTGCTTGTAATAAAGGGTTAAGGTTGAAGATGGAATGGCAGGAAGGCAATGAGCATGGATCAGGGATACCCGAGGCGGGAGGAGTAATTGTATCAGGGTATAGTAGGAAACTGGCATATAAGTTGGGTAAGATTGGGTTGGACAAAGCCAGGTAGTGCGGGCATTGCCCACCATAATTAACACCACGCTACCAAAATGGCATACACACGAATGTTTGCCGCAAGATGTGAGGGTTTTTTGGTAGGCAATGCCTACCCTACCTGGATGCTTGTTTCCCTCAGCGATTTATAGAGGGATTCCGTTATGGGGGAGGGTTCAATTCCAAATGCCGATGAAAGGACGTTCTTCAGTCGCCAGTAAACTTCAACGCCCTGAGCGCATAGACCAAGCTGTTGATAGCAGATCATAAGGCGCTGGTAAAATATTTCTGCAAGACCGTCCTTCTCAATAGCCTTCCGGTAATATTCAGCCGCATTTTCCCATTGCATTGATTTTTCGAGATGAGCGACCAACTCGATGACCAGACGCCGGAATTTGTCACGCAAACGTTCCCGGCTGGATACCGCCCATGCGTGCCGGGTTTCAGTGGAAAGAAACGACCCTTTGTATAAATTAATTGCCTTTTCCGTAAGCCGAAGTATCTCTGTCTGAGTTGGAGTAATAGGGAAAGATGGAGAAGGAGGAAGATTGAAAACCGGAGAACCGGCAAGTTGATTCTGAGGATTCTTCCATTCTCCGTTTCCCTGTTTTTCCGTTTCTCTGCGCATATCTTCAATATCTTCAGCTATCCGTTCAAATGACATCATATCCACCCAGCAATACCTCTTATCCAATGACACCTGCCCCCCCTGGCGTTTAACCGCTTTCTCACTGCCCATGAGGCATCTTAAGCGATGCAGGGTAATTTCGAAAGCACGATGAGCCGCATCGCCTTCTGAGTCCGGCCAGAGGGCATCGGTCAACTGACCTTCAGGCGTTTCTCCACCACCGATTGATAGAATTGCCTTGAGCATTTCTAACGGTTTTTGCTGGACTTTCCCGGTAAATTCTATTGGCGTATCATCATTGAGGATTGCAAAACTGCCGAGGGTGAATATCTTTACCGGCCACGGCCAGTTTTCACATTGAATGGGAGGGTCGTCAGGAATCAGATTTCGTTTGCGGACAAGGCGCTGTACGTACGCAACCTCTATCCCTGCTTCTAATGCCTTTA
Organism: Planctomycetota bacterium; assembly: GCA_016188675.1. GTDB lineage: Bacteria > Planctomycetota > Brocadiia > Brocadiales > Brocadiaceae > Wunengus. Next base: position 12,553 of record JACPHJ010000169.1, read on the forward strand.
CGCACAACCGGGGCATGATGTCAAAACGCCAGATAAAACAACCGATAAAGTTCTGTTCACGTCCCAGAGTCATTGCCCTGCGAAGTATCTCCAGCCCGTACTCACCGTCCACCTTAATAAAGGGGGATCGGGGGAGTTGTGACGCCCCATCGGATTCCTTGCATTCATCGTGCGTGGGAGAAAAGGGCAAATGTTTGTTTGTCTTTGCATTGCTCAATTCATCTACCCCCTTAATCCCCAACTCCAGGGCAAAATACGCCTCCGTCAAAAGACACATATATTCAATGTGTTTGCTCTTCATCCAAAGACCGATTTGCCTGGCAAGCGCAAGCTGGGTCACTGACTCAGGGTATTTTCCCATAGCGGCGTAGACGTGGGACATGGTAACCCTGCCCAAGGCTGTAGCAAAATGTGCATTTATTTCAGATAGTATACGCACATTTATTTGTATGTGTTCTGCCGCTAATGACAAATTTCCCATAAGCATCTCTTTCATGGCGCTGATGTGATGATAGAAACCTACGTCAATTTTTCGTGCTGTGGACAGACCAGGTTCGATCTTTCGCAACAACTGTGTAGCTGTTTTCATATCACCATCATTTAGGGCAGCACATACCCCGGTTGACAATACATGGATATCCCAAACATGCAGACCTGTTTCATGGGCATACTCTAACGCTTCAGAAACACGCTGAATACATCCGCTGGAGGAACCGGTATTCAATGAATAAAACACCTCGGCAGTTTTTTCCAAAAGCCGCATCATGGGGATGGCCATATCTGACTGTGCCCGTTTGCGAAGAAGATCAATCAGGATACCGGCGCTGCTGAAATCGCCTATACACACGTAATGAACTGACAGATAAAATCCAGTCTGTAAACAGAGATTCACGTCACTACACTTTTGCAGGAGAGAAAACACCCGTTCCGCCCATATTTTAATTTCAGGGTGGTCTGGCTGCCTCAGCATCATACAAATAAACCTGCAGGAAATAATGCGGAATTTTATTTCTGGTGAAGGAAATTCAGGCCTTTTCTGAAAGAGGTCATCAAATACCTGAATATATGAATCGAAGGGGGTAAAATTATCAAATTCATGAAAAAAGGTGTCTACTGCATAAGCCCAGGATAACCATACTCCGGCAAAGTCCCCCTGGGCACGAAACCGCTTGAATGCCTTATCGAAATACATACGGCTTTCGGCGGGATTATTATACAAAAAGCGACAGATGCCCAACCAGTACAGAAGCCATGGGGTAGACTCCATAATTTCCGCAGGCACACTGGCAATCCATTCCTCAAGGGACTTGTTTCTCCCCTGTGCTATCATGGTTGCCGCCTGATCAAGGATCAGTTTTGCGAGGCCATCCCAGTCTCCGTCGTTCCTGAGGAGCGCAGCCGCATCTTCAATCATTCCCGATGCTCCTAATATCTCAGCGGCGTATCGTTGTATCTGTGAAAGCTCTTCCGGGCTAAATGAACTCCTCGCCCTCGATAAAAGAAATTCCCGGAAAAGGGGGTGGTACTGATACGCCAGGATCGCTTGGGGAGATTTTTTCTCTTTCTCCCGCGTACCGGAAGTCTGCAAATTGCGCAATGAGGTTCCTTGCCGTTCTCCGGCGCTTTGCTCGTGATAACCGTACTGTGTGGTGAAATAGTGTTCCTTACTCAGGTCTGAGAGTATCTGTTCGGCATTGTTGACGCCGGTAAGCTTTTCTGCCATAAACACCGTCATCCTGGGCAGGAAGGCTGTCTTCAGTAAAAATGTCTGTGTCTGATTATCCGTCTTTTCAAAGACCTCGCTTGCAAAATAATCAAATATCTCCTGCGGGGTAAGTTCCTTTAGGATGAGTCGCCCGATGTCCTTTGTCTTTGCGGTCTCCACCATGAGCACCAGTCCGGCAGCCCATCCATCCGTCTTCTTATGTAAATCGGAAACAACCTCATTGGTAAACGATTTCTGATCTTTCATCAGGACAATTTCCCTGGATTCTTCAAGGGTAAGTCTGAGTTCATTCCACCCCAAGAAATGTATTCCATTATTTGCCCTCAAACGGGAGAACGCCGGCAAGGGATCATTTCTGCTCACTACGATGACGTATAATCCTTCCGGAATCATGGACAATCCGGTACTGATAACGTTGTGAAAATTCGATTCTGCCGGCACGTCCTGGTAGTTATCAAAGACAATGATAAAGGGTGGTTTTAATTTGCTGTAGAGTTCTTCAAAATACCGGCGGGTAAATGAGGATATGTCTGAAAGGTATTCAGGGGTTAACACCGGCAGGGGCTTTCGTTTTCCGGGAAACGCCTTTTTTGCCGCCATACCCATGTAATAAAAGAAGGTTGCAATATCCGCATCACCACTATCCACCTGATACCACAGAATGGGGACCCTGCGGGTATCAAGATAGCTTGCAACCAGTGTGGTTTTACCCGAACCCGGCGGGCCTGTTACCCACGTAACAGGATGATCCCTCCCCGCATCCATCCGCAAAAACAATCTTTTTCTGAGACAGATACCCCTGATTTTGGGGCGGGTTATCTTGGCTATGTAAGTGTGTCGCCGTGTCATGTTCAATCGTCAGTAGCTGGTTACTGAATCTCTAGCAATAACTCAACATCCTCTGGCTTGGAAACTCACTGGGATCGTGCAAAACGTTCAAATAACTGCCATTTTTCATCGTTACACGTGACACATTACCGGAATGAGGACTGCAGTGACCTATTACAAACTGCAAAAAAACCAAAAATACACGAGGAGTAGTTTAACAGATTGTATTTTTTATTCAATCACAATTCCCATCTTATTCACAAAAAGAGGGAAAATTACTTGAAAAATCAATCCAACATGAGTATCGCCTCATTACTACGTAGAATTCCAAGTTACCATTTCAAGCGGAGCGAGAAATCCTTGTTTATTTTTATCTGTTTTTATCACTTCTTTTCTTGAAATAAAATGGCAACGATACCGCAATTGCGATAGCGGTTGCCGCTGCGACCTTCAACTCCACATGGAAAATCAACCAGCCACAAATCACCAATGCAAAGATGGGAATACAGTACCCGCCGGGTATTTTGTAACTTCTCTCCAACTCCGGCCTATATCTTCTCAACGCAACAACTGCCAGACAGGTGGGAATATACTGGAGTATGCTTACCATAACACTGGCTGCAATCAGATATTTAAAACTGCCTGTCAAGCTTAATAAAAGCGTTAAGGCCGTGTTGACTATAATAGCCACGTAGGGGGTGTGATGCACCGGATGTATTTTGGAAAATATTTTAGGGAAGAATCCGTCAACTGAAAGTACATATAGACTGCGCGGACTGGTCAGGGCAATGCCTGCATTAATGCCTCCTATAGAGAGCAAAGCCCCCACACCAATGATCACACCGCCTCCCGTTCCCATAAAATATCGCGCCGCATCAGCAAGCGGCTTATCCGATGCGGCCAGTCCGGGAAACGTCCCTGTAGCTACAATCTGAATAACGATATACAACCCCGTTGCAATCATCAGCACAAGGAACAATACGCGCGGGATGTCCCGTTGAGGACGCCGCATCTCCTCTGCTGGTACCACGACAAATTCAAATCCAGTATAGGCATACAGCGCCACAATAGCCGCCGCATTAAAATTTCCGTCAAGAAATCCCCCCTGCACCCCCTTATTAAATGTGGGTAAGGAGGGATTATTCCCATGCATAAAAAACAATCCCACGCCAATGAAAATAAACAAAGACATGAGTTTGCCCACAGTAAAAAAATTGATTGTCTTGGCGCCCGGCTTCACACCAAAATAATTGATGGCGCTTAACACGATAATCAAACCGGCAAGGATTGTTTTACTCAGCCATCCATTTCCTGTCGGCAGAAAATATTCCAGATAAAGCCCAAAACCGCTTGCAACCGAGGCCCATCCGATAATCGACGAAAGCCACATCATCCAGCCCACCAGAAAACCAACAAAAGGCCCGAATGCCTCCCTGGCATACAGGTATGCGCCGCCTGTCTTGCTATACATTCCCCCCATCTCTGCAAAACACAGGGAAATGATGAAACAAAGAACTCCGCAGAGGGGAAACACCCACAGAGCCGCATTACCTGCAAGATGGAAGAGTTGTCCCGGCAATAAAAAAATACCGGCGCCTACCACGCTATTTATCCCCAGACAGGCCACATCAAAAAAACTCATAGCGCGGGTAAGACCCGGATGCTGCGTATTTGACTGTTTTATCCGATGATCCATAGATTCAGATTGACGATTGTCCATTACACTATATAATTAATCGGAAGTAAGAAGCAAGAGGCATGAAGCGAGAAGCAAGTGTATAAACCATGCGAAACTCTTGTCTCTGACTTCTCGCTTCTTGCTTCCAGTTGCTTTCTGCTTCTTTAATTACATAACTTACACAGTATCTCTTTAAAAAGAAAAGGATTTTTATGGCACATTTAAAAAAACAAACGTCTATCCTGGTTTCTATTGTATTGCTTTTTTTCTGTTGTACCATTGGGTGCGGCAAAAAAGAATCCGGCACTCAACCAACGACACAGCATGCCGCCTCCATCAATCTGGAAGGGGAAATGCCGTCAGTCCATAAAAAATCGATGGTAGACGCAGAAATTGAAAAAAACAAAAAACTGCTGGAGTCTGACCCAAACGACGCAAAAATCCATTATAATTTAGGTTTGCTTTACTACGAAAAGGGCATGTTCGACGAATCGCTGACCGCTTACAAAAAGGCATCGGAACTCAACCCGGCGATGGTGGAACCCCTTGTTGGACAAGGGAATATCCTCAATAAAAAAGGAAAACCGGACGAAGCAATTTCCCTCTTTCAAAAGGCTATCGATGTCGACTCCCATTACGCCGAGGCATACGAAGGGCTGGGGCTCGTTTACATCCATAAGAAACAGGAGGAAGATGCAACGAAATCATTTCAAAAGGCTATTGGCCTGAATCCGGGTCTTGTGAACTCACGATACAATCTGGGCATCCTCTATGCAAAAAAGGCGCAATTCAACGAGGCTATAACAGAATGGACGAAGGCCTTGGAAATTAACCCTCAGAAGACAGAGATTTATTATAATCTGGGTATTGCCTATACAAAAATCAATAAATTCGATGACGCCATTTCTGTTTGGCAAAAGGCATTAACGATACGTCCCGACATGGCAACCTTTCACTACAATATTGGGCTGGCATATAAGGAAAAGGGAGACTTTGACACTGCAGAGACGTCTCTCAATAAGACGCTTGAGGTTGACCCTGACTTTGTTGACGTACACAAGGTGCTGGAAGAAGTATATCGTGCCAAGGGAATGCTTGGCGATGCAGACCGCGAGGGTGAAATCTACAAAAGCAAGTCCAGCCCGCACCACTGAAACTAAATGTTAAATGAACTCCTGCAGTTACAGCACAAAGACCCAAAAAAGGTCATTGGCCTCATGTCGGGAACATCGGCAGACGGCATAGACGCCTGTCTTGTGGAAATCTCTGGAAACGGCATACATACGAAAATAAACATACTCGCCTTCGAAACCTACACTTTTGAAGAGACCACACGCACGGCGATCCTCGATACCTGTAACCCCGAAACAGGTGCGGTTGACAAGGTTTGCCAGCTAAACTTTCATCTCGGAAAGTTATTTGCAAATGCAGCTAAATCTATTGCAAATAAGGCTCGCATTCCCATCAAAGATGTTGACCTTATTGGCTCGCACGGGCAGACGATCTACCATCTCCCCGATAAAACAACCATAAAAAAATCAGAAATCAGAGTTCAGAAGTCAGAAGCTGGAAGTCAGAAGCCAGATATCAGAAATAATAATTTTGAAGAAAAAACATTGGATTTACCGAATATTCGGTCTACACTTCAAATTGGCGAGCCTTCCGTCATTGCCCAGGAAACGGGCGTTACGACAGTCGCCGACTTCAGGCCGAGAGATATGGCGGCAGGAGGGCAGGGGGCGCCGCTCGTGCCCTATGTAGATTTCATCCTTTTTAGAAACCAGGAGAAGGGTCGTGCCTTGCAAAATATCGGGGGAATTGCCAATGTTACCGTCCTGCCACAGAATTGTAGTATCAATGAAGTCATCGCCTTCGACACGGGACCCGGCAATATGATAATTGACCGTATTACAGATATTGTCACAAACAATGCATCTCACTTTGACGATGGCGGCAAACTCGCTGCAAAGGGAAGTGTTAACGACAATCTTCTGACCTCTCTCCTTTCGCATCCTTATCTGTCAAAACCACCGCCAAAAACCACAGGACGTGAAGAATTTGGGAAATCTTTTGCAGATAATCTTTACAGAGACGCCACACATTCCGGAATTAAAGGCCTGGATATTTTAACGACGGTTACGGCATTTACGGCACATACTATTGCAGACAGCTATAAACAATGGATTTTGCCCAAACACCAACTGTCTGAGATAATAATTTCAGGGGGCGGAAGCCATAATAATACCCTTATAAAATTTCTCAGACAATATATCAATCCCACAATTCAGATACATACCATTGACAAATTCGGTATCTCCCCCAGTGCCAAGGAAGCCCTTGCCTTTGCCATCCTTGCAAATGAAACAATTTCCGGGAATCCCAACAATGTCCCCAGCGCTACAGGGGCGAGGGAGGCAGTTATTATGGGAAAGATTATACCCGGCAAGTTATAAAGATTCTTCTCTTGTTGTTTAAAGCCATCAAGTAGCCTTATACTGCTATTTCCAGGTTTATTTTCTCGTATTCGACCATTGGCATAGACTCTTTACGTCCAACCGTCTTTCTTCTCATACTTATTAACCCCAGTTCTTCTAATATGCCGAGGTCTGTTATTATGCTTTTAATATCCCTTTTCGTTAGCCTTTTAAGTTCCTGAATGCTTTTTGGCTGTTTTTCTTTGATAATGTGCAGCAATTCGATCCTTTTGGGAGTAATAGCCTTCCTGAACCCCTTTATACTCTCGAAATAGACAGCCCTTTCCTCTTTTACTTCCTCTCCTCTCTCTAGTGCCTCACCGGCTTTGACAAAGTCGTCTAATACTTCTTTTGTGCGTTTTATCCCTAGCTTAATCCTCTTAACTTTCATAATCTCCCCTCTTTATACCTTTCAATATCCTTATAAAAGTCCTCTGCAAGCTTTTTTAACCCTTTAAATACGTATCCCTCGACTTTATCACCATAATGCCTGTGGTCTCCTTTCCCTTCAGCATTGTCATAACCAATAACCCGCTTCCCTTCCACTATGTAAACAAGCGAATATTTATAACCATGCGGTTTATCAAAAGAAGGATTTATCCGCCACATCTTGACCTCAATAATATTGCCGGTATCCTCTCTAACCTTAACATGCCTTACAAGTTTACCTTTCACTGCTGGTATAATATACCACTTATTATTTATTTGTCAAACTAACAATCTTATGAAACACTCCAAAACAACCTGTCTCATTCCCCGTTTTATCTCAGGTCTTTATCACCTTCTTAAAATCAAAAATAATCGCCAAAAAGCATAATAAGAACACGTCAAAAATAGAAACACCTTAAACACCGCAAATATTCTGGTAAAATCAAAGAAAATAGAAAAGACAAAAACAGGTAAAAAGACTTTGTTATCCCCTCTACTATTTTCTTGATAAATATTTCTTATCTTTTTATACTTATTAATAATAAAAACAAGCCACAGGGGTTATTTGATAAAGTACGATGGAAACCTTCTTTATCTCTGCTAAAAAGGCAGTATCGAGGATGTTTTTATTTTTCTGTGGTAAATTTTGACAATATAATTTTTTAACCAAAAGGGTCAGCGCATGAAATCAAAATCAATGTCCAGATATTTACTGATTACATTCCTCTCCTTATTTTCTGTTTCCTGCCTTTTCATCCTCCTTAACAAAACCTTCGGACTGGAACCTCGTTTTGAAAAACGCACGGAAAAAGACGACACCACTTACAAATTTCGCCTGACGGGAATTGTCAGTTCTTACGTAAACAGGCTGTATGTAGACCCCGAACGCATTAAAACCGTAGAAATGCTCAAAGAGGCGCTTTCGTGGGAGGAAAGGGTCATACCGGAGGTATTAACCGATTTTACAGAAAACACCAATACCGAAACTGTAACGGTAGATGATGTCTCGAAAACATACGACCTGTCCAAAATCCGCCGTTCCAAAGATATGGTCGAAATTCTCCAGGATTCCCTAACTTTCATCAACACGTACCGCCAGACCAACGAGGCCACCACTGCAAACGATATAGAATACACCGCAATCAACGGCATGCTAACACAGCTTGACCCTCATTCGATTATCCTGCCTCCGAAGGAGTTCAATGAATTCAAGATCGGCACTACCGGAAAATTTGGCGGACTGGGCATGGTAGTCGGACTGCGGGATGGCATACTGACGGTAATCTCACCAATCGAAGGCACTCCCGCAGTAAGGGCTGGAATGAAGGCCGGAGACAAGATTATAGAAATTGACGGGGAGTCTACCATCAACATGAACCTTACAGAATCTGTTGGAAAATTACGCGGAGACCCCGGAACAGAGGTTGTCCTTTCGGTCTTAACGGAAAAGGCTGCACAACCAAAGCAGGTCACTTTAAAACGCGAAATCATTGCCATACCGACTGTCGAATCTGCATCTCTGGATAACGGTCTGGGCTATATAAAAATAAGAAATTTCCAGGACGATACCTCTCAGTGTCTCAACGAGCACCTGAAACGTTTGAAGACAACCAATAATAAAATAAAAGGATTGATCATCGACCTGCGTAATAATTCCGGCGGGCTGCTGGATCAGGCTATAGAGGTTGCAGATAAATTTCTAGATAAAGGCCCTATCGTTGTAACGGTCGGCCCCAGCGGACACCCACGAGAGATACAGGAATCCAGAAAAACAGATACTGACGAAGACCCTTATCCTATTGTAGTGCTTGTTGATGCAGGAAGCGCCTCTGGCGCTGAAATTGTCGCCGGGGCGCTCAAGGAAAATAACCGCGCCGTAATTACAGGAGACAGAAGTTTTGGCAAGGGTTCCGTACAACAACTCATTGAACTTATGGATGGTTCGGCGCTAAAGTTAACTATTGCCAAATACCTTACTCCCTTGTTCACCGATATTCAATCAGTCGGTATTACCCCGGACATCAAGCTCATTCCTGTAACGGCAACGAAAGACAACATTAATCTTTTCCGCGGCATTGTCGCCCTTCGCGAAGAAGACCTTAAACAGCACCTCGATGAACACCCAAAAGGCGAGACCCCTTTTGCCACCATTAAATATTTCTTAGAAACAAAGGAAAAGGAGAAAACTGAAGAACCGGAAGAAGAGGCGGGAGACCCTTATAAACTGCCTGATTTTAATACAGACTTTCACGTCCTTTTCGCCAAGAAATTACTCCTCAATACCACCTCATCGGAGCGTGAAGCTTTTCTGCAAAACTCTCTCTCCATCATAGACGAAACAACCAGAGCAGAGGAAGAGAAGATCGCCAATGCCCTTCAAAAATTAGACATCAACTGGTCCGCCGGCGCCGGCGCTGGTACCTTAAAATCAACGGTTTCTTATTCTACCAGCCCGGCAAACGGAAAGGCCCGGGCCGGTGAAAAGATTACCCTTACAGTGAGCGTGGCAAATACCGGAGAAGTGCCCCTGTATCAATTGAGAGGAATCTCGTCGAGCAAAAATGGCCTCTTCGACAAACTCGAGTTTATCATGGGGAAGATTGACAAGGGCGCAGCTAAATCGTATTCAACAACGGTTGAAATCCCAAAAAATTCACTGGATAGAGAAGACGAAGTAAGCATAAAGTTCGAAGAATTGAATCATAATAACCCGAAGGATATTAAACTTAATATTCTTACAGAGGCATTACCCCGGCCACTTTTTGCCTATTCCTATCAGATTCTTGACAACGCAAAGAACTCACCAAAAAACAACGGAGACGGATTAATTCAGACAGGCGAGGATATCGATCTGCTGGTATTCGTAAAAAACGTTGGCGATGGTCCGGCGGAAAAGAATGTAGTTACCTTAAAAAACCTGAGTAACAAAGAAATTTTTATAAAAAATGGCCGTGCAGAAATCGGGCTATTAAATCCGGGAGAAATGAAAGAAGTAAAACTATCCTTTTTTGTAAAAGAAACGCTGTCATCGGACAAGTTCAATATGGATATGATCGTCACCGATTCTATTTTCGGGACGTTCCTATCCAATAAACTTACCTTCCCTATAACCCCGAACAAGAACAAATTAACACAGACTTCCAGCATCCTAAAGATAGGCAGAAACCACACACCGCTTTACAGCGGGATGTCTTTTAATTCCACCATATTATCAATGATGAAGGAAGGAACCATTTTAATATCCGACGCAAAAAATCCAGACTGGTTCCGCATTACGCTGCCAGACAACCGGCACGGCTGGATCTCTGCAAAAGAAGCCGTTGAATCAAATGGCGCTGAAAACAAACCGAGCACTTTAGAACCCTTTATGCAACGGACACCCCCAACGATTGCCCTGAGCAAATCCTTATCGAATATATTATTCGGAAATGATCGGCTGCCGCTGTCCGCAGTCATAGAAGACGACGTATGCGTAAAACATGCCTATATCCTCATCAACAACGATAAGGTTTATTACAAGTCCAATAAGACTGCGACACCCAAAGAGCAGACCAGACTCGAAATCAACACGGACGTTCCGCTCAAGGAAGGTCCTAATGTAGTAACGATTGTCGCACGCGATGACCAGGACATGATTACCATCAAATCCTTTGTGGCAACGAGGGCTATAACCGTTGCAAAAGGACCATAAATCCATTTTAACGGTGAGGAGCTTTAAATTGGTTTTATTTTACACACCCCTACCCCTCTCAAGAGGGGAATTGAAGAAGTCCCCTCCTGGTAGGGGTGGGGGTGGGTTTGTTAACAAAAGATCGAAATTTCTATCAATCCCTACACCACAGGTTGCTGCAAAAAAGATGCAGAATGCCTATTTTAATTTTTGATAATATTCGCTCAGCACCTTCGCCACTTCCGGCCTTGTAAAGGTAGGCGGCGGGGCTTGTCCCGCGCCAAGCATCTTGCGAACTTCCGTCCCGCTTAAAATGACGTGATTGGACGAGTCATGCGGACACGTCTTATATGAAGCCATACCGTTGCATGACTTACAGTAAAATGTATGGTCGAAAAATAATGGTGTAATGCCTATTTCCGGCGGGTCAAATTCATCAAAGATATAATGCGCATCAAATGTCCCATAATAACTGCCAACCCCGGCGTGATCCCGACCCACAATAAAATGCGTACATCCGTAATTTTTTCTCACCAGGGCATGAAAGATCGCCTCTCTCGGACCGGCATACCTCATAGCAGCAGGGAAAACTGACAACATGGCCCTATCTTTGGGATAGTATTTTTCCAAAAGAACTTCGTAACTTTTAATCCTTACATCGGCGGGGATATCATCACTTTTTGTATCTCCCACAAGGGGGTGCAGAAGTATGGCATCCACTATCTCCAGGGCGCACTTCTGGATATATTCGTGCGCACGATGCACGGGATTACGAGTCTGGAATCCAACCACGCGCCTCCATCCCTTTTTTACGAATATTTCTCTGGTCTCAGACGGATCCTGCCTGTATGTTATAAAATTACCGGGTTTTGCCCTATTTACCACGCTTATCTTACCACCAAGCAGATATTCACCCATCTTGCAAACATAATCCACGCCCGGATGCTTTGCATCGTCTGTGCCATAAACTTCTAAAGATTCCTTCTGCTTGTCGTGGTGAAAAATTTCTTCCAAATGCAGAATCGCAACCACCTCGCCAGCCTGATCCACGAGGGCAACATCTTTTCCAGGCTTGAGTCCTTCAATCTTTTCTTTTGTTGCAGAAATTACAATTGGAATCGACCATGGCAAACCGTTAGCTAACCGCATATTGTCCACCACGTTGTCATAATCTGCCTTGCACATGAATCCCTCCAGAGGGCTCATAGCTCCGACTGCAATCATATCAAGATCCGACATCTCCCTCGAATTAAGCTGGATTTTTTTCATATCATAGTGTGTGGCCTTATCCAGCAGAGCTTCCCGTTCCTCTGTAGAAACGATCCTATGTATAAGCTTCCCCCCATGAGGGTCAATATTTTTAACCATCTTTCATTAATCTCCTTTCAAACACCTTGCCTGAATAATAAATTCTTCCTGATGCCCCCCGGCATCCCAAACCGTCCAAATCGTTTTATCGCGTTTCAGCTTTGCTTTTAACGAAGAGCCGTTGCTGCATGCCTGAAAAGGCAGCCTCAGCTCAATCGCCTGCACAGGGCACTCTTTCACACAACAAGCACACGTCCAGCACGCAGACTGGTCACGAATTGCCGCCTTCGTATTCTCCTTACGGTAACATAAGTCGCCGGGACAAATGCGTTCGCACCGCGCTTCGGGTAATCCTTTACACCCGTTACAGATATTTTCATCAATAAAGATACTCACAAAGGCCTTTCTATCATTTTTATCTCATCTGTTTCTGCACTATAAACAGAATTAACAAACGTAAGCCACCGGCTATCTTCTTTCTTTGGGTAATCTAATCGTGTCTGGTAGCATGCCCACCTCGTCTCTTTGCGATGTATCAGGTGTTCTACCAATACCCTTGCAACATCAACCCTATCAATACATTCTAACGCCTCAACCAGGTTATAATTATTCACAACCGTAATATCTTTCAAACGTCCTTTGAGACATTTCAATAACCGCCTTGCCTCCAGCAGTCTTTCCTCATGGAGTGCGTAATTCATGGAAATACCACCTGCATATTCATCCATAATCTTTTGCAGCCGCTCGCGCACTTCCAATGGGGATATCCCGGTTTTTTTCGTTAATGGGGTTAAAACCCTTGTTTTTTCGTTTTGAACTAACCCGCCATCTACGTCCTCTAAAGGTACTCCTTTTATGTCTTCCAGGGCAGTCGCTGCGGCAATACGCGCCTCTACCCAGCTCCCGCTTACATATTTTTTGGGTGCACCGCCTGCCACTTCTCCGGCTGCATAAAGACCTTTTAACGTAGTCCTTCTTTCCTTATCGATCCAGTAACCGGCCTGACAATGTCCGCCCACAACAAAAGGCTCTGTCCCCTGGATTTCAACAGGTTTCTTCCTGGGATCCATGCCATCGCTTGCCCACAAAAGGATAATCTGTGGATTCATGTTCAAAAAATCTTCTTTCAGCCGCCTTTCATCCGCATCATTCAACGTAGTCGTGTCCAAATAGCAGGGGCCTCTCCCTGCCTTCGTCTCTTCCACGGTGGCCAAAAGCCTGTGCTGCGTGAGACACTTATTCCCTCCAAGGTGTTTATAGTATAGTTCCAGATAATCCTCGCCGCGCGCGTTAATCTGTTTTGAATGAACTCCAACGGCAATCGTACCTGTTGGCGCATGCACATCCTTAACGCGTAAGGCGACAAACCGGTTCTCAAAACCGGTCATCTCCGCCCCGGCACGTATCCCCATAGCATATCCTGTCCCCACATTCCACGGGCAGTACCACATCAGGTTCCGGGCTTCTCCCGGATTGTTAGGTCTATATATACCAGACGCCCCTCCAGTAGCAACAATAACAGCCTTAGCGCGAACCACGTAAAACTTGCCGTCTCTAATGCCGTATCCAAACGCCCCACAGATACGTTCACCATTATAGATAAAATTTGTCGCTACAACACGATTTAACACCTGGGTACTGGTTTTTGTTACTGCCTCTGCCAGGATCGGTTTCAAACGTTCGCCAAAGATACGGATACTACGTTTCCCCCGTTTCTTATAAGTGCCATCCTCATTCTTCTCGACAGGAAGCCCCATCTCTTCTACATCCTTAACCGCTTCATTCAGCCCTTGCGCAATGGTATAAACAAGGTCCTTTCTTATCACACCCTCAAACTCCCGTTCTACGTATGACACATAAGACTCCGGAGTCTGTCCTGAATGCAGGTATGCATTGATGGCATTTAAGCCCATGGCAAGGCAGCCGCTGCGTTCAATGTGCGCCTTTTCCATGACAACCACCCGGCAGTTTGGAGATTTTTTATAAATCTCCACGGCGGCAAAACAACCCGCCGCCCCACCGCCGATAATTAAAATATCAGTATCTGTGCGTATAGTGCTCATAATAGTGAAATTACAAACTTGAAAACAAAAGTTAAATATTACTCATATTTTATTATCGTGTCAATTCTAAAACCAGCCTATTCGATATGGTTTGGCGGAAGGGTAAAAACGTAAATAAAATGAAATCCTATACAATCAAGTTACTCTGCTTTTCTCATCTCATCCACGAATTCTTTATCACTTAATAATCCTATAGCAACATTGGCTACTACAGGATCAAACTGCGTCCCGGAGCACCGTTCTAACTGAATAATAGTATTTCCTGCTCCTATGCCATTTCGATAGGCTCTATCCGACAGCATGGCATCAACTGAGTCAGCAACACACAAAATCCTTGCCCCCAATGGTATATCTTCCCCCATTAATCCGTCCGGGTATCCCTTGCCATCGTACCGTTCCTGGTGAAACCCGGCAATAGGCGATAGATCTCTAAAGGCTTCAACCGTATCCAGTATCTCCATTGTAATAATGGCGTGCTTTCTCATAATCTTTGTCTCCTGTTCAGAAAGATGCCCTGGTTTATCTAAGATTTCATACGGAACAAATACCTTCCCGATATCGTGCAAATGCGCGGCATACTTGATTTGTTCAACTTCTGCATCAGGTAATTCCAGAACACGGGCAATCTTCTCGCTTAGAAAGGCAATCCGTTCCGAATGGTTTTTAGTGTATTTATGCTTGGCATCGATAATGTCGGCAAAGGTATGCAAAATAACCTTCATATAGTCATCCATTTTAGTTGCAGATACAATCCAATAAGGATTAACCGACTGGATAATCTCTGAAAATATCCCTTGCATACTCACATTATCATACACCCTTGCAAAAAAAGCTCCTGCATCTTTATTCTTCAAATCCATTATGGCATTCCACAGGTCCGGGCTAAATTCCCGCCCTTTATGTAATCTCAAATAATTGTAAATTTCAGTGCATTGATAGTCTCCATAAACATGCATCTTCTGGTCTATCGTATCGGCAATACGAATCAGTTGGGCGCCCAGGAAGATGTCGCCGCCCTTCTTTCCGTTGGGGTAACCACTTCCGTCATACCACTCGTGATGGTCCTGGATAAAGGCGCGCGCCTCTTCCAGGGCGCTTATTCTGGATAGAATTTTTGAGCCCATCGTGGGATGGTCAAAAATATAGGGAACTTGCTTTTGTTCCTGCATGGTAGGAAACATCAAAGGATGCTCACCAAAAATAACGGCGCCCACATCATGGAGCAACCCGGTATAGAATATGATGTCTCTTTTTTCAGGCATGACGATTTCAGAAAGGGCAGTTGCGATCACTGCAACGCGTCTCGAATGCAATAGATTAAGCTTCCCAAACTGATCCATGATGAGCGACAGCGCTGATATAATCTGGTCGAACTGCGTCTTTATTTTTGCATCTCTCATTTTTATCTCCCGAAACCGCGAAGCCGAAGGGATGAAATCTAGTTCCTCATCGGTGAAACCATAGTGGCGAGCCAAACCGCAAACACGCTGTTATACGATGGACTGTGCCAATTCAATATGCTTACTTTCTTGCTTCTTTTGCCGCTTGTTTTAACCATTTTTTCTAAATTTTCTAGTCCAATTGTGCATTGTCCAACTAGGCATCTTTAACTTTCACTCCCATACCTCAGAAATAATCCGGTATTTAAGTTATCAGATTGAACAATTACAGCCGGACGTCTTCTTGCAGTTACGAGATCGGAATTTGGGAAAAGAACTAAAACGACCATTCCTCTTTTATAGCTTGTCATACAGTTCCATCCCTTTTGCATTCCAATCTTCTTCAAACGTGCGTAACCCATTTTTCAAATCCTGAGCATCTTCCTTTGTTATTCCTCGTGTCAGTAAATTAATGTATTCGAACTTTTCAGAATCTACGAAGGTCATAATCACCTCGCTTTCAGTAAGCTGTGGTTTTTCGTAAAGCTCGAATTTCCCATTTTTATAATATCCTCTGACAGATTTTAACATTTTCGACCTCCATTTATTTACTGTTTAGTTAATTTTTAAATGTTGTTTTTGAAACCTTATTTATCTCTAAAGTGGCCATATTTTGGATATGTTATTTCGATAGCCCCAATTTCTCATAAATCGTTTTAAAATCAATTTTCCGTCCGACGACTTCGGCGGCACGCTGTATCTTGGACCTGGAGTGCAAACTGACGAAACCCGAAAGATTTTCACAGACCTCCAGGGTGTTTGCCGTATCAGACCGCACCACCACAATCGGCACGCCAACCTCCTGCGCCCGCCCTAAAATAGACGCATTTGGGTACAGTTCGCCTGTGAGGATGAGGCACTTTGTGGGGGTTTCGAGGGCTGCCAGTTGAATATCGCTGCGGTCGCCGCCGGTAATGACGGCCTTGTTTGAAACCTTTCGGAAATAACGCAGGGCGCTCTCAACGTTCATCGCCCCTATCATGAAATGTTCTATCAATTCGTCCGCTTTCCCCTCACAACACAGAATGTTCCCGTTAAGGGTATTGACAATTTCCCTGATGGGCACTGCGCCAAGGATCGGGTCCTTTTGAATAACACCCAGCGTGTCAATGCCGTTCTTCTTAAGGAACGGGGTCAGTATTTCCCGGGTGTAGCTTAATTTTGAAGAGGGAACCACATTGAACACTACGCCAAGCAGTTGATTTCCAAGCATCCTGGATGCATAGAGAAACCCATCGAGGGTGTCGAGGTAAGATTGGAATTTATCTATAAAGATTACCTTCGCATTGGATTCCTTGATGAAATCCAATTCTGAGAAACGCAGGCATGTGCCGCCGGAAAGTCTTCCTAGCCCCCTGGCAATTATGATGTCCTTTTCCTTTGCGGCTTGATGAAAGGCTGTCATCGTTTTTTGTTGGATATGTAAGTCCTCGCCGCTCGTCAAGCGCCGTAAAAGGTCGTCTGTCAACACCACAGGGCATATCGATTGAGGCGGTTCGTTTACCTCCAGCACCCTGGAAAGAAAGACGGCGTCCTCATCGGTAAGCACGTTTTCAACAACAACAGGTGAGAAACCAACCGGTTTGAAGTATCCGACTTTATATCCGTCCTTTTTGAATTTTAATCCCAATCCGAGGCAGATAAGGTTTTTCCCGGAAAAGGGTGAAACAGAGGCAATAAATATGGGTATCATGTTACCCCCCCCTCGATTAATGAGTGTTCCTTAGCAAAATTTACGAATTACGAATTACGATTTCAGATTGAAAAATCGTAAATCTAAAATTTTAATTCAGCAAGCAGATTATGCTTTTTTGACCGTTGCTTGCTCACGAGACATCAGCGTAAGTCGTGCATCCAAAGCTATCGTACCACCGCCTTCCGGGAATACGATCAATGGGTTTATATCCATTTCGATAATTTCAGGAAAATCCGTCACAAGCTGGGAAAGCCTTAAAATATCATCGACTACGGCATTTATGTCAACAGGTCTTTCGCCGCGCGCGCCTTTTAAAAGCGGAAACGACCGGATTTCCCGAACCATCTCTTCGGCTTCATTCAATCCAATGGGCGCTATTCGGAATGAGACGTCTTTTAGTATTTCTATATAAATTCCGCCAAGGCCAAACATCAGTAAAGGGCCAAACTGCGGGTCGCGTGACATGCCCAGTATTACCTCCTTGCCTCCGGTAATCATCTGTTGCACTAAAACCCCTTTGATTTCAGCGTCGGGCATGAGGCGGCGCGCCTTTTGTGTAATATCGCAAAAACACGTTCGTACCTCTGTCTCGTTTTTTATCCCAATCCTTACTCCTCCAAAGTCTGATTTGTGGAGGATGTCCGGTGACGAAATTTTTATGACAACCGGGTACCCAATCTCTTCCGCCGCCTTCACGGCCTCTGCTTCAGACGCAGCAAGAATACTTTTAGGAATCCTGAAACCATAGGCGGAGATAACCTGTCTGGCCTCTTCTTCGTTTAGGTGTTGACGTCCTGACTGCCTCATTTTTCCGAAGAAAGATGATACATTTTCCCTTTGGACATCAAATGTTTTTGTCTTTGGTATAGGTCTTTTTTGCCATAAGGTATATTTATACATGGCCTCAATGGCGGATACTGCTCGTTCAGGAAAGGGATAATTCGGCACCTTTCTCTGGCACATAATCTTTAAACTGTTTCCAATCCTTTTGCCGCCCATAAAAGAGGTTACAATAGGCTTGCAGGTGTGATTCGAAATCTCGGTGATTATAACTGCCGTCTTTTCTATTTCCGTCATTGTCTGAGGCGTTAAAATAACAAGAATTACATCTACGTTGGGGTCTTCAACGACTTTTTCGATGACAAATTTATACCGATCCGCCTTTGCGTCTCCCAAGACATCCACCGGATTATACACATTTGCCATAGCCGGTAAAGAAGAACGCAGGACGTCTATGGTATCTTTGGAAAGTGACGCCATTTTCAATTCCGACTTCTCTACCGCATCCGCTGCAATAATCCCGGGACCTCCGGCATTCGTAATCAATGCTATGTGCGGCCCCTTGGGCAGTTGTTGAAAACTGAATATCCTTGCATAGTCAAAAAGTTCTTCTATTGTCTCTGCCCTGAGAATCCCTGATTGTTTGAATGCCGCATTAAATGCATTTTCAGCGCCGGCCAGTGTTCCGGTATGCGACGATGCAGCCTTTGCGCCTGCCATAGTGCCGCCTGATTTTACTACAATCATCGGTTTGGTTTTAGTTATTGTCTTGGCTGCATTTATAAATTCAGCGCCGTTTTTTACCCCTTCTAAATAAAAGAGGACGACCTTCGTATTGGCGTCGTTTTCTATGGCTTTTATAAGGTCTACTTCGTCGATATCCGTCTTGTTCCCCATGCTGATAAATTTGGAGAATCCGATGCATTCATTCACCGCCCAATCCAGAATAGAAGTGCACAGCGCCCCGGATTGCGAAAAGAATGCAATATTGCCGGGCGCGGGCATATCGGCGGCAAAAGAGGCATTTAAGGCCGATTGTGTGTCGATCAGCCCAAGACAATTTGGCCCCAGCATGCGTACGGAATGCTGCTTAATCTTCCGGTATAATTCCCGTTCCCTTGCTGCCCCGTCAATGCCGCTCTCTTTGAAGCCGGCGCTGATGACGATGACCGAATCGATTCCTTTTTCTACACAATCGTCAACCGCATTGCCTACGTGCGGAGCAGGCACAACAATTACGGCCAGGTCAACCTTATCCTGGATTTCCCTGATTGCAGGATATGCCCTGATTCCCAGGATGCTGCTTGCATGAGGATTTACCGGGTAGACCTTGCCTTTGTATCCGTACTTGATAAGATTTCTGAGTAAGTCGTGTCCCACCTTGCCCTCATCGCGTGAAGCGCCAACTACAGCAACCGTCTTAGGTGAGAAGAAATGTTCCAGCATAGACTAGCGAGGTAAATATCCGACCGATAAAAGAGTTCTGTAGTTATATTTAAAAAATTGACTCATTTTTTCTTTTCCTTAGTAGCAGTGGTAGTTCCGTGCTCGTCCTTTGGCAACAATTCGAACATGTTTTTGATAGACTTGGTGAATGGTTTGAATGGCACGGGATGGCTTTCCGGTTTTAAAAAGGTTCCGCCGATTTCCACCATGGTTAATTGTTTTCTTACCCCTCCTACCACGAGGTCAAACAACTTTCCCACAATAGGAATTTGAGAAAAAAAGTCCCTGCTGAACCCCGTGACAACATTTATATGGAGGTCTCCGTTAAGGCTGATATCTCCCCGCCCGTTAAGTTCTATTGAATCACTATAGATCCTTCCATCATCAATATGGATTATCCCGTCTTTGACGATGAATTTTGCCTGTGCGCTGTGAAAGCTTTCTTTTTTTGGCAGGCTAAGGTTGAGAAGGTTGAAAACACTAAGGATGATAGGCACGTCTGAGAGATAGCCCTCGTTTACATTAAATTGTCCCTCTGCATAAAAATTTTTGGGATCGGTACCGCTTCCGCGATACTTGATCCTGCCATAAAGAAGTCCTGACCACTGTTTTTCTGTTTTCGCAACCTTCTGTGCCAGTTCTTCCAGTATGATTCTTGAGAAGTTCAACTCGCCTTCGTATTGATATGGCTCGGTATCTAAATTGACGGATAAGGCTCCTTCCACATGTCCGCCGCAGCATTTGGCGTCGATGTGTTTGCTTAAAAAATGACTCTTATTAATTTCCAGTATTCCTCCTATCCCATGGAGAAAAATATTGTATTTGCTGTGATTCATATCGCAGTCCCTGAGATTGATTTCTATTGAATAGTTGTTGTCCTTTTCTTCCTTAAAATCTTGGAAATTGGCAATGATGTCTACCTTGCCTGTTGGTTTCAGGTTTGTCCACAGCTTATCGCCTATTCCCTTTGCGGGTAAATCTTTCAGGAGGGATTCTGTGAGTGACAGATTAGGTATGTGGAGGTTAAATATCTTCCTCTCGTTTTTTAAATCATAGACGCCGTTCATTTCGGTAAAAATGGACTGGCCGCCGCATTGGATGAAACCGCTTGTGTCTGTAAATAAGATAATATTGTTACACAGCTTGAATTGTCCGTTTACGTGTGATATCGGCAGTGGAAAATTCTGTGGATTTATTTCCAAATCCTTGCAATCTACAGCCAGAAAGCAGCTGCTTTTCTCTTTTTCTCCCACATTATACTGTAAGTTCAGGTCTACTAATCCGGTGGGGCGTATTTTTGACCATACCTGCTCGCCGAATTCGGATATGGGTATATTTTGTAAAAATTCCTGATTTACAAATAAATTAGGAATTGTCATTACAAAGGTTTTTTTCGTTCCATAAAGATCAAACTCCCCGCTGAATTCGGCCTGTGAAATACTGTCCCCGCTCTTGATATAGCCCACAATGCCTTTTAGATAGAGTTTCTCTGTGTTCAATTCTACGTCACCATTCAAGTTGTAAATCAGAAAAGGCCAGTCTTCATACATAGCCTCCAGCCCGTTGAGATTGATGTTGACGACGTAATACTTTTTCTTTTGTTTGTCCTTATTATTAAATTCCGCACTGCAGGAGACATTGATTTTTCCTGTGGGTTTATAGTTATCCCACAGCATCTTTCCAACATAGGGGAATCGCGCCAAAAATCCCTCGTTCAGCATAATATTCTTTGCGTTTGCCTCAATATCCAGACTGGGAATGTTGGGATGGAGACCCATGGTAAATGAATAATTCCCCAGGAATTCGTCGTCGATATTCCCTTTGATAATAATATTCTTAAAAGAGCCTGCGTAAGGCAGGAACGTGATATCAACGCCTGACAACTTGATTTCCGGACTATTTGTCTGCGGGTCTTCCTTGATATGAATCTTTAAATCCCTGATCTCAAGACCCTGATTTAGAATATCCATATACGCCGGCATCTCGGTCTTGTCAAAGTACGACTTAATAGTGTTCAGGAGTGACCAAATATCCGTGGGTTTTTCGATGGTCAGTTCGGGGGCAATAACGATTGCGTTGCTAATATTGAGCTGGCCCTTTAGAAGGCTTTGCAGGTTGTGTTTTAGCACGATTCTGGGGATTTTTAGAGACTTGCCCAGTACGTCTTCGGAAGTGCCTGTAAAAGAGAGGTTGTCAATGACAATCCCTTCCAGCAAATCCATGTGTGCGCGTTCAATTTTTGTTTCTCCAAAGTCTTTTGTCAGGCTCAGCAGGCGACTCTTTATTGCCTCATCCGATGTTGTCCGTTTGACAATAATATATCCGGATGCTACAATCCCGACGATAAAACAAACGATGACAGAGACAATAATCAGTGTTTTTTTCATTATAATTTAATTTCTCCTTTTCAAGGATAAATTTATAATAAAGGTTACTTTTATTCCAGATTTATTTCAAGTGTAAATTCCTAAAAGGGTTAAAATAAGCATGGTGTAAAAATCCTTGCCGTATATGTGAACTTGGCATATAATTTGGCAGTTAGATTCTTCGCTCAGCTCAGAATGACAAATTGTCACGCTGAACGGAGTGAAGCATCCCAGCTATGGACACTTTGGAATTTCTATACATTTGATAAGAATGCAAGATTTCTGGCTCTGTTCATCCAAAACTTAATTCATTATTCTTTTTTTCTCCATGATAAGCAGAGAAACACTGGAAAAAGAGTATCCAAATTATAAAAGGTGTATCGAAAGCGCCTTTGAATCGTGTCAGTCCCACCTATTCAGGTGGTGGGATGAAATAACCGATGCAGAAAAGAAGCGCCTGTTGGAACAAACAGCCGCGATTGACTTCCAATTTGTACAAAAACTTTTCAATGACAACCGCCGGAAAACTAAAAATTCCCTTCTGGGAGATTTAGTTCCACCTCAAATTACACCTATCCCGAAAACTGCCCGTGAACTGGAGCTTGCGCAAGGAGCAAGGCAAATCGGAGAAGCATCCTTACGAAGGGGAGAGATTGCGGTTCTTACGGTTGCCGGGGGGCATGGGACACGGTTGGGAAGCAATGGGCCAAAAGGGACGCTCCCTATTGCGCCGATCAGCGGTAAGAGTATCTTTCAACTCCATGCTGAGAAAATACGCGCAGTCCAGCAAAAATACCACACGTATATTCCCTGGTACATTATGACCAGCGAGACGAACGACCGTGTAACGCAGGATTTTTTCCAATCGCATCGTTTTTTTGGATTAGACACTGAACAGGTATGCTTTTTTACTCAGGGTATGCTTCCTGCGGTCGACCTTCGCGGGAAATTGCTGATGAACTCTAAATCTGACATCGTCATGAGCCCCAACGGTCACGGAGGCACTATTATTGCCCTTAAGGAAAAGGGCATTCTTGAGGATATGGAAGAGCGCGGCATTAAACATATTTTTTATCATCAGGTTGATAATGTATTAATAAAAATTGCCGATCCGGTTTTTGTTGGCCATCATTTGAAGAATGATGCGGAAATGTCATTAAAAATCGTTAAGAAGCGCCACCCGGAGGAAAAGGTCGGCGTTGTAGTGCATAGCAACGGGCATTTACAGGTGATCGAATATAGCGAACTGAGCCATGAGGATATGCACGCAAGAAATGAGGACGGCGCTTTGAAATATGACGCAGGAAACATTGCGGTGCACATGATTAGCATCGATTTCCTTGAAAAAATATATCAACACGGTGATGCGCTTCCTTTTCATGCCGCCCTTAAGAAAGTTCCATATTTGGATGACAAAGGTGAAACGATCAACCCCGAGGAAAATAATGCCATTAAATTTGAGAGTTTCATCTTTGATGTGCTGAAATACATAGAGAAGGGCGTAATTATGGAAGTCCTTCGCGATGATGAATTTTCGCCGGTAAAAAATATGGAAGGGGAGAATTCTCCAACTACCGCAAGACAGGACATGATTAATTTATTCGGCCGGTGGCTGCGCAATGCGGGCATTTCTGTTCCTGCAGACGCGCAAGGCAATGTCATCGGCTTAATAGAGATTAATCCTTGCTTTGCACTGGATGAAGAGGAATTGAGAAATAAGATAGACAAGCATTTGCAATTTAACGGCAATTTAATTGTATAGGAATTTTCGTTTTATTTATGCGGGTTAGCGGGCGATGCATGCTATAAGGTTAACAGTGGTAGAGACGACCCGCCGGGTCGTCTATACAAATCGAAGTATGCCCGAAGGGCAGAAAGTATATAGGCGGGGGATGAAGCCCCCGCATGTGAGAAAACCAAATATATAGCCCCAATCGGGGCGGCAGAAATTAAGGAACATGGAAATAATAATAAATTTCTTTCACCCCTTCGGGGCTGAATTTGTGTTGTTCTTTTACTCAGGGGGCTTCACCCCCTTGCTATACGCTGGCAGCCCTTCGGGCTTGAAAAAGGTATAATTTAACAAACGAGGATATAACATGGAAGGTAAACAAACGATACACTTTGATTTTAACAATATGATGGCCGATACAATCGGGCCGGAACACGGCATAACTGAGCAGGAGCTGAAAAACCTTGCACCCATTGCCAGCCGATATGTGAATGATTTAAAAGAAGAACGGGCCGGCGGCAAGTTGCAATTTCAAGATTTACCTTACCAAAAAAATATTACAGACGAAATAATCAAAACCGCAAATTCCCTCAAAGGAAAGTTCAAAAATCTTGTGGTTGTGGGTATTGGCGGCTCGGCGCTGGGCAATATTGCCACCCATACAGCGTTAAGCCACCCCTTTCACAATATCCTTACTGACCGGGAACGAAAAGGCTTCCCACGTGTTTTTGTGCTGGATAATAT
Source organism: Planctomycetota bacterium (assembly GCA_016188675.1). GTDB lineage: Bacteria > Planctomycetota > Brocadiia > Brocadiales > Brocadiaceae > Wunengus. The sequence goes on from JACPHJ010000169.1 coordinate 36,932, forward strand.
CGATCCTGACAGATTTTCCGGGCTTATAGATATTGTCAAACCTGAAGAGACCCTCTTTAATTTCATAACAAAGTCCGGTACCACAGTTGAAACTATGGCTCAGTTCCTGATTATAGTTAAACGTTTGCGTGACAGGCTTGGCAAAGATTATAAAGGGCATATTATCACAACCACGGATAGCGAGAAAGGCACTTTAAGGGAAATCACAAGACGCGAAGGTTTTCAGTCCTTTGTTATTCCCGCAGGGGTTGGCGGGCGGTATTCGGTATTAACGCCGGTTGGCTTGTTTTCTGCTTCAATGAGCGGTGTGGATATTGTCGCCTTGTTAGATGGGGCGGCGTTTATGGATGAAGTCTGCAAGTCTGATAATATATGGAAAAACCCAGCGCTCATGGGCGCTGTGCTATATTTTCTGAGCCATACAAAAAAAGGTAAAAATATATTAGTCATGATGCCTTATTCAAACGCCCTTAGCGGAGTGGCCGATTGGTTCTGTCAGCTCTGGGCAGAGAGCCTTGGCAAGAAATTTTCATTAAACAAGGAGGTTGTCCACGCCGGTTCAACACCCGTAAGGGCTATTGGCGTTGTGGATCAGCATTCACAGCTTCAGCTTTATATGGAAGGCCCTTATGACAAGGTGATAACTTTCCTGGCAATCAAGCAGTTTGGCAAGGAAGTGTCTATTGTAAGCGGAAACGATGTTGAAAGTGATTTGGCTTATCTCAAAGGACACTCACTAAACAATGTTATGAACGCGGAGTTTGAAGGGACACGACTTGCCCTCACTGAGGAAAGACGTCCCAACTGCACCCTTGTTTTAGATGAGCTTTCCGCATTTACGCTGGGGCAGTTATTTTATCTGCTTGAATTACAAACGGCATACGCCGGGAAGTTTTACAATGTTGATGCATTTGATCAACCAGGCGTTGAGGCAGGAAAGGTCAATGCCTTTGCGATGCTCGGGAAAAAAGGATTTGAACAGAGAAAGAAGGAGATAGACACACTTTTACAGAAGGCTCAGAGGAAATATTGCATATAGAGTGTAATTAGTGTCTGAACGAAAACGCATACCCTTGTCATTTCGACCGAAGGGAGAAATCTGTATTTTGGCTAGGAGAGAAAGCCTGTGCCTTCAACTGGCAAATATTATGTTTATCTACTCACAAACTGGAATAATACAGTAATGTACGTTGGAATGACCAATAATCTTATACGGCGAATTTATGAACACAAAAACAAGCTGGTTAAAGGATTTACTGAAAAGTATAACGTAAATAAACTGGTTTATTTTGAAGAGACCCAGGATGTGATGGCTGCTATTACAAGAGAAAAAGAAATTAAGAAATGGCGAAGAGAAAAAAAGAACCAATTGGTAAATCGTGTAAATCCAACCTGGAAAGAGCTAAGTTTAGAATGGTAGAAATCTCTCCTGGATTTTGTCCTGAACAAAAGATTTCTCGTCACTTCGTTCCTCGAAATGACAGGGTAGATACCGGTTGTTAGCCTGGGTGGAATTGCCAACAATCTGAGAATTGTATAAACCCAGCGGAGTCTGAAGTCTGCAAGTGCTATGTATGTTGAAACAATGCTGAGAAGGAGAAGAAGTGGAGCGTCTCCTCTGCTCATATTGCCCCCATGCTCCAATTCCCAGTATTCGGATTTTCAGTTTTTATTAATAATGTAGAAAACCACGTCCTGTGGGCGTGGTCAGAGAACAACGGCTATGCCAGTTATACCCTTCGATAAGTATGACGGAACTGGTTTCGCCATGCCGGTATTTTTCCAATGAGATGTTCTATTTTGAGTAT
>JACPHJ010000161.1 GCA_016188675.1 Planctomycetota bacterium
AAAGGAATCAATCCACTCCAATATTGCCATAAACAAAATCCTCACATCTGCCTTAGAAAAAGCAGGATTAGACAACCGGTGCATCCAGCTTGTGGAGATTATCGAACGCGAAGCCATTGACTACTTACTCACGGCAGATCAATACGTAGACGTCGTTATACCAAGAGGCGGCGAGGCGCTTATACGGACTGTAGTGGAGAAATCCACCGTCCCTGTCATCAAACATTACAAAGGTGTGTGTCATACCTATGTAGATGAGTTTGCCAACCTCAGGATGGCCGAAGAAATCTGTTTTAACGCCAAGGTACAACGTCCGGCTACCTGCAATGCCATGGAAACTATGCTGGTACATGAGATGGTTGCCCAAGCTTTCTTGCCAGAAATAGCAAAAATATTACAGGATGCAAAGGTAGAAATAAGGGGTTGTAATAAGACCTGTGAAATCCTGGGTAGGAGCCGTCTCCTGACGGCGACTGTAAAACAGGCCACTGACGAAGATTTTTATAACGAATACCTCGACCTCATTTTAAATATAAAGGTTGTAAATTCCCTGGACGATGCCTTTGCCCATATGGCCAAATATGGGTCAAACCATTCCGATGCAATAGTCACAGACAATGTTGCCAATGCCTTAAAATTTACCAAAGAGGTTGATTCGGCAGCCGTGTACGTCAACGCCTCCACCCGTTTCACCGATGGCTATGAATTCGGCATGGGCGCCGAGATCGGCATCAGCACAGACAAACTCCACGCCCGAGGGCCTATGGGACTCGAAGAACTTACCTCTTATAAATTTGTTGTGTTTGGGAATGGGCAAGTGAGGAAGTTATAAACTATGCGATTTACTTATGATCCGCATTATAACATTGCTTATATCAGATTTCATGCAAAGAATGCCGAAGTTGAAACAATACGAATCAGTGACGAGTTGAATGTTGATATGGCACCAGATGGAACAATTTACGGTATAGAACTCCTCAATGCAAATGAGCAATTACAACGTGGGGATAAAGGTAGACTTTTGATTATCAACGAGGCGACAGGTGAACAGAAAACGCTTCAGTTGTCTATTATTGAGGAAAAAAACCCGTCATCGTATCACTCTAAGCAATGATAGGGATTGATAAAAAATAATCTGAACAAGTTTGTTGTCCAACACTTTGAAGACCCCAGCCTTAAGGCTGGGGTTAGTAGGTACACATCATACCGGAGCTTTAGCCCTGATGGCACAGTAACATGAAGTTGTTCATGTTATTTATTGTCAGTCCCATAGCTTATTTAACGCATTTACAGCAGCTTAAGCCGCACCATGTTCAGTGCCGTATTCGCCGAGAAATTTTTAATGTCTATCCTGGAACCTCTAAACCTGCATTCCTTTACCTCAAGAACATCATCCATTACAACGGCAATATAAACCAAGCCCACGGGCTTCTCTTTTGTTGCGCCTGTAGGACCGGCAATACCTGTGATTCCGACACCGATATTTGATGAAGTTCTTTTTTTTATACCTTCTGCCATTGCCCTTGCAACTTGCGGACTCACAGCGCCATGTTTTATGATAAGTTCGTCCGGCACGCCCAAGGTATTAACCTTTGCTCTGTTACTATATGCAACGACCCCTTCTAAAAAGAACTCAGAAATGCCTGGAATATTTGTAAATTTATCCGATACTAATCCTCCCGTGCAGGACTCGGCAACAGCAATCGTTTTATGATATTTTTTCAGGAGTGTAGCAACTGTATATTCAAGCGTCTCATCACCCACTCCAAATACCGCATTACCCAGTTTTTCTCGAATATCCTGCTCTACTCTATCCAAAATTTTTTCAGCATCTTCTCTTGTTGTTGCAGTTACACGGATATTGATGGTTACTATACCATCGTGTACCAGCGTCATTACCTTAATTGAATCTTCTTTATTTGTATATTCCTTTATCTGGGATTCAACATCCGGCTCTGAAATGCCAAAAGTATGCAAATCCCTTGTTAACTTACATCCTCCTTCTGATTTGTTTCGAGAATCATAAATCTCCAAATATTTATTCAACATGGACTGCATTTCTCTGGGAACTCCAGGCAAACAGACGATCTCAGTATTGCCACGATTAAGAGCAAATCCGGTTGCAGTTCCATTGTCGTTGTGAAGCACTACTGCACCTTCTGGAATCATCGCCTGTTTCCGTAAAGATTCACCCCCTCCCCTAACCCCTCCCACCAGGGGCGG
>JACPHJ010000165.1 GCA_016188675.1 Planctomycetota bacterium
CATTTTCCGATGTGAGAGTTTTTTGCAAACTGGGTATATCTGTTGTGGGCGCAACTGGCCTATAACTTGTCGCTCTGGATACGGGATTTGGTACTGCCAAAACCCTACCGAAAGAAGCATATCAAAAGGATACGGCGTTGTATAGGGCTGATTGCCTCCAAGATAATCACGAATGGCCGTCAGATACGAATGAAGATATCGACCATGCATCGGTGGTGGAAGGATTTTGTTCATGCATGGGAAGCGATTCCATCCCTGAATATGGCCACAAGCAGTGGATGAGAAAACGTATCGTGTATTCTTTCTATACAGCACAAGAAGAAGACTCGTCTGGTAGGGAGATAGTGTTTCTTCTGTGTGCACTTTTTTGCTATTGGTAAGAAAAAATGACCCATTTTGAGTATGCTGGGAGTATATGGGGCGGTCTTGAACATGCACTTGTGTTGTTTTTGGTGTTGCTTTTGTCACTTTTGCTCAACAAATTCTTATTTTTACTCGTTGTCGCTGGATTAAGGTAAGGAACTTAAATGAACATTCACAAGGGAATACACAGAAACTGATGCTGCCGAAGTTGGGAAAAAGTGCGAAGATGTTGTCGGGGTTGCAAAGGGTTTTATTAAATGGTGGTTTACGTTGACAGATGTTTTCTGATAGGAAAATATTGAAATATGTAAATTTTACCAAAAACCTTCCGATAATTTAAGAGAGGAAACTAATGGTACTCTTAAATTATAATCAGAAATTTTACTTGCGAATAGGGGTATAAATAGGGAGAATTTTATTGTTGTTTTCTACGTTATGGATACCTACTCACACGAAATAAAGAAACCAAGGATGGTGAATAGAAACATATCAGCAGCAGAATTTCTGGCCGAAAACTGGTGCAGAGATATTGCTATCAATGCTGGTCAAGGACATATCTTCAGGTGGTGGAATGAGATAACCCATGGTGAAAAACAACACCTCCTCGACCAGATTGCGTCCATCGAATTCCCTTTCATAAAGAAGATATTCTCTGATACCCGTTCAAAGACCACGCACTCTATTCAACACCATTTCAGCCCACCTCACGTAATATCCATTCCCGGGAACGAGAATGAAAAGGGACGCTCTCAAATGGCAAAACAGATGGGTGAAAGTCTATTAAAGAAAGGTGAAGTCGCCATACTTACCGTTGCAGGCGGACAGGGTACCAGGTTGGGGAGCAACGGGCCAAAAGGCGCTCTCCCTATTGGCCCTATTAGCGGCAAGAGTATTTTTCAATTACATGCAGAAAAGATACTGGCTCTCCAGAAGAGGTATCACACAACTATCCCCTGGTATATCATGACGAGTGAGTCCAACGATGCAATAACCAGGGACTTTTTCCATACGCATCGATTCTTTGGATTTGAACCGCGCGATGTGTGTTTCTTTACCCAGCGCATGCTCCCTGTGGTGGACCTCCAGGGAAATTTACTCATGGACTCCAAGTGGAATATCGTGACGAGTCCCAATGGTCATGGAGGCACTATTCTTGCCCTCAAGGAAAAAGAAGTTTTTCATGACATGAGGAGGCGGGGGATTAAGCACATCTTTTACCATCAGGTTGATAATGTGTTAATTAAAATTGCCGACCCGGTTTTTGCCGGTTATCACCTGATGGATAATGCAGAGTTCTCGTCAAAGATTGTAAAAAAGCGCCATCCGGAAGAAAAGGTCGGTATTATAGTACAAATGGATGGACGTCTGCATCTGATTGAATATAGCGAACTCAACCGCGAAGATATGTACGCAAAAGACGAGAATGGCACATTAAAATACAACGCAGGAAGTATCGCCGTCCATATGATCAGCATCGACTTCCTTGGAAAAATATATAAGAAAGAGGATCCACTTCCTTACCACGCCGCAATAAAAAAGGTGCCGTACCTGGACGAAAAAGGCGACACAATCAACCCTGAGAAAAACAATGCCATTAAATTTGAGAGTTTCATCTTCGATGTGATGAAACATGTTGAGAAGGGTGTGATAATGGAAGTACCTCGCGAAGATGAATTTTCGCCGATAAAAAATATGAAAGGGGAAAATTCCCCTGCTACCGCAAGACAGGACATGATTAACTTGTTCGTCCGATGGCTGCGCAGTGCAGGCGTTTCCATACCTGCAGACACCCGAGGCAATGTCAATGGCTTAATAGAGATTAATCCTTGCTTTGCACTGGATGAAGAGGAATTGAGAAACAAGATAGATAAACATTTGCAATTTAACGGTAATTTAA
>JACPHJ010000162.1 GCA_016188675.1 Planctomycetota bacterium
GCATTTGAGAATTGCCAACATTTCTGATGTATTCCTCAAGCACCTTTTCAAGATTGTCGATCCTGTCTTTCACCGTCGGCATACATGCCTCCTTTCCGTTGCACGCATCACTATTTCATCAACCTTTTGGACGCACAGCAGTATGTTTCTACGCAATTGAAATCCCTGAATATCCAGTTTTAGATGTTAGATGGTTAAATGGCTAGATGGTTGTTTAGTTATCAACCATCTGACCATTTAGCCATATAGCCATTTATTCAGAAAGTATTGGATTTAATAATCACTCCTCCTCACCTTCTTCAGCGGCAGAACTATCATCCTCTTCTACCTCATCTTCATCAAACTCATCGTCAGCACTCATGACATTATCTAATCCTTCCATCTCTATATCTTCTGTTAATTTATCAGAATCTTTTGATTTATCAATATTTTTTTTGATCTCCTCTTCATCAGGTATTTCTTCATTCCTTGCATAACGAACCACCTGTTCCATCTCCTCATTGATTTTATAATAGACCATCCCGCCCAAAGGCTCCACATGCAGCACAGCCACCATATTATCGCAAACAAACCCCAGTTTATCTTCCAAGGCGGTCCCATTTGGGTAAAACGTAAAAATCCTTGTTTGTTCATCCTTCCCTTCTAATTTATCAGTAAACGCCTCTATTTCGCGGGGCATCATGAATATTCTTTTGTCCTCATTATAGCAATACCCTCCCCGAAAATCGAAAACAACCTTGGTCGCCTCGGCGCTTGACATCGCCTTAATACGCGCCTCCCTGAGAAAGTATACCAGTTCGTTCATCGTCTTTCTGAATCTGATAGAATCAAATGACCCCGTAAACCTGGGAACCGCCACACCGGCTACAATGCCAATAATCACCAAAACGACTATTAATTCAAGTAACGTAAAAGCTTGTTTTTTTCGCATAAGATATTAACCACGGATGGACACGAATAATAGATACCAAAAAAAGCAATTTGCCACGGATGAACACAGATTTACACCGATTTTTCAATAGAAATAGAAGGATTGTATCTCATCCTCGGATGAGATAGCGAAAAATTTAAATCATCATTTTATCCGTGTTTAATATTAATAAACAAACCGTTTCCATTCAAGTTTTGGTTTCCCAAAATTAACTAATAAACCAACTCTCTTGTTTGTTGCTTTCAAGTAATTTATGAGTTGTGCCTCGTTTTCTGTGCCTATTGACTTAACGGCCTTTAATTCAATTATAACTAAATTCTCAACCAGTGTATCAGCATAAAAATCACCAACAACACGGTTCCTGAATACAACCTTAAGGGGTACTTGCGTCTCTGCTTTCAAGCCTTTATCTGTTAAAGCAATAAGAAGCGCCCTTTCGTATACACTCTCCAGAAAACCTGCCCCAAGCTCATTAGATACTTCGAGGCATGCAGCAATAATCTTTTCTGTCAGGTCCTTTTCTAATAATTCCATATATCCTCCGTGTTTATCTGTGTTCATCTGTGGTTAACCATAGTTAAAAAAGAAAGGGGCGTCACGCCTTTCGGCATGACACCCCTTTTCTTTAACTTCTATTGACTTTTCTACGTTCCCCTGTATATTACGATCAGGGATACGTTTTTTTACTTCCGAACTCTCACGGTCTGCGACTTCTTCACATCTCCTGCCTTGAATGTGACCCTTGCATTACCGGTCGTCTTCTTAGCAGTAATTGTGAATGTTGCCACACCGCTTGGGTCTGTTGTAGCGCTTGCCGGCGATACCGATATGCGCTTCTTGCCGGCCGCATTGATCGTCGCCGTTACCGTTTCGCCTGCTACAACGCCACCCGGACAAACATCTGCACTACCATTCACCGTCACCGTCACATCGCTGCTCTTTTTCCTCTTGAGCTTCAGGCTGGTCGGAGATACCGAAACCGACTCAGGCTCGCATACTGGCGTTGGCGTTGGTGTTACTGTTGGCCCTGGCGTTGGTGTTCCTGGTGGTGTTGGCACCAATGCAAAATTAGCTGGAGCTACTGCACCTTCTACTACCGTAACAGGCTGTGAAGATGAATCATAACCTGTTGCCGATGCTGTTACCGTATAATCGCCTGGTGTTACATCCGCTATTGTATAACTACCGGTAGCATCAGTCGTAGCGCTA
>JACPHJ010000164.1 GCA_016188675.1 Planctomycetota bacterium
GAACCTCAAAAAGAAAACAACTGTTTTCTTTGCAACGCATTCCAGGATACTCAGGACGAAAAACACCTCGTAGTGCATAGAGGAAAAGAGTGCTTCTGTATCCTCAATAAGTTTCCATACAACAGCGGGCATCTCATGGTCGTGCCCAACAAACATAAGGCAGACATTTCCGACCTATCTAAACAGGAAATGCTTGAAATTATGGAACTGACGAGAGACATGAAAGAACTCCTCACAAAAATAATGAAACCCGAGGGTTTTAACCTCGGCATTAATCTAGGAAAGTCTGCCGGGGCCGGTCTTATCGGCCATATTCACCTTCACATCGTTCCGCGCTGGAACGGTGATACGAACTTTATGCCTGTTGTTTCTGACGTAAAGGTCATTCCACAATCCCTGGAAGACCTTTATAAAGAATTCCAAAAACACTTATAAACCAATCTGGACTCAGATTTTCGCAGAAATTCACAGAAAAAAGCTAGTTATTTAATCTATAATAATCTGTGTTCATCTGTGTCCAAAACCTGTTTTTTCATGCTATGCTAACAAGCAAAGAAATTGAATCGAGAGAAGAACGAGAGCTTGCCCCTTACGCCATGAAAAGCAAGGATTCCAGGGGGAGAAAATACCCTGAGGAGGAGCATCAGTATCGTAGTATCTATCAGCGTGATCGGGACCGCATTATCCATTCCACTGCCTTTCGACGTTTAGAGTATAAAACCCAGGTCTTTGTGAATCACGAAGGGGATTATTACCGTACCCGATTAACCCATACCATAGAGGTATCACAAATTGCCCGGAGCATCGCCCGTGCCCTGAATCTTAATGAAGACCTTGCAGAGGCCATTGCGCTTGCCCATGATTTAGGACACACACCCTTTGGGCATTCAGGCGAAGATGCCTTAAAAAAACTGATGGAGGGACACGGAGGATTCGAACATAATCTGCACGGACTGCGCGTCGTTGACATCCTTGAGCAGAAATACCCAAATTTTCCAGGATTGAATTTATCGTGGGAAGTCAAGGAATCCATTGTAAAACACATTTCTCCTTACGACCACACATCTACCACAACGGAATATAATATTGATGAAAGGCCACTGCTGGAAGCACAGATTGTGGACAAGGCCGACTCCATTGCCTATGATAACCACGACCTGGATGACAGCTTAAAAGCAGGCATTATTACAGACTCTGATTTGCAAACAGTTGACTTGTGGCGGGAAACGCAAAAAAAGGTAAAACAAAGATATGTGATTAACAATCATGACATATTAATCGCTCAAACGGTCAGAACCCTGATCAATATGGAAGTCACTGATTTGTTAGAAAACACCCTGACCATGCTTAAGCGTGAAGGTATTAAAACTGTTAAGGACGTCAGAAATCATCCTGGCCTGATCTTGTCCGTTTCTCCTGCATTATCTGAACAAAAGAAGAAACTCCAAAATTTCCTCTTTAAAAACGTATATCAGCATTATCGGGTGGCTAGGATGTCAGATAAGGCAAAGCGGTTCCTGGAAGAACTTTTTATAGCCTTTATCAAAAATCCAAAACAACTCCCCGCTGAATATCAAAGGTGGATAGAAGAAGCAGGTCTGTATCAGGGAGTCTGTGACTATATCGCAGGAATGACAGACCGCTTTGCACAGGATGAATACAAAAAGCTTTTTTATCCGTATGAAAGAGTTTGACCTGAGACATAATCTTCATCATGCTGTTAGCGGCTAACGTCGAAGCTCACCGGCGCGGCGCTTTTTGCCGCGTCCGGTGGCGCGCAGTGTTATGCATCATGGACGTGGTTGAGAGGCGACCGCTGGCATGAGCAAGGTTTGAATCTCTCCATGTTTAAGAGTGTCAAGATGGTCGCTAGCCCACTCACATAGCCTCCCTGCATTCCATAATCCACTTAAGTAATAGTATGTGGCCGCAGTATCGAAGTAGCCTCTTGCGCGTAAAGATTCGTCGTCACGAAGACAGGCGCCGTCAAGTTATCGTCACTCATTTCTTCTTCTGCGTGTAAAAATTTCTCTTTGTACTAACCCTGGCAGCGACAATTTTCTTTTTAACGCTTGTCATAGATTATTTTACAGAACTCTCTCTTTTTGATGTTGTAGTTTCAATCCACTGAAAGAGCTTTTTCTTTAACTCCTTTGCTACCTCAGGATGATTTTCAAAAATATTCCTCTCTTCCTTAGGAGCACTACTGAGGGTATACAATTCATATTTACCATCGTCTAATCCTCCGCTGCTCACATTACGCGTGGTATAAATAAGCTTCCACTCTTTCGTCCTGATGCAGCGGAGTCTGATCTCTTCCATCTCTTTTGTGCTCTGATACCCACCCAGAATCGTCTCACAAAAAACAGGTCGTAAATTATTCGCAGATTTATCCTGTATTGAAGGTAGCAGAGAATATCCTTGTAATCCTTCAGAAGGCGGTAATCCCAGCATATCTAGTATGGTTGGCATGATATCTATTTGCTGCGCCAGTTCGTCTACGACCCTGTGTTTAACTTTTTTTGGCCACCAGATTATCAATGGTATGTGAATAATCTCATCATACAATTTCGCATTCAATGATGTGGATGCATGACCAATAAAACCATGTTCAAACAATTCTTCTCCATGATCTGAAGTTATGATGATTACCGTGTTATCCAATATGCCACATTTCTTCATCTTTTCCGTAAGTTGCCCCATGTAGTCATCCAATTGTCTCATTTGACCATCGTAAAGCGCAACAATGATCTTTCTGTCTGTGTTATTGAAATTAACGGAATTGTTTTTGATGACGCTTTTCTTTTTTACCACAGAAACAGCTTCAGAATCGGCTGATATACTGCTAAAAATATCTTCCTGAAATATTTTATCGTAAGGATTTTGTGGATTATACGGCAAATGCAACCCGTGATAGTGATACCATATAAAAAA
>JACPHJ010000167.1 GCA_016188675.1 Planctomycetota bacterium
TAGTCAGGAATGTAATAACGGTAGGCAGGTAAAGTCTTCCAGAATTTGCTATATTTTCCAGGATAAGGCGGCGCTCCCGAGTCCTTAGGATAACCCATGTATTTTGCTCCCAAGCCGGAAAAGAACACCTTACCGTTGTTGTCTGGTTCACCTATCTGTCCATAGACTTCATGAGGAACCCAGTGGGTGATAATTTCTACTGCCTTTACCTCTTTTGTCATCAGGTTGGCCACCACACCCATTGTGCCGATACCCAATATTGCTGAAGCTAATGTTACTTTTAAAAATTTATGCATGATACTTTAAATTCTCCTCCTTTCTCATTATCCGTACGCCACAATCGTCATTCGATTGCGTTACATAATAAAATAACCTCACCGTAGACTCTTGCAGACCACCCCCTTTCCAATACATTAAAATTTAAACACCTCATAATTCATCAACGTATCAGCCAACATCTCTACATTTTAATCCCAAATTTTTAGAAAAATCATTATACTTAATCTAATAGTTAAGTCAATACAAAAGTTAATTATTTTTAACGGGTTTAAACAAAAATAACATAAATATAATCACTGAATCGTCACATATAGATAACTTCAAACACACAACAACGTTACATACAAATCTACCCTTTAGCGCCCAGAATCAATTGCTCTACAAATTTACCAACATTATTTACTAATTTTTCCGTCGGTTCATTTGCATGCTTCTCTATCTCTTTTATAATGGCGCTGCCTACAATAACCCCATCTGCAATCCTGCCGACCAACTTTGCGTGTTCCGGCGTTGAAACTCCGAAACCTACAGCAATAGGCGTTGTGGTCATATGTTTAAGTTTATTGATATTCTGAACAATATCATCCGGCAATTTATCTCTAATCCCGGTTATTCCCACCACAGAAATATAATACAAAAAACCTTGTGACTTTTTGGTGATTAAAGACATCCGTTCATCTGTTGTGGTTGGCGCAATAAAACACACAAGCTTAAAATCTTCCTTCTTCGCGGCCTCGAACAGATCAAAGTTTTCTTCCACCGGAAGATCCGGAATAGTCAAGCCATCCAATCCGGCCTTACCGGCTTTTTCAATAAACGCCTGGCAACCCCCCTTAAACACAGTACTATAAGACACCATTGAAACAATGGGTATTTCGGATTTGGTGCGAAGTTCCGAAACCATGTCAAGGATTTGCGCAACCTTAGTCCCTCGGACTAAGGCATTGTAATACGAGGCTTGTATAATGGGGCCATCAGCAATGGGGTCTGAAAAAGGGATGCCGAGTTCAATAATATCCGCACCCCTTTTTTCCAACTCTAAAATCAAAGCCTTTGTAGTCTGCAGGTCTGGGTCACCGGCAGTAATGAAGGGAATAAAGGCAGGCTTTTTATTGCTCTTTAAATCGTGAAACTTTTTATCAATCCTATTCATCAAAACTCGTCACTGAATCGCCAAAGCGTACATTCGCTCGAAAAATACAAAACCAGATCTTTACCATAACTAAATCTTGTATCCAAGTTTTTTTGCGACTTCAAAGGAATCCTTGTCACCGGTTCCAGACAGGCATATGACAATTATCTTATCTTTGCTCAACGTCGGAGCAAATTTCATTGTATATGCAATGGCATGTGCTGCCTCAAGGGCGGGAATAATCCCTTCCAACCGTGCACATTCCTGGAAGGCATTTACAGCCTCATCATCGGTAATCGAAACGTATTCATCCCTTCCAATGTCTTTTAAATAACTATGCTCCGGACCAACGCCAGGATAATCCAACCCGGCAGAAATCGAATGTACCGGCAATGTCTGGCCATCATCGTCCTGCAGTACATAACTCGCGCTCCCATGCAAAATACCGACCTTGCCGCTGGTAAGCGTAGATGCGTGCTGGCCTATATCAGGCCCTATGCCTCCAGCTTCCACCCCTATCATCTTTACCTCTCTGTCTTCAATAAAAGGATGAAACAATCCCATTGAATTACTACCGCCACCAACACAGGCAATGAGATAATCCGGCAATCTGTTTTCCTTTTCAAGCATTTGTTTCTTTACTTCTTTACCAATCACCACCTGGAAATCTCTTACCATCGTTGGATAAGGGTGAGGGCCAACCACAGAGCCTAAAATATAGTGTGTATGCCTAACCGATGCCATCCAATCCCTGAAAGCCTCATTAGTGGCGTCTTTCAAAGTTTTCGAGCCGCTTGTCACAGGTACGACCCGCGCCCCCAACAGTTTCATCCTAAAAACATTCAACGCTTGCCGCCGCATGTCTTCTTCACCCATATACACATCACATTCAATTCCAAACATAGCCGCAGCAGTCGCAGTCGCTACCCCATGCTGGCCAGCACCTGTCTCTGCGATAATACGTTTTTTACCCATCCTAATGGCAAGCAATATCTGCCCAATTGTATTGTTTATTTTGTGAGCGCCCGTGTGATTCAGGTCTTCCCTCTTTAAGTATATCTTTGCGCCTCCCAGCTTCTTCGTTAATCTTTCTGCATAATAAAGGGTCGAGGGACGGCCTACATATTCTCTCAAATAATATTCTAGTTCTGCATTAAAAGCCGGATCGTTTTTTGCGTCCAAATAGGCCTTTTCCAACTGATCCAAAGCAGGCATTATAGTTTCAGGGACGAACTTCCCGCCAAAACGTCCAAAATGCCCCATTTTATCAGGAAAACTATTTGTCTTACACGAATCCTCTTGTTTTTGTAGTTTAGATTTTAATATAATCGTTTCCATAAGCAACACCGCCTTTATATTTATTATTCCGTATGCTTACCATTAAACCAAACTCAGAAACACGATGAGGGTAGCAAACATAATTCTTTTCTGCTACCCTCATCGTTATGTTACAGACAAATCCGGATTTTATTCCAGATTTTACAGATTAATGATGTGCTTCTACAGGAGCATCAGCATTTGCACGGTGAGGAATATCAGTCCTCTTGAACCATTCAACATCTACGTCGCCTGGTTTTCTCCTCCAACCTGGGAGTAAATCTGAATACTCGCCATGCAGCCAGAATGCTTCTGATTTGTGCTCTAAACCGATCTTCTTTTCAATCGCCGCAAACCTTCTTAGCTTAGCAGCCTCTGTCTTGATCTCGATCATCTTTCTATCCGTTTCGAAGGCACCACCATTTCCATATGTGGCGTTGTACATACACATATGAGCCAATGCCTTATAGGTATTACCGATCAGATAGCAAATCATTTCAAGACCCAGACGCTCAAGATTTGAGGTAGAATAGAATCTTGGATCGCCGCCTGGTAACAAGCTGAATGTGTAATGACCGTACCAGTCTGGTGGTGAACCTTCTGGCATTGGATCAACAACACCATCCAAGAAGCAGCCAACTATAACAGCAGCAGCTTCTCTCCACTTCGTGAAGCTCAACCTGATACCATCGTCCATTTCCTTCAGTTTATCAGCAGCAAATCTTGGTGAATGGCAATCCTGACACTTCTTTATCCATGCATCTCTCTTTGCCTTGTGCTTTGGTGAACCACGGTCAACTTCGAACATACCCATATCGCTATAGA
>JACPHJ010000166.1 GCA_016188675.1 Planctomycetota bacterium
CCACTTATTTGTTACGAAAAATACCAATCTGTAGGGGCACGGTGCACCGTGCCCCTACTTCATTCTAATTATTATGACAGAAAAAGAACGACTCCTTAAAGTACTTCGTGGTGAAAATGTAGACAGGACGCCTGTTATCTGTCCCGGCGGCATGATGACCATGGCTTGCAGAGAGGTCATGATACAAACAGGTTGCCGATGGCCGGCAGCACACCGTGATGCACAAAAAATGGCAGAGCTTTCAATCGCTATGCGAATGCAAACAGGACTTGAAAATCTCGGTATCCCTTTCTGCATGACGGCAGAAGCAGAGGCTTTTGGAGGGGAAGTAGAAGATGGTGATGAGATTACCAGCCCCCACATGGTACAGTATCCTTTAAAATCCGTAAAACAGTGGAGGGATTTAAAAGAACTCAACCCTCATACAGATGGCCGTCTTCCCACAATCCTTGAATGTACTGCGATATTAAGCCAGCGCTTCTCCAATACACCGGTAATAGGGAATCTGGTAGGCCCGTTGAGCCTCGCTACCTCACTGGTAGAAGCAACGGTGCTTTTTAAAGCGCTCAAACAGGAGACCGATGATGTCCATGGTTTGCTCAGATTTTTAACTGACAATAGTATCAGGTATGGCGAGGAGCTTATTGGGCATGGCGCAAACGTTATGGTAATATCCGACCCTTCCGCAACCGGTGAAATCCTTGGACCAGGCCTGTTCAAAGAATTCGTACTTCCTTATTTGAACAGGATTGTAAATAGGATGCATGAACTTGGAAAACCGGTCATAGTCCATATCTGCGGCAATGTGATCCCTATCTATGAACTACTTAAGGAACTCGTGTCTGAATGCATAAGTGTGGATTCTAAGGTAAATATACGAGAAGCAAAAAATGTCATTTCAGGGAAAAAACTCATGGGCAACGTAAGTACGATTCTTTTACAAAACGGTCCGATTGACAGGATACAAAATGCCTCAAACAACCTTTTAGATTGCGGTATAGACATCCTTGCCCCTGCATGCGGCCTGAGCGCAAAAACGCCCGTCGAGCATATTAAGGCCATGACAGCAGTTGTGAAGGGAAATACATGACAGAGAGTGCAAAGATAACTTTTTATCCCTTAAGAATTGAAGGTGAGGTACCAAAAGGGATTACCATTCTTGAGGCGGCAAGGAGGCTTGGTGTTTCTGTGGAAAGTCCATGCGGGGGTACGGGTAAATGCGGAAAGGATATTGTGCAGGTACGGATAAATAAAACCCTCGATACGGTACTTGCCTGTAAAACTGTTGTTGAAAATGATATGGAGGTCACCCTTCCTTCCCAGGAAAAGAAGGATGATATGAAGATTATCGATGGCTTCTTCACAAAAGATAGTCGACAATACAACATGAATCCATCGGTAAAAAAGGAGCCGGTGCATTATGGCAATGGCCTTTATTCCACGCGGGTATATGTAAATGATAAACTCATTGCAACCGAAGAGGGCGATACACAATCTTGCATGTACGGGATTGCCCTAGATATTGGAACTACAACGCTGGCAGCATCAATGGTTGATCTTCACCACGGCAATATACTCGAAAATTCTTCTGTACTGAATCCGATCGTGTATTACGGTCACGATGTTATGTCCCGGATAAAGTACTCCACATCCCATAAAGACGGCCTCTTCAGAATGCACGGGGAGCTTATATCTGCCATTAATTTTTTAATTACTTATTTATCGTCTGAGAAAGATATAAAACCTGAAAATATTTATCAGGTTATTGCCGCCGGTAATACCACCATGCAGCATATATTTTTAAACAAGGAAATCATGGGGATAGGCGAGTATCCTTATACAGCCGAAATCCTTGATACCTTCACGACAACAGCGAAGGAACTTGCTATTGCAATTGCTGAATATGCGCCGGTAACAACGTTCCCCTGCTTTTCAGCGTACGTGGGAGGGGATATCGTTTCCGGGCTTCTTGCCATTAATTATGAGACTTTGGAATTGCCAGCCCTTTTTTTGGATATAGGCACGAATGGTGAAATGGTTCTCTTTCTTGACAATCAAACAGTGGCAACCTCTACCGCAGCAGGCCCATGCTTCGAGGGGGTAACTATAAGTTCAGGTATGAGGGCAAGTGTGGGGGCAATTGAACATGTAAGGCTTGAAGAAAAATTATTCGCAACAGTTCACCCCCACCTAAACCTCCCCCATCCCCCTTTCTCCCCCTCAGTGAGGGGGAC
>JACPHJ010000163.1 GCA_016188675.1 Planctomycetota bacterium
AACCTGCCTCTGCGCTTGTAGCCAGAGACTAAACATTTTGATTCAATTGAGGATGATTGAACCATCAAAGGCGGGCACGGAGCGCCATGCCCCTAATATGTGGCCGGTTTTGAAATTCCTTAAATTAGTCCTGCTAAGTCCCCTCAACAAAGGGGGATTCAGGGGGTTGTGTTTTTCTTGAGTTTTTACAACCCCCTTGCCCCCTTTTCTAAGGGGGATTTTATGCCTGCTACCACCCGCTAAGCCGCATAAACAAAATGAAATTTCCTATACAATCAACCTCAAGCATTCACAGCTTTTCTGTGCATCTTCGTTATCGTTTTTTCTTCCATAAAGGAAAGGCTCATGAGACACACGAGCGAAACGAAGATAAATCCCAACGAATAATTGTTGGTATAATCCCTTAATGTGCCCAGAATAATCGGGAGGAAGAAGCCTCCAAGCCCGCCTGCTGCCCCCACCATACCGCCAACGGTGCCGGTATCCTTTGGGAAATACTCCGCAACAAGTTTAAATATAACGCCATTGCCTATACCCAAACAAACACCCATTATATAAAAAACTGTCAGTGAAGTCATTAACGAAACATTAAGATTCAGGAATATCAATATGCTGAGTATCGCCAGCGAAAGGACTACCAAGATGCGCCTTCCGGGAATCTTATCGCCAAGATAACCTCCCAGAATACGGGCAAACGTGGTAGCAAATACGAATATTGCGGTAAGACTACCGGCCTTTACAGGTGTAATCCTGTAAAAATCTCTCAGGTACGAAGGTAGCCATAACGAAAAGCTTACAAAGAACCCAAAGGTCATGAAATAGAAAAGACAAAAGACCCAGATTAAATTAGAAGACTTATATACCTTCAGTTTATCACCAAAGGTAGGCGGCTTTGCATTGGCCGGCTTTGGCGCATCCTCGGAAAAAAACCAGTAAACAACTGCCATTATGAGCAAAGGAATTGAGTAAACCATAAATACCTTATGCCACCCGATAGACTCGACCAGAAGCGGCGCCCCGAAAGTAGCAAGGGCTGAACCGATATTGCCCACGCCGTAAATACCCAATGCCAGACCCTGTTTTTCTTTTGGATACCATTGAGAAACCTGCGGAATTCCGATGGCAAATGATGTGCCCACCAAACCGAAGAAAAATCCACAGACCAGTAAAAAGCTGTAACTCTGCGCAAAACCCGCGATAAACATAGGGAAAAAACCAAATAAGAGCAGGATACTAAAAACCCGCCTGCCGCCAAATTTGTCCGTCAGAACGCCGATGGGCACCCTGGCAATAGAGCCAAGCAATACAGGCGTTGCGAGTAACAATCCCACGGCGGTGGAAGACAACTTAAACTCGACCTTCAGGTATGCCGCTAAAGGAGAAAAGAGCGCCCAACCGGCGAAGCACGTGGCAAATGCCAGTGTTGCAAGCATCAGCACCCTTGTATTCCCCTGGGGCGTTTGTACTGAAGATGTTTGTATTGTTTCATTCATAAAAATAATCTCCTGAAATCTTAAAGTATATTGGGTTTTAAACGACAAAATCCAACGGTTCTCCGTTTGAGCGATGACAAGTTTTGTTTTTTACCCACCCCTCAATCCCCTCCCAAGAGGGGACTTTAATTCTTCCTTAGCAAAGGGGGAATTAGTGGGTTGTGCTTTTTCTGGAATTCTTTACAACCCCCTGCCCCCTTTTCTAAGGGGGATTTTTATGTTTCATACCACTTTATTACAAAGAAACCATCGACTGTACAGGCTCAAAGTCGCTCTTCACCTTGATAGGATATTGATCTATGCCTTCCAGGATGACAGAACTGGATTGTTTTATAAAAAACAGGTTGCCATTCCTTGATTTCATTAAGGTATAGAAACCATGCACCTGCCCGTCCCTGAACAGCATGGACAATGTCTTCTCGTGGTCAAAGGGATGCGCATACAACTCATTAATCTTTTTCCCGATCACATCGTCAGGCGATGTAAATCCAAAAAGCCTCGCGCCAGCCGTGTTGATATGCGTAACTACACCATCGTAAGAAGGCTCATACTCATACCATCCTGTTGCATCCTTTACATCAAGAAGCGCCCTGGATTCATCTCTTGTTGACACAATTGTATTATTCATGACAGTTTCTCCTTATATAAAAATCTTATAGTAATCTTTTAAGGTTTTAATTCCCACGTTGCCACGGTTGTCTCTATTGTTGGCTTTATAATGCTTTCAGCGATTTGTCTTTGCTCACTTCCCGGATGAACAGTATTTTCGGATTTGAAAATCGGAAGCTCCTCCTTGAATTTAGAAATATTACTCTTGATAAAATCTTCATCCCTCTGCGTTACAATAGAACCAAATACATTCAAAGGATTATGCACCTTGTATCGCTGTTCCCGAAGATAACCGCGTTCTTTCTTTAGCTCATAACCGTCCATGATAGCTATCACAAACCCCACCATAATGATGCTTGTTACGCCCAGCGTAGCCTTCTTTGGCAGGGACATGTCTTTCAGCACGTATCCTGTGGAAAGTTTCCGGTAAATCAGCGTTGCTGCGATAAACGCCGGGATTATCATTACGACCATGAGTGAGATTACCAGTGACTTTATGTTATCTACCACGCCGAAGGCCTCATCTGCGTCTATTTCCACAATGAGCCCCATGTTTAAGTCTTTCAGCCATGACCAAGCACCCACGACTTTTAACCCATCATAATCCCTGTATCCTTCCAGATCATAACCACTGATTTTGCCAGTAATACACTTTTCAACCCCCTTTGTTATCATCTGAGTATCGGGTTCCACGACTTTATAAGACATGGCGTCCGTGCCATTCGCATTTTTAACGTACTTCGAAAACTTCGATTCGCTAATCATGACGCCGTCTTTGTTTACCAGATAGGCTTCTCCTGTCTTCCCAAGCACGATGCCCTTCATAGCCTTAGTCAATATCGATGTATCCATCCACAATACAACAGCGCCCATCACATCATGATTTTGTCCCTTAACAGGATAAGACATAAACATCGAAGGCAAACCATTCCCATTTTTTTCAGGAGCATCCCCGGTGAGCGAAAAATCAACCACATCAGAAATATACGTTTTACCGTCGTATAAGGTCTCCTGAATATTACGGAAGGGACTCTCTTTCATGATATTCATGCCTACTAATGATTGCTCATCTTTAGTAGCCATTTGGACAATACCGGCTCCGTCACAAACAAAAATTCCCTTATAACCATGGTCTGCCTTTGTGCACTCTAATTGCGTCTTTAGTCTCAAGTATTCGTGCTTGTCTGTCCCGTTTACAAGACTCACGAAATCATCCTTACTCTGAATCAATAATGCGCTTTGAATAGTGTCTGAGATAGACCTGACATGCGACTTTTTTTCATCCCACAATAAGGCAAGCATATCCTTCTGCTTGCTTACAATACCTTCCAGATTCCTCTGAACACCCTGTTTCAGTTCAGCGTTTGCCTTTGGAAATGCAAGCATTTTAAACAAAATCAAGGGAAACAACCCAAAAAATACAAACGTAGCAATAACAAAAACTATGCGTTCCTTAAACATCTTTATCATATTTCACCTCTCCTGAGTTAAAATTACTATAATTCACTAAGACACGCCGCAATGTCGTCCATACTAAAAGGTTTAGTAATCACCTTTTTTGCGCCTTTTCTAACTGCCTCCCTTGCAATATCCTGGTCTGTATAGGCTGTAATAATCACTATGTGGGAATGAGAAGAAAATCGTGTCCCTTGTATCCGCTCTAACAATTCGATGCCGTCCATTCCCGGCATCTTCACATCCAGCAATCTTCACATCCAGTAATATAATTGAGTATCTCTGCCTTTTAATCTCCTCCAGTGCCTCTAAACCATTTTTCACGGCCTTCGTTTCGTAGCCGCTGTCTGTCAATGAATTCAGCAGTACCCTTCTGTATCCTTCTTCATCATCAACGATTAATATTCTTTTTGTCATCATCTTTAAAAATCCTCATGAAACGTTCATGACCTTTGGTCACAAGGGGAGGATGGAAATCTCCCCTTTGTTTGTCATTCCGAGCAAAGCGAGGAATCTTGAGATTCCCGATACATTCGAACGAAGATTTCTCCCTTCGGTCGAAATGACTCTCACGGGTGAAATTCACTTTTTCGATAGTATTGTTTTGCAATGCCTGTACCTATAAAAACAAAAAACGCTTAGAATGTTCTAAGCGTTTTTGTTTTATAGAGTTAAAAAAAGTAAAAAATTTTTGGAATTATTTTTGTTAATCTAACTGCAAACAATTCGTTTCATGTCAAATTTTTACCAAAATTTGTAAGTAATTAAACAGCCGTTGGTTATGGTGCAACAACAAAAGCTTAACAAGTGGAAACAATTTGGTTGCACTTTAAAATCGTTTTAATGAAAAACCTAAAGTATTAAAAGTTTGACAGAGAGCATCTCTGGGCAAGCAAGATGAATGTTTCTGTTAGAAGATTTTTAATTTTTTACTTGATAATATTACTCACAGGTAATATTACATCAGTGTGATTTAAGTTTGTAAATTTTCAAAAGGAGGGTTCAAAAAGGGATAGCAGATAACCGTATGGTTATGAGCTATGAATGCGCCGACAATACGGGTAAATATGGCAGTGAGATTGAAGTTAGAGAAGGATGCGATCTGGCGAACCCGTTTGTTATCAGAAAACATTCGCTCGACAGAGGTTCTCCTCTTGAAGTCATTTTTCCACCGCAAAGAACCTTTTGGGGTAGTAGTCGTGCCTGATATACGAAAGTCGTCCTTTATCTGAATTTTAAAGGTTTTGTATGTTTGTCCTGATTTCAGGAAGGAAGGCACGGCCTGGGCCGTTTGGTTCGACTCCGGCTTTTGCGACTATGCATATACAGACAACAACATCAAACACTACGTTCGGGCAGTAAGGGTAAAAAGAGATAAAATTTCAGAAAGAGATTGAAGTGTTGAAGGAGCAATTCGTTGTTGAATAATGCAGGTTTGACCCTCAACTTTTTCCCTGTAGCGTCTTTGTTAGGCTTTCGTTGGTATCCATCACCCGCGGTACTAGCAGTGAACTCGGAGGACTCGGAACCACGTCCCCGGGATCCTCTCTTCCAGGCTTGGAATGACCTTCAGACCTTCAAACTCGCCGCGCATCAATGGTCAGCTATCGTAGAGACTGGGTACCTCGGATGAGGGCGCCTGTTCTGCGGATCGGAGCCAATCGACCATAAGATCACTTAAATGCTGTACTGCGACAGACACAGGCTTTTCACGCTCAATGCGTGACCAGAATTGGGCGAACGACTCTTTACACGCTTTTAGGAACTGTTCGAGTGATGACTCACCGGACAAAACCCAAACGCCGACCCAGACCTGCAATTTAAGCACTCCCCACATGTGATTTTGGCTCAATTCAGAGACAATTTCCCTCGCTATTTTTTGCGACCCCTTAACTTCACGCCCCGTCCCTGATGGCCGCAAACCCACAAGGGCACCCGCGCCTATCAACGCCAGCGCTTTCAACCCGCGATCCAGCCCCTTGGAAGGCAGATCGGCTAGCGACTCGGCAAGCAGGTCCAGAAGGCAAAGTCGGTCGACCGCCGCATGGCAATGTACCCCTTTCGCGGCCACTATGCATAAGAAGTTCGCAACGGCTTCGGCAGAACCTTTGACGAGGCGGTAATCCAGCCAACTTGGCGACACCGAGCGTAGGAGAAAACCCTCGACCTCTTCGTCCGTTGCCAACTCGGCATAGCGAATAACCGAACCCAGTAGTTCCAAGCCGATGGTCGGGTGATCCCAGTTTTCAAAGCTCGCAAGTTTAATTACTGCCGTTGCTTCGCCAATAGTTATGTCTTCGCGACCGATCTCGTGGAACAGTTTGAACAGAGCTGCCAAACCGTACGGCGGCAATGCGTGTCGGCGCTCCCTTATCGCAAGCCAACTTTGTGCGTCGAAGTTGGCGACCACTTCTCCGATCAAGTTCGGGTCGAGGCGCTGAAAGAACCCGATCATTTGATCGGCTGAGCTCTGCCCGAGCTTCTGATCGAACACCTTGCGACGATGGCCGCTCAGGATTTCCTGAATCAGCCCGCGGACTTGTTCAGCGCGCCCTTGCGCAAGAGCACGTTCAAGGAAGCGCCCAAGCTCAGAAAGCAAGCCGGACAGCGCTCGATCGGCAAGAAGCGTTTTGAGTTCCAGAGTCTCAAGCCGCTGCCATAACGCCAGAACCAGCGAATCGTGGCCCTCTCTTTGGGCGTAGTCTAGAAAATTGGTTAGCGTATGCAGCACTCCCTGCAGCGCATTTCTTAAGAATGCGATCTGCGTTCGTCGATAGCGAAGCATTCGCCACAACCATTCCAGCAATTCCAGTTGTCTGGCTGTTTTCAGAGTGGCGAGGAATGTCGCGGAATTCTGCGGAGCGTCCGAGACAAGTTGTGTCAGAATCTGGCACCAATGATGGCGCCTACTGAAATTTTCCCACAACGACGCGGCCAGAGCGTCACGCTTCATCTTAACCGCCTGACTCGCCAACCTTGCAAAGTGATGTAGAGAATCGTGCAGGCCGTTTCGTACAATCTTGTCTACGGACTCAGGCCGTCCTAGTTCACCCCATAGCAGCGCGACGAAGTGTTTCCGTCGATGCGCAGCGGCCTTCCGAAAAAAATAATCGAGCTGGCTTAAGGACCCCTGCAATGCCCGAGAGATAAAGAGCGATGCGTTCTCAGGCGTCGCCACTTTCGCCCAAAGTCCTTGCACCGGTGACTTGAGGCCTTCCGACTTCAATGATTCGAAGAACTGCATCAAGTCGTAAGGCGGCACCTTCGCGAGCCGCTGGGCAAGCGCATCCTGAATAATTGGTTCCGCCACTATGGCAGTGATTCGTTCGAGAACCCCGGGCAGATGATCAGCGGCGTATCGGATCAAATGACCCAGAGCGCCGAACGGCTGCGTATGAAAAGCTTGGATGAGATGACGGGGGTCCCGCGTCAGCCAATCGTCGACTTCTGGCACATTTGCGGCATGTAGCCGCAGGATTCGTCGAACGGTGTCGACAGCCCAAGGCAAGTGGTCGGCGAGGAGCCATTTGGCTCCACTATCCTGCAAGAACAGAGTCGCGATTGTTCGTGCCTTGTCCCTCTCGCCGCTCGCTTCCAGGCGTGCCGAATAGGCGGCGGCGACGGACGGCGACTTTGCGCAGACTGAGGAGATTTCATTGGCTTCGTTAAAAACACCGGGCTCCACAGCGCCAAGCAGCAACGCGCCAAAGCCGGGCTCGCTGAGGTGAAAGTGATCGTTAGCGCCGTCATTGTACTTGCGAAGAACAATGCCCATCCGCAGAGAGAGCGGGAATGGTTGCGGCTGAAAGACCTCAGGTGGCAAACCGAGTTCGTGCCGCGCGAATGTTGCGAGAACAAGAATGTTGTGGCGTTCCTCCGTCGAGAGCGGCTCCAGGTATTTCGCCCAAACGAATTGACGCGCCGCGTCAGCTGGCAAATCCCAATCGCCGAGCCTGAGCCGCCGGTATCGGGCCGTCAGCGCCCAACAAAAAGCGACCAGGTCGCTCGCAAAAGTCTCCTGCCATAGTGAGAGGACCTCCCGCGGAGGTATTGGCGGCGGTCGACCTTGGGACAAGCGCGACAGGAGTGTGCGAAAGAGCCCCTCCAGGTCATCTAGTTCCACATAAGCATGGATAGCCTCATCTTCCAAATCGGCAAGATTTCGGGATGGTTGGAATGAAACTGAACTGGGCGGATCGCTTCGCCCGAGAAACAGAACGCTGCTTCTGCGCCGGTGTCTCGCCCAACTATCGTGCAGCACGCGAGCAAGTGCCTCGTTCCGGTTCACGTTGTCGACAATGAACAGAACGCATGGACGACACAGGCTCTGCATCACGTTTTCCACGCTTGTGCCGACAGGCGCAACGGGCGTGTCATTGAGATCAAGGTAGTAGACAGGGTGATTCAGTCGCGACGGCGATGTGGCGATCAAGAGCGCCGCCGTTGTCTTGCCGTGCGAGGCGGGGCCGAGAAGCCACGCAAATCCGTCTCTAGTCAGAAGCTGCTCAAGCGCATCCACAAATTTCGGCCGATGGACTTCGCCCTGCAGGTACTCCTGCCGGGACGGGAGAATGATGTCTTCCGGGCGCTGGGTTTTTATGCGGAAGAACTGTCCCTGCTCTTTGATTCGAATAAACGGACGGCATGGAAGCGATTCGGACAGATGCTCCAGGAAATGTGGAAGAGCTTCATGCTTTCTTCCATATTCGACCAGCCGAAGATTCGGCTGCCATCGAAATTCGTCACGGAACGACTCTGCCTCACTTTGCAAGCAAAGCCGGAAGTGCGGAAGGCTCGCCGATCCGAATTTCTCGGCCCCCCACCTCAACAATCGCCCAAAGTTGGGATCATCTGTGCCGCGCCCGCAGCCGATGTATACCCAGTGATATCCAAGCCAAAGATGCCGAAACAGTGTTTGAAACGTATCGTCACAAACGATGTGCGCATACGAGCGGCGCGAGAAGATTACAGATGTCGGAGACTCCCAATGGCCGTGGAGATGCAGGATGCCTTCCTGCATTTGATTCATGACGGGAAGCTCCGAACGATAATCGCTCCACAAGATGGGCTGTAGACTTAGATGGTTGGAAACGATCGAATCGTAGTTGGTAGTAGCGACAATCATTCCGCGTTGCGAAAGTTCGCGCAGGATATCGATCAGGACACCACTTTCCGGCGCGAGACGCAGACGACCAATTGAATTGGCTAGCCATGATTGGAAACCTTCCGCGCCTTCTCCGCCTAGCTCATCAACGATCAAATCCGCGACGTTCAATATCCGCTCGATATCTCCTGCTTGCTTGGCTTCATTCAAGCCGGATTCCTGCCGGTCTAGCCAATCCTGGCTCTTCCGATTCGCTGCTGCGCAATACTTGATTCCATTGCTCAACAGGCCAAGCCAAAGAGATGTAGGGTCGTGTGTGGCCGCGTACGAAACGCCAGCCCCTATAATGGCAACGACGGGGCGGGTGCCGTCAGCCAAGGTGCGAACGAGTTCTTCGACTTGAGTGGCCATGGGGTATCGTGAATCCAATAAGAGCCAAGTTCAGGTATATTGTATGCCCATGTCTGGATCGAAGTTAGCCCACTCTCGATGCCTAGTTCTCAAAGACGTGTCCCCAAAATTCCGGCAGCCTCCCACCCTCCATCTTGATAATGTCGTATTCGACCCGCGCCGGCCGCTAGCTCGTATCCGTATAAATGGGGCCACTCAAGTGTGAATGCAACCAGTCAGCTGCATGGCAACAAGGAGAAGAGGGACGTTGTGTACTGCCGTTTCATCTCACGCCGCCGAACATTAAGTAGGCGTACTAACAGCCGTAAAATAATACAGCTATAGTACATATAATACCCTTACTGGTAGCGTATTATACGCCTATTTGGGCATATACTAAGGTTCATAAACAATTTACCGATAATATAATATAAATTGCAAGATATTTTTTAAAAAACGAAAATTAAATATATGTCCAAACCTAAATTACTTGATCAGAGACGTAATACGATTCAGGTAAAGCACTATAGCATGAGGATTGAAGAGGCATATGTACACGGATCAAACGATTTATCCTTTTCCACGGAAAGCGTCACCCATTACACATGGGAGAAAACGAAGTCAGTAAATTTCTTTCACATCTTGCTGTTGAGGGAAAGATATTTGCTTTTACTCAAAATGACATATTCGTAATATTTGTCATGCTGAGAAAGTGAAAACGACCTAACGGCCAAGAATCTCAATTTGGTAAATCTGCTGGATATAACCCGAAAATAAAAAGGCTACTAAAAGATACAATTCTCTTAGTAGCCTTTTCAGTAGCCTTTCACCTGAAAATCTTATATTTTTTCTATCTTTGCCCCGCAGACCTTGTACTCGGCCGTCTGGGTGATGTTGTCGTAGGCGTCCTTTGTCAGCTTGTTCACGGCGGACTCTACAAAGTGCATGGGTATCCAGATAATGCCTTTCTTCACCTTATCGGAAACCTCGGCGCGGGCAGTTATACATCCGCGGCGCGTACAGATCCTTACCGTCTCACCATCAAAGATACTTAATTCACCGGCATCGGACTGATGTATTTCTACAAAACAATCATTTGTCTTGTGAATAATACCGGCTGATCTCCGTGTCATAGTCCCTGCATTGTAATGATAGAGGGTGCGTCCGGTGGTGAGCAGTAATGGATATTGCTTGTCGGGACTTTCGGCAGGCGCACGATACGGCAACATGAAAAACTTGCCAAGCCCTCGGGTAAACTTGCCTTCATGCAGGAATTTAGTGCCGGGATGTTTTGTGTCAGGACATGGCCATTGAATGCCATTACTCTCAATCCGTGCATAATTAATCCCTGCTAATGTGGGCGCCAGGCTGGCAATCTCATCCCATATCTCTTTAGGAGACGGGTAATCCATTTTGTAACCCATGCGATTGGACAATTCACAGATAATCTGCCAATCTGGTTTTGTATTTCCAATGGGGCTAATGGCCTTGCGCACGCGCTGTACGCGGCGTTCCGTGTTCGTAAAGGTGCCGTCCTTTTCGGCAAAACTGGTGGCTGGCAGCACAACGTCCGCATATTTGGCCGTCTCTGACATAAAAATATCCTGCACGACAAGGAATTCCAGATTTTTCAAGCCATTGACGGTATAGTTCTGATTTGGCTCGCTCATGACCGGGTCTTCTCCAATCACGTACAGCGCCTTAAACTGACCCTTGTTCATGCGTTCAAACATAGTTGGCGAGGTGGCCCCTTGCGTTTTTGGTAATTTAACACCCCATGCCTTTTCAAACTTTTCAACAATTGCCGGGTCTGAAAGATACTGGTAACCATGCATCCTGTCGGGCAATGAGCCCATATCCGTGGCGCCCTGTACGTTATTCTGACCACGAATGGGGTTGACGCCAGTGCTGGATTTCCCAATATGGCCAGTCAGCAAGGCAAGGTTTGCAATGGTTCGCACATTATCAGTACCGCAGGTATGCTCGGTAATACCCAAGGTATAGAATATTGCTGATTTCTCAGATTTAGCATACATTCTGGCCGCCTGCCGGATATCCTCAGCGGGAATGCCCGTATATTCAGCAGCCTTCTCAGGCGTGATATCTTTCACAAAGGTTTTGAACTCTTCAAACCCTTCAGTGCGTGTTTTTATGAATTCCTTATTTTCAAGGCCTTCGGCAAGGATAACGTTAGCAATCGCATTCAATAACCAGTTGTCCGTACCAGGCCGTACAGGGAGATACAATTTAGCATGCTGGGCAAACCAGATTCTACGCGGGTCTGCCACGATGAACGTACATCCCTTCCTCAGCGCCTTCTTCATTTCCAAACCCACAATGGGATGGGCTTCTGTCGGATTACCACCGATGAGGAAGATGAGTTTACAATCCTTGATTTCGCCAATTGAATTGGTCATCGAGCCGCTACCGAATGACATCGCCAGACCGGCGACGGTATGGGCGTGTCAAGTCCGGGCACACTGGTCCACGTTGTTCGTCCCAATCGTAGCCCGCGCAAATTTCATAGACAGATAGTTTTCTTCATTGGTGCATCGCGAAGAACTGAATACCCCGATGTTATCAGCCCCGTGTTTCGCTTTTATTTCACCCAATTTGCTGGCAACCAAGTCAAGCGCCTCGTCCCACGTTGCTTCTTCAAATTTCCCGTTTTTCTTTATAAGCGGGTGTTTCAGCCTGTCGGCATGATGAATAAAATCATATCCAAAACGCCCCTTCACGCACAAGTTTCCATCGTTAGGAATAGATCCTGCCTTTGAGGTTACTTTAACAACGCGATTCCCTTTCACATTCAGATACATCGTACAGCCGACACCGCAATAGGCGCAGGTGGTTTTGACTTCCTTGAATTCCCAATCGCGCCCCATTCCTACGGCCTGTTTCTCTACCAATGAACCCACGGGACATGTAGAAACACACTGGCCGCACAACACGCACGTTGTGTCGCGCCGGGGCTTTCCGAATGGCGTCCCCGTCTCTGTTTCAAATCCACGGTTTTTAAAATCAATTGCATAATCCTGCTGCACTTCCGCGCATATGCGGACACATCGGCCGCACAGGATACACTTGCTGGTATCTTGCTGAATAACAGGATTATCATCCTCTGTGATCCCGCCGTCAGGTTTCTCAAAAAAACGGCTTTCTCTCACACCGTACTCATAAGCATAGTCCTGCAGTTTGCACGTACCGCATTTCTCACACGTCATGCAATCCCTGGGGTGGTCTGAAAGGATTAACTCTAAAACCATCTTCCGTGTTTTTAAGACTTTTTCGGAATCGGTACGAACTACCATACCATCGGTCGCTTCTGTATTACAGGATGTAGTAAGCGCGCTGGTTTTTCCTCTTTCTACCTCTACCATACAAACACGGCACGCAGCAAAGGGTTCAAGGCGTGGGTCGTGACAGAGGGTTGGAATACGAACACCAATGGAATTGGCCGCCTGCAAGATCGTCTTGCCTTTAGCCACCTCTATAGCCTTACCGTCAATATTTACTTTAATTTTTGGAATCATTACCATAAATAATTATCTCCTTAACATTGAATTGGGTTGGGTTGGGTTTTAAAAGACAAAACCCAACACCTTTTACCCACCCCTCAATCCCCTCCCAGGGGGGGACTTCTTTTATTCCCCTCTTGAGAGGGGCAGGGATGTGTTTATCATTTGCATATTTAAAAAGTTTGAAATTCCAGAACATAAATCTAACTTATCATAATTCCTGCATAACCTACTACCTGGTCATAATCGCCCGTAGTGTCCCCACTGGTTTCATAACGCACCAGTTCGGCCTTTTTAGCTCCCCGTTCCTTAGAACATACCAGCATAACAACCGCTGGGTAAATGCCGCACATTGTGATGCGCATTTCATGAACCTTGCTATACAAATTATCCTCGTTAAGATCAAGGATTTCGTCTATGGCAATCTTGTCTTTCCTGTTAGCAGACGCCTGCGACTCGTGATGCGTCATGTCAGACGAAGCTACTACCAGGGCGTCAGGACTTAATTTATGCAACACCTGCGATAGACTTTTCCCGATATTTTTGAGGTCTACGACATTCCTAGAAGAAATAACCATCACCACGATTTTAATATGAGGATTAAAGTATTGAATAAAAGGTATCTGTACCTCTGCAGCATGCTCGTACAGATGGGCTTCCCGGTCTTTCTCAACAAGGTCACAGACGCGCACCAGTTCGTCCACTACCTTTTCATCCACCCCAACTTCTCCCAGGGGCGTTTGCCACGACCCGCCAGGCCAGATGGAATACGGCACACCATAACCTGTATGATTGGGCGCTAATATCACTACCGTATTGGGTATTTTAATCCTTGAATAAAGATTCCCTGCAACTCGTCCTGAATACATATATCCGGCATGCGGAGAAACAATGCCCAAGACGGCCTGCTTCTTACAATCTTTAACTACAAAGCCTTCAATATCGCTCTTTAGCTGGGCTGCATCTCCGCTATAAAAACTGCCCGCAACAGCAGGATGTCTTATCATAAACTTCTCAACTATATTTGGTGTATTTAAACCTGGCTATTTTGTCTGTAAAAATATAAATATAATTTAACATGGCATTATTAAACAGTCAAACTTCTTTTAAATTGATTTTTTATTTGAAAGATACGTGTATTATGGTTTAGAATTTTGAAATTAGTTTATGTAAAGGAATTTGGAAAACAGAAATACATTGTCATTTAAGGAGTTAGATTTTGGCTAAGGCATTGGCTTTATTATCGGGTGGTTTAGACAGCACACTGGCTATCCGCGTTATTCAACAACAGGGAATCGAGGTAATTGCGCTTAATTTTGTAACGGTATTTTGTCGCTGTACGTCCCATGGCAGCTGTAAACTCGAAGCGGTAAAGGTTTCTGAAAAGTTTGGAATACCAATCAAGGTCATCAACACGACGGAACGGTTTCTGGAACTCGTCAAGAAACCCAAATTTGGATATGGAAAGAATATGAATCCCTGCATCGATTGCCGGATCAATATCTTTCGCATAGCGGGGGAATACATGCGGGAGATTGGCGCCGATTTTATTATTACCGGCGAGGTGTTGGGGCAAAGACCGATGTCTCAGCGAAAAGAAGCTATGAAGATTATTGACAAAGAGGCGAACCTTACCGGACTTGTCCTGAGACCTTTGTGCGCCAAGCATATGGAGCCTACAATCCCTGAGAAACTGGGGATTGTAGACAGGAATCAGTTGCTTCAGATTCGGGGACGCTCCAGAAAGAACCAGATACAGCTTGCCGATGTATTCCAGATCAAAGACTATCCCTGCTCTGCAGGCGGATGCCTGCTTACCGATCCGGAGTTTGCGCATCGTATGCGGGATTTAGTCAATACCTGTGATGCAAATACCAATGATGTCAATTTATTAAAGGTCGGAAGGCATTTCAGACTCGACTCGCAAACGAAGGTTATTGTCGGCAGAAATGAGGAGGATAATACAAGACTTGAGTCGCTTTCGAAGGAAGGAGATTATCTTTTAACCCTGGTTGATATGCCAGGGCCTTTCACCCTTATCCGCGGGGAAATCAACGAGGAAAAGGTTCAGACTGCAGCGCGAATTACTGCCAGGTACGGGAAGTCACAAGTTCTGCCTTCAGTAAAAGTCTCTGTGAAACAGGTGGGAAATAGTGCCGCTGAAAGTATCGTTGAGATTACGCCAATGAGCCAGGAAGAAGTGGACAAACTCATACTTAAAAAATCACAAACGAGTAACGTCTCTGGTGAAATATCCAAGGTAACAGAGCTCGATGTTGGGTAAAGTGTTTCACTAAAAACCTTATGAACGACAGGTTGAGGAATATTTTCAGATGAATTTAAATATAAAATTCAAAAACCCATTTAAACGCCTCGTAAACACGACCGGGGTGGATTCTGGCGCTCAAAAAAGGACATTCATTAAAACAGATAAGCAAATATACACGATCATCGGAATTGCCTTTGCTGTTTCAGCGGTTGCCCTCATATGTTACTGGCTTTTAAGAGAAAGACCTTACTATAATAATCTGCTTACCGAAAAAGACGAACTGATTAAGACACTGAAATTCACGCGGGACAAGTTGAAAAAAATTCATGAAAATACCGTAGCCAGTTATGAAGAAAAATTAAAAGGCGAATACGTCCCAAAATCCATTTATGACGATAAAATCAATGACTACGAGCAAAAACTAACCTCTTACAAAGATAAATACATTCCCAAAGAAGAACATGAAAAACAAGTAGCAGAATTAGAACGACGCCTTAAAGAAGAAACTTTATCAGAAGAAAATGTATCCAAAAAAGAATATGCACAAAAAGTCACCTCACTGGAGCAAAAGGTCTCCATTCTGGAAGATAAAAATCTCGATCTGAAGGCGACGCTAGAAAAATCTGTAGAATTCATTAAAGGGGAAAAAGATGCATTGGAAAATATGCTTATATTGGAGCGAAAAAGGACATTTATTCCTTCTCTGATCCTGCCTGAAACTAAAAATAATGCACTGACTGCCGATGGATTAAAAAAATTAGTGGCCATAAAAGAAAAGTTAAAAAATATTGACGAAATGAATCTTTCTTTAAAATCTGATACGTATTTTGGAATGGGTCTTGTTTCCTATTACAACAAACAGCCCGATGAATCAATTGAACAGTGGGAAAATGCAGTATCTTTGAACAAAAACAATCTCAAGGCATACATCTGTCTTGGGATTGTTTATAACGAAGAAAATATGACTGACAATGCAATAAAAATCTTGAAACGCGCCCTTGAGATCAATCCTAAATATGCCACCATACATCTTACTCTAGCCCGCATTTACGAGCAAAAAGGTGCGTTAGATGACGCAGTTTATGAATACTTGAAGGTACTTGAAATAAATCCGGAAACCGTGGATATTCATAACAAACTAGGGACTCTTTACGAAAAAAAGGGCTTGAAAGAAGAGGCGAAAAAATCCTTTGCCCAGTATGAAAAATTAAAGGGGAGGGGGAAATAATCCTGAACAACAAGTAAAGAATCCACCCGCGGAGCAGGTGGCTTTGGGTTAACCCCTAAAAGGGGATGAGTTTGCCATTTGTACTCATTACGCAAACTGTAAGTAATTCCCGTAGTGTGTAGAACTAACAGCGATTCGTTTTCATGCAATACCGGCATGGCGAAACCAGTTCCGTCATACTTATCGAAGGGTATAACTGGCATAGCCGTTGTTCTCTGACCACGCCCACAGGACGTGGTTTTCTACATTATTAATAAAATTAATAAGCGCCCGTATTCCTTAAGACTGTGATGACAGTCATGATAAGGATTTTTAAATCCATAAGGAGCGATCTTTTCTTTACATATTCGATGTCATAGCTTACCCAGTCGCTGAATTTACCACTAGCCCTTCCCATTATTTGCCAAAGTCCTGTTACCCCCGGTTTAACCGAGAGCCTGATTTGTCTCCAATTGTTATCACCGGTCATCTCGTCATCTGCCAAAGGTCTTGGCCCTACAAGGCTCATATCGCCTTTTAAAACGTTGAGAAACTGAGGCAACTCATCAAAACTCCACTTTCTTAATGCCTTTCCTATTTGTGTCACTCTTGGGTCATTTTTCATCTTGAACATAGGCCCATCCATCTCGTTTTTAAGTTCCTTCTTAAGGGATTCGGCATCTTTAACCATAGTCCTGAATTTATACATGTTGAATTCCTTTCCATCCTTCCCGCACCGTTTTTGTAAAAAGAAAACAGGTCCCCTGCTGTCTATTTTTATTAACATGGCAATAATTAAAAATAGAGGAGAAAAGAAAATAAGGAAAAGAAGACTACACACGATATCTAACGTTCTCTTTAAACAATCATCCATAATTTTATTCTATTTTTATTTTATTAATGGTTAGTTATGACTTACATTCGAAATAAAAAGACATATATTAAGCAAAAAAACAACGATCTTTTTTTGAAAATAAAAATTTGACTTGAGATACCAGAAACAAGAATATTTCATCCCTACTCAATTTTTATCATAAATAAAAAAGTTTATCAAGGATTTGTTCTTTCTTAAAGCCTTAAATTCTTGTTTTTATTAATGTAAAAAACACTATGAGACATTTGATTATTTAAAAACAAAATTTAATGGCCTGATTTCACACATGTTTTGGTAGCAATACTGTTGACTATCTCTACTTATGTGTTATTATTGGTGTCAGTTAGGGAATTAGATTTGTTACGTTATTGTAAGTGTTTTACTACTAAATGGGAATCCGATATCACTGAAACCATTGGTTAAAGACTGAGGACTATAGTAAGTGACGCTGGTTGAGATACTGGAAAAGAATGCCCTGGAAATTCCTGAAAAGACAGCCATTATCTTTCACAATATCAAGATAAATTACCGAGAGCTTAATGAGACAGTAAATAAGCTGTCGAATAGTTTGCTGGAGATGGGGTTTGGTAAGGGGGACAGGGTTGGATTAATGCTTCCGAGAATTCCCGAACTTGTTATCAGCTTTCTCGCTGTTGCAAAGTCTCAGGGAATAGCTGTACCAGTAAATTTTGAACTTACTGAGGAAAACATTAAGACTATCCTAAACAGCATTTCACCACGGTACCTTATCGTCCATAACCAATTTTTAGAACTTGCCGGGAGGTGTATTTCTTGCAATTTGCAAGTACAGATAATATCTGTTGCTGACTGCAGCAAGAAATGCGTATCATGGAATGACATTTTAAATAGAGGGAATACGAACAATCCAAACCTCGATATTGGAGTTGACGACATTGTCTATCTCAATTTTACCTCTGGATCCACGGGCAATTCCAAGGGAGCTATAACAACTAACTCTAACATATACTGGAATACCATCGCTTCAATAGAAACACTTAAGTTAAAAAGAGACGATGTTCATCTCTGTATGTTTGCCTCATTTGCCCATCCCCATGAAATATTTGCACGCCCACTCTATTTGGGTGGAACTATGGTCATGGTAGATAAGATTTATCCCAAGTCCATAGCAGAGGCTATATCCAATTACCGTGTGACTTGTATGATGTGTATAGCGCCTATATACGAAAATCTGCTGGAAGTACTTGAGCATAATGTATACGATTTTAGCTCATTGAGGATTCCGGAAAGTGGCGGCATGTATACACGCATGGAACTTATAGAAAGATTCAGACAGAAGCTGGGGGTGCCGATTATCCCGGTTTGGGGAAGTACGGAAACTACTGGAATTGCCCTTGCTTCTGATCCAGCCGTGCGTGTGCCACATGGTTCTGTCGGAAAACCATGCACCTCATATGAAGTAAAAATAGTAGATGAAGATGACAGGGAACTCCCACCCGGAGAAACAGGTGAGATGATATTTAAAGGACCTGCTGTTGTTCAAGGCTATTACGATGATAAAGTGGGAAACAGCCAGTTATGTTTTAAATCCGGGTGGTATTATAGTGGTGATTTGGGGAGAAAGGACGCTGAAGGTAACTTTTATTTCGTTGAAAGAAAGTCAGGCATGATGAAAGTAGCAGGACTAAAGGTTTATCCTCAGGAGGTTGAGCGAGTATTGCTGGACCATCCCTATATAAAAGAAGCGGCTGTCATTCCTGTAAAAGATCGGTTAAGGGGTGAAGTCCCCAAGGCCATTGTTGTAGCCAAAAATGGAAAGGTCTTAACAGAAAGGGAAATTCTGTCGTTTTGTAAAGAGCGGTTGGCAAATTATAAATTACCTAAATTAATGGAAATCAGAGAATCACTCCCCAAGACCGGCAGCGGAAAGATAAACAAAAAGGCATTACAAATGGAGCATATATGAAAGCACTGATCGTTGATGCAGAATGGCAACCAAGAAAAAATTATCCGATATGTGAGGAAGAAAAAACAAAAAAAAGGGCAATTATTGGCAGTCAGGTATGGAGAAATACAACCTTTAATATAAAAGATGTCCCCACACCAAATCCAGCGGATGATGAAGTCCTTATAAAAGTTAAATCATGTGGTATTTGCGGTTCCGATACCCACCTATACGAAACAGATGAAGAGGGGTATGTAATCTTTTCGGGTTTAACCAAATTACCTTGTATTATAGGCCACGAGTTCTCAGGAATAGTTGAAAAAGCGGGTCGCAATGTGAGGAGTCTAGAGAGAGGCGATAAGGTTGCAGTGGAAAGCATTATGTGGTGCGGCAGATGTCAGTCATGCAGAAGTGGATTCCCCAATCAGTGTAAACATATAGAATTAATGGGATTGAGCGCCGACGGCGCTTTTGCTGAATATGCGGCGGTAAGTGAAAGATACTGTTGGAAGATCAACGATTTAATGCATGTTCATTCTGAGGAAGATGCCTTTGATATTGGGGCTCTTATTGAGCCTGTAGGTTGCGCTTACAATGGAATTTTTATTGTGGGCGGTGGATTTAACCCTGGCGCTATAGTTGTAGTATACGGCGCCGGACCTATAGGGCTCGGCGCTGTTGCCCTTGCCAGAATCGCCGGCGCAAGCCAAATTATAGCCTTCGATATATTAGATGAAAGAGTAAAAATAGCTAAGGATATGGGAGCCGATCGTGCTTTTAATGTAAACAAACTCGATGGACGGAGTCCGGCAGATAAAGTAATGGAGCTTACTAAAGGTTATGGAGCAGATATCCAGGTGGAGGCCGCCGGCGCTGCAACGAAGACAATCCCGGAGATGGAAAGGTCTATGGCTGTTAATGGAAAAATAATTTATTTAGGCAGGGCTGCAACCTCAACGACAATGCATCTTGATATGCTTGTATCCGGCGCCAATAAAATTATCGGCTCAAGGGGGCACTCCGGTTATGGCATATTTCCGTGTATTATCAAACTCATTGCAGCCGGCAAGCTCAATCTTGAAAGAATGATTACTGCAAGATACACATTCCAAAATATTATGGATGCGATAAGGGCTTCTTCAAATAGAACAAATGGAAAAATCCTAATAAAGATGTAAAATCAAAACTAAAGTTTATAGTATAGCCCGTGGTAAGATATACTTTCAATATAAGATACTAAAATGAAGGAATAAATCATATAGACTGAGGTTAGAAAGTATGATAATATTATTGCTAAATTTAAAGATATATATTTAATAAAGCATTAGAATAAAAAAAGTAACCATGGGAAAAAATAAATACAAGTTATCGCTTATATTGTCTTTGATAATAGCCTTTTTGATCGGATGTGCTTCAACAGGCATTAACACAAAAGACGATAACGCAAAAAAACCGGGAAATGAAAACCCGAATGAGAATACTGAAAAGATTGATAATGTAAGTATTAGAATGTCCACATTTATACTTGGTATCGGTGACACAGTTGAAATTTCCATATACAGGCAAGATGACCTTCAAAGAACTGTTAGAATAGGGCATTCAGGCATAATAACACTTCCCTTGATAGGCGATGTGCAGGCTGCCGGTAAGGATATTTTTAAATTGAGAGAAGAAATTAAAGAACGTCTGTCAAAATACCTCATCGACCCACAGGTAACCGTTAATGTTACAACCGTACAAAGCCAGAAAATAATAGTCCTGGGAGAAGTTAATAGTCCGGGAATTTTTACACTGGAATATGATATTAATGTTGTAGAAGCCATATCCAGAGCCGGCGGAATGACGAACGATGCAAAGCTTAATAATGTGCTTTTAATCAGAAGGGAACAAGGAAAACCAACAGTGACTTCCCTTAATCTGAAAAAGGCATTTAAGGAAGGCGATATTTCTCAGAACGTTTCGTTGATGAACGGTGATATAATATATTTGCCGGCAGTAACTATTGCGAATATCAGCCGTTATTTCTCGCACATTTCACAGATAGTTAGCCCGTTTGTTAATTTAGAAAGCGGGATAGTTTTATGGCCGCAGGTAAAGAAAGTCTTGCAGGGGAAAGAGACGGGAGAGGTTCCGTTATCAATACCGACAAGATAGGAATAGCAGATAGATTAATTATTTAATTCATATTTTGATTAACAAACAGGGACTTATGATAACCCTAATATCTTTAAGTACCGATGTTACTGCTTATTCCACGAGGATTTTATCTGCCTATTTACGAGGTAAAGGTCTCAATACGCGGTTAATTTTTCTTCCTAATGTAGAATTTGAATCTCACGATGCTATACCTGATGCAGTTCCATATGACAAAAATACAATTAATCAGGTAATTGACCTTTGTAAAGGCTCCAGCCTGATAGGCATTTCCCTTTTTACCTCCGATTTTCCTAATGCAATTTACCTGGTTAAACATATAAAGAATAATCTTAACATCCCTGTAATTTTTGGCGGAAAACATCCATCTGCCAAGCCCGAACAATCTTTATTATACGCCGATATGGTTTGTATTGGTGAAGGAGAAGAGGCGCTAACAGAGCTTTTACAGAAAATTGAAAGCAGGCAAGATTATTACAATACCCGGAATCTCTGGATTAAGCATAACGGCGCAATAATAAAAAATCCAAATAGATCAATCATTGAAAATTTAGATTCGGTACCATTTCCAGACTATAGCTGTGATGATCATTATGCCTGGGAAACAGGGACAGATGAAATAATTCGACTGACTCCTGAGATATTGAAAAAATATATGTTTCCGGAAGGAAACACAGGCTTAATTCCATATAAAACACTCTTTTCCAGGGGATGCCCTTTTAGTTGTACCTACTGTTATTCTTTCAAAAAGATGTATAAAGGACAAAAATATTTGCGCTTCCGCTCCATAGAAAATATCATACAAGAATTAGAATTAATTAAAAAGAATCTTCCTTATATTCAAATGGTCGAACTTCTTGACGACAATATATTTGCACTTTCATTAGAAAAGATAGATGAATTTTGCCATACCTACAAAAGAAGAATCTGGTTACCCATGTATTTTACCGGACATCCCAAAGATATTACCGAAGACAAACTGTCTCGTTTCATAAACGCTGGATTGATAATTACCTGTATGGGAGTCCAAACGGGAAGTAAACAAACTAAAAAGTTATATAAGAGAAATGTTCCAGATGAAACTATTTTGAAGGCTGTGCATGCCGTACACAAATTTAAGAATTCCTTAGTGGCAAGCGAATATGACGTCATCCTCGATAATCCTTATGAAACTAATGAGAATCTGGTAGAAACCATCAGATTGCTTCTTAAATTCCCTAAACCCCGCCATTTCAAGCTGTTCTCTTTAACTTTTTTCCCAGGAACAGAATTGTATGAGAAAGCAAAACAGGATGGAATATTATCCGAGGAAGATGAATTCAATGAATACAAAAAAAACTATTTCGGTTTTTTATATAGAAAGAGAAAATATTTGAATTTTATTTTTCTCTTTTTGAATCAAAACGTACCGGATTTTATTATCAAAATTCTGATAAACAAACATGTAATATCTTTATTTGATAGGCCTTTGATAAATGAATTTTTGTTTAGAACGTTAACATCCCTTAAAAAATTTAGGGAAAAAAGAAGGGGAAAAAGGCGAATATTTGGAAATGTTATTAAACCGGTCTTGTTGAAATAGAAAAGATGTGTTTATTGATTTTTACTTGATACATCTTTGTCACTTAACAAGAAAAGTAGGTTTGAAAACCTTAATAATGTAATTCACCGGAGAAAGAGGATAAATCAACTTATGGAGTTGAAAAGGTACTGTGAGATAGTCTGGAATAGGAGATGGATATTAATACAAGCGGTTTTACTAATACCGCTATTTGTTTATATCCTGATGCACATTGTATCTCCTATATACCAGAGCAAGGCAAAACTATGGGTCAAGGTGAATACCCTCCGTCAAAAATTTATATCGAATATACCATCGGAATTTGGAAGGTTCGATTTTATCGAAAGCAAAAACGCTCTGGCAACGATAGAAGAAATATTGAAGAGCGATGCAGTGATTGGAAAGGCAATTGATGAGATGGGGTTAAAGGATAAAGACGGGAAAACCTTCAGGAAAAATGCCTTTACAAATCCAAATATCGTTAAGTTAATTACCCAGAAAAAAGGAGTCCAGGTTAAGCTGATATCGGATTCGGAAGCCTTTAATATTGTCGGTTATTCCAACGAAACTTCCGAGGCAAAAGCTATTGCCGAAAAAGTAATAGAACAATTTTTAAATGCTGTTTCTGGGATGTACAGGGAAGAAGTTGAGAAGGCCATAAAGACAATTACAGAGCGTATGCTTGATGTCGAATCCAGGCTTATGGCCGCTGAGCAGGCAGTATCAGATTACAAGACTAGAAATCGTCTCTATAACGTTGAAAACCAAACAACTACTTTAATTTCTGCTGCATCAACAATGGAATCAGAACTCAATAGCACAGAAAGGACAATAAAGACTGCTAAGGAGCGCCTTGTAGCTGTAAATGAGATGCTGTCCAACCAACCAGAGTACAGAAAAGGTCAGAAAACTATTGAAAGCAACCCGCTGATTGAGGATTACAAAAAACAACTTTTGGGCCTGGAGTTAACCCTGGCTAAACTCAGAACAGAACTAACCACTGAGCATCCTGACGTTAAATCCCAGATTAATCAGATCGAAGCCGTAAAGTCCGCGATTGTTAAAGAAATAAAAAAGACTTTTGCATCTCAAAATATCGAAAGAAACTCATATTATGATGAACTCATTTCCCGGTATTGTGACACAAAGATTGATATTATAACGAACACTATCACGAAAAAGATTATGGCAAGGCAAATAACAAAGAAAAATGCGAAGCTGAAAATTTTAACCGCGAAGGAAAGGGAACTGACTCACTTATCAAAAGAAATGGACAATTTGAGAACAATATATACGACGTATTTTACAAATCTTGAATCCGCAAAAAGCGTTCTCAATATGGATATCACGAATGCGGTAGTGATTCAACCGCCAACATTGTTCAGTAACATAAAAGAAAATCTGCGGTTTCCGCCAGAAAACAAGCTGAAACATACAGCAGCAGCAACAATAATAGGACTGCTGTTTGGCATATTCCTGGTATTCTTTTTAGAATACATAAACGATAAAATATGGAATTCCAGGGATGTTGAAAACGCACTTAATTATAAAATCATTAGTACAGTTCCAAAAGCCAACATAAGGGATCTGAATGTTGAAAAGCTAGAAAGTTCTCAACTAGCGGATAGTATTTACAATCTTGTGGCAAATATGAAATTATACAAAGGCGACGGCTTGGGCAAAGTCGTATCAATAATAAGCCCCGTAAAGGGAGAAGGCAAATCAACATTGGCTGTCTTTTTGTCCAGCGTGCTGGCTCAACAGGGAAAGAAGGTTATGTTGATCGATGGAAATCTGAGATGTCCTTCACTCCATCATATCTTCAACCTTCCTCAAAAAGCCGGTCTTGCTAACTATTTTTTACACGATGCTAAAATTCAAGAATTACGGTGCTCAACGTCTATATCAAACCTAAACGTTATTACCGCTGGAACTGTTCTTGTTTCTAATCCGCAAAAACACCTTGATTCTGATAAGTTCGCGGAACTTGTCAAATCGTTGACGACAGACCACGATGTTATCCTGTTGGACACCCCTGCCCATGTGTTTGGGAGTGATGCATTAATGATATCTAAATACGCTCAAGATATCCTTTTTGTAGTAGAACAGGGTAAAACCCCTGTACATAAAGCCAAAGAGTTTATGGTGGCTATAGAGAGAACTAATATCAAAGTAACAGGCGCTATATTAAATAAAGTTTAAAAAGTATACTGCTTAATTTCTTAACCGAGGAGTTTTATGAGTGAAGTAAAAAAAATCAGTAAGAACTCACTGATGAGTTACGTTGCAAGAGCTTCAGACCTTGTTGTTGGAGTCGTTACAATGTCCATAATCGCTCGTTTTTTGAGCATTGATTTTTTCGGCAACTATATGCTGGTAATGACCTGCGGGTGGATTCTTTCAACAATCGTAAACATGGGTACCGAACAAATTATTGTACGGGAAATTTCAAGGGAAAAAGACGAAGCATCCAGTTTCTTGGTAAACGGAATATTCGTTAATTTCCTGCTATTTTCCATATGCATTGCAATCTACAGCCTAAGCATACCATTTTTGAAATTAGAGCGGGTAATTATCTTTGCCCTCTATCTTAATTTTCTTTCAGAAGCAATGAAGGCTTTTTTGCGTGTTATTATTTCCGTATATATAGCCTATGAAAAGATGGGATACGATGCTCTCCTGACATTCCTTGCCAGAGTAATTGTATTAATTTCAACAATTGCCATTGTCTACTTTAAATTGGACTTTATCTATCTTTTTGTTTCATGCGTGGCAGGGAGTGGTGCCGGGTTATTGCTGGGACTTATTATTTTGTTAAAAAAGTTCATGGTGCCAAAGATCGAGATACAATTCAGCAGATTGAAATACATCTTTATAGAATCTTTCCCTGTTGGAATAAACATAATTTCACAACAGTTTTATTTCTATATTGGGGTATACGTGGTAAAGATGCTGGAAAACGAAGCTGCGGTAGCTTTTTTCCAGGGACCAAACAAGCTGGTAACGCTTTTCCAGATAATACCCATTGCTTTATTGGCTGCCTTTCAGCCCCTTATGTCACGCCTGGCGGTCTCAAACACATCATCCAATAAATTTGAATTCGTGTATCAGAAATCCTTCAAATTCCTGTTTATCATCAGTTTTCCGGCATCTGTGCTGGGAATGGTGCTTGCTCACAAAATTATTTTCTTGGTCTTTGGTGAGGGTTTTAAAGATGCTGTCATCTCTTTCCAGATACTTATCTGGGCTGTTAATTTCATTTTTTTGGACGTCCTGTTGACATTTGTTCTGACGTCTATCAATAAACAACGATTGTTAATTCTAGGTAACGTGATGTGCGTACTAACAAACACGATATTAAGCATTATCTTTGTAAAAAAATATGGATATGTTGGCGCTGCCTGGGCTGCTTTAATTTCGTATGGGGTAGTTTTTGTAATTGATTTTTATTTTGTAACAAAAAACCTTCAATGCACCCCATTAAAACAGGGAATTTTACAACCTGTCATAAGCAGTCTTATAGCAGGATTTATTTTATATAGTTTTAATGGCTTTAACATCGTACTTCTGTTTTTGTGCGGGATAATTACTTATTTTGGATTAATCTGGGCTTTTAAGACGTTTACGCTGGAAGAAAGGCAACTCTTCAGAAGCATTTTTATTAGAACATGATTAGCGATATTTTTATAAGTTTTGGAGAAGTTCAATGAAGGTAACCTTTATATCGCCGTACCCTGATATTACCGCTTTTGGAATAAGAGGTATCTCTTCGTATTTAAAAAGGCACGGCCACAAGACACAGCTTATTTTCTTGCCTGATCCACACAGTGATAACCTTATGTATAATGTGCAGAGATACGAAGACAATGTTCTTAAGGAACTAGTCTCGCTGTGCAAAGATTCGAATCTCATTGGTATAACGTTGATGACGAATTTCTTTGATGCCGCTGTCCAGATTACCAGAAGATTAAAGAGTGAGATTAGTACGCCGATAATCTGGGGAGGGGTTCATCCCACAATTTGCCCGGAGGAATCCTTAGAATACGCTGATATGGTATGTA
The DNA here is from genome assembly GCA_016188675.1 of Planctomycetota bacterium. Classification (GTDB taxonomy): domain Bacteria; phylum Planctomycetota; class Brocadiia; order Brocadiales; family Brocadiaceae; genus Wunengus. The sequence goes on from JACPHJ010000163.1 coordinate 26,620, forward strand.
TTGGCGACGGCGAAGATGCCATGCTGGAACTTGCAAATAAGACGGCTAACGGTGAAGATTGTTCAAACGTTGCGAACTTCTGCATAAAATATAATGGCAAGATAATAAAAAATCCTGTCAGACCGCTGACGCGTGATCTTGATCACTATCCAATCGCTGACTACATCATGGAAGATCATCACATAATTCTGGACGGACATATAAGGCCGTTGACGCGTGAATCAATAAGATTCTTTCAGGAAAGGGCTGTTCTCTCGGTTTTTTTAAAAAAAATAGGTTATCAAACCATGACGGGAAGGGGCTGCCCTCATAAGTGTACCTACTGTGTTAATGATATGATTAAAAATCTTTATGCCGGACAAAGTTATTTAAGGTGGAGGTCAACGGCACACGTAATGGAAGAACTCCTGTGGGTTAAAGAAAACATGCCATATATCAATTTTATATGGATATCTGACGATGCCTTTTTTGCCCGTAATCCGGAAAGCCTGCGCGAATTTTGCAGAGAATATAAAGAAAAAATAAATATCCCGTTTACCTGTCTTGCAAGTCCATTAACCATTACAGAAGAAAAAATGGAAATATTGATTGACGCCGGATTGATATACCTCCAGATGGGTGTGGAAAGCGGCAGTAAAAATGTGCAGGAAGTATTTAACAGGAAAAATATGTCTAATGAGAGGATGATAAAGGCAATCAGGATTATCAATAAATATAAAGACAGGATGCTCCCGCCAGCCTATGATTTCATTCTTGACGTACCCTATGAGAAGGATGAGGATAAGGTCGAAAGCCTGCGATTTATATCTGAAATACCAAAACCGTTTCGTCTTCAACCGTTTTCCCTCGTCCTGTACCCGGGAACAAAGTTGTATCAAATGGCAAAGGCGGATGGAATCATCACGGATGAAAAAAAACAGATATATGCAAAAAGCTATGGAATGCGTGAACCAAATTATCTCAATTTATTGATGACGTTATCAAAAGACGGCCGTATGCCCTCCTTATTGCTAAGACTTTTAATAAGCAATCCTGTAGTAAAAATCCTCAATAGTAAATCGATGAAGCCCTTTTTTAGATATCTTGACAAAGGACTCAGAGGGACATCTCACCTGATAAAGAAGCTACTCAAAAATGTTTAATTTAATAGCCGGACGTAGAAAAGAACTGAAAAAAAATAAAAGTCAGATAAATATCTTTTCTCAAAACGTTTTTCTATAAATAGAATTAGAATATATGGCAAGGAATCAACAATGAAAGTATTACTAATCCAGGCTTACTTAGGCCGAAATGAATCGGACGGTGCAATATTCCCTTTGGGATTGTGTTATATTGCCACTGCTTTAAAGAAGCATGAAGTCGAAATGTTTGACCCTAATACAAGCCGGAAACCATATGAAGAGTTAACGGAAAAAATAAAATGTTTTCAACCTCAGGCAGCCTGTATTTCCATTCGCAATGTAGACACTACGCAAAGAAGGGATATTTTTTATTATTTTAAGACAATCAGACCGACGGTTCAGTTAATAAAGAGCATCGATCCGGAAATTAAGATAATGCTTGGCGGGGCTGGTTTTTCAATGTTTGCAGAAAAGATCATGGAACGAATTCCGGAAGCAGATTTTGGAATCTATCTGGAAGGTGAAGAATCCGTTCCGGAGCTATTAAATAATCTAAACAATCCGGAAAACACCAAAGGCATTTTTTCACGCAACAATGGAGTGCTTAAGTTTACCGGTATCAGAGGAATGCCGGATTTTACTAACTTACCCATTCCACGAAGGGACTTATTGGATATTGCAAAATATCTCCATCCAAAAAATAACAACATCGGTATTCAAACGAAAAGAGGTTGTGCCTTAAAATGCGCTTATTGTAATTATCAATTTTTAAACGGAGCGGTATATAGGCTTAGATCTCCTGGATCAATTGCAGATGAAATAGAATATCTCATCAATGATTTTAATATAAGAAAATTTACATTTGTAGACAGCACTTTCAATGTTCCTCAAAGGCATGCCGAGGGAATTTGCAATGAGATAATTAAGAGAGGTCTAGATATCCAATGGAGCGCCTGGTTTGACATAAAACATTTTAGCGAAGAGTTGGCGCTCCTGATTCGTAAAGCAGGATGCAGGAACATAGGCTTTTCTCCGGATGCCGTTACGGATAAGGCGCTTTCTGCCCTTGAAAAGGGAATTACAGAAGAAGATATTAAAAAAAGTTTGCACACGATAAAAAAGGTCAAAGGAATTAAGGCGGGATATAATTTTTTCATTACATCGCCCGGACAGGATTTTTGGGGTTTTCTAAAGACACTGGCTCTGCTCTTCAAGATTCCGCTTACGTTAATGGGTAAAGGAGGGTGCAGGTTAGGCTGGATACGCATCGAACCTTATACGAAGATATATGAAATAGCAATTAAGGAAGGATTGATTGACAAGAACACCGAATTGCTGCCGGAGAATGAGCAACAGCTATCCATGCTATTTTATACAAACCCGTCATCAAAATATCTTGACGTCATTGCCAGGGTTGTACTGGATCTTGTGGAAAAATTATTACTCCCGACAGCAAAAAGTTTGTTAAATAGTGTAAGAATTCTGCTGAAATTCAGAAGAAATTAGAACATAAAATGACAAATATTCCTGAGAGCCGACAACATGATAACCTTTGGCAAGCTTGAAAATAAACCGTTTGTGAATTTAAATAATATATTTACAAATGAATTCCTTCAAAAATATATCCCAATTGTTATTGTAGAATTCTTATTAAGCTTATCGCTGATAGTTCTGCCTTATTCACTTTCCTTTTTTTTCATCTGCCTCATTTTCCTGTTTATAGCGCTTATCAGTAAATTCAAATGGGGAATTTACATTTTAGCGTTTATAGTACCCCTTGCAGCCGATCATATTGGCTTCCACATCAGGAGTAAATGGAGTGTTGTAGTTGCCGACATAATACCGATATTCCCGATCATTTCTATCATTACTCTCATAGGCTTTACTTTGCACAGGGCGTCTGGATTACATAAATGGAAAGTCAAAGACCCAATAAATACGTTATTATTTTTACTCCTGTGCTGGGCGGCATTATCATTATTATGGCCATTTAATTTTAAGCATAATTTGTTTCAGTTATTTATTCTTTTCAATAATTTTCTTTTGTTTTACTTGTTGTTAAATTCCATCAATACTAAAGATGTTCATAAAAATTTAATGTGGTGTTGGATTGCATTCGGAATTTTTGTTGCCATTTGCACTTTTATATCTGCGATGTTAGATGGCAAAAAAATATTCAGTAGCAGCGTTTGGAATTGGTTAACTTTCAAACTTTACTTATTAGCGCCGCCTGTTCGTGCAGAAAGCGTTGCAAATACGAACGAGACTGCTTTCATTTTAAATCTGACTATTTGCGTAGCCATAGGTATGATGCTCACTGTAAATAGCCTGACAAAAAAAATAGTACTCTCTGCAATCATCGTATTTATGATGTTTGCCCATATTTTAACTCTGTCTAAAGGCGGATTGATGGGCATGCTTGCAATGTTTTATTTCTTGCTATTTTTTATTCAAAGATTCAGAAAAAATTTCTTCCGAAACTTTGTTTTAATACACTTAATAATCATTTCTCTCCTTGTGCTTCAGGTTATAATTTCTCGTGAGAGTAAATCTCCGAGGATCGTATCTTCCAGCCAATCGGCTTCTTTACAATCACGGGTAGACGTATTATATAAGCCTGGTATGAAAAAGTTGCTGGATGGCAATTTGCTCAAAGGAATGAGTATAGGGACTTCAAAAACGTATCTGGATGCGTCCAATGGAGGTTGTCCGCATGCACATAGCATATATTTTTCTACCTTATTCGATCTGGGACTTATTGGGATAGCGATTGTTACTTTGATCTTTTTTGTTTTCCTGAAAGATTTTATGAAAATGGTGAAATTTCGGCAGACAAACCACCAGTTAATGTTTCTTTGTTGTTGTGGCGGTTTAGTAGCTACACTTGCCCATGGCATCATAGACTTCGAATATAACACTCCGGAGATATGGTTCTTCTTCGGTCTAACCGTTGCAACCCTTAATCTGGCTAAGCAAGAGTTGGGTCACATTAAATTTGCAGGAGTTTCATAATGATAGTGAGAGAAAGTTTACTTAGAGATGTCTTGAGATTGATAATTTGGTTTCCGTTTAGATGGTTGATATATCTCCTGCCTGTTTCTGTATCCCTGTTTATATACAGGAGAATGGGAGATATCCATTATTATTTTAATAAAAAAAAGAGTGCCGCCATAGAAACCAACATTAAAAATGCTTTTAAAGATCGCAAAAATAAAAACGAGTTGTTAGATATAGTCAGGGAAAATATGCAGTCCCACTATATAGACAGATTGATAATCTTTTTATTTCCGAAGCTGAATAAAGACAATATTGAAAATTTTGTCTCCATAGAGGGGTTAGATTTTTTGGATGCCGCACTGGCGAAGAAGAAAGGTTGCATCCTGGTTCACCCTCATTTCGGACCCGCACAGTTATCTTTGTGTGCATTAGGCCATAAGGGCTATAAAATGAATCAACTCGGTTACAGAACTACGGATGGACTAAGCTATATAGGACGGGAAGTTCAGGCAAAGACGAGATTAAAGATTGAGGAAAACAAAATACCGGCCAGGATGTTATATGTTAACAAATTCATGAGACCATTATTTACGGCGTTAAATAACAACGAAGTGTTAATGACAGCCGGAGATGCGGGAGGCGCCACCAGATTCGTCGGGAAATATATTACCGCTAAATTTTTCGGCAATGATATGCATTTTCCCACGGGCTGGGTCTCTCTTGCCCAAAAAACAGGGGCTTCAGTGTTGCCATTATCCTTATATCAAAATGGCAGGAATAAATATAAAGTCGTCATCCACGCACCTATTCATTTAGAAACACAAACTGATGATACTGACAATATTTTAGAAAATGTTGAGAAATTTGTTAAAATATTGGAAGAAGACGTACGCACATATCCTCATCAATGGCATTTTTGGGATGAGTTTTTCGAGGGCAATCTGTTAGTTAAAACATGCGCAAGCTAAAAAGAAGTATCTTTAAAATCAGTACGTATATTCGTCCTGTTACAAAGTTGCTGAAAAAAAACGAACGGCAATTTCCTGATTCACCCGGACGAATTTTGCTGGTCAAGACACATGCTATTGGCGATACGATAATGATAACACCGGCAATAAAGGCATTGCGTAACAGGTATCCAAATGCACATATTGGGTTACTCACCGGTCTATCGTCAATGAAGATTATTCAGGGAAATACAGATATTGACGAGTTGTTAGCTTTTGATGAATCAGCGCTTTTTGCCCCAAAACCGACCGAAATAATAAAATTAATCTACAGGGTAAGGATGAAAAAATTTGATATGGCGTTTATCTTTCAATATTCGACCCTTATACATTTACTTGTCAAAGCGTTCGGTATTCCATTCAGAATAGGTTTTGATATGGATGGCTCCGGTTTCTCACTCACCCGGAGCGTACCATGGAATGTTTCTGGAGAAAGATGGACAGGGGATGTTTTTTTAGATTTAGCGAGATTGGCAGGGGCAGAAATAACGGATAAACGGCACAAGATACATATTTCTGAGGGTGACATAAAATTTGCTGATGATTTTTTAAAGTCCAACCGGATAACAGACAAAGATATTCTGGTTGGAATATTTCCCGGTGGCGGTAAAAACACCAGAGACATTGTTTACCATAAACGCTGGGGGATAGAAAAATATGCAGCTATCATTGACATGCTCTCTGCTAATTACAATGCCAAGATAATTGTCTTTGGTTCTTCAGATGAAGAAAATCTGGCATCCGCGCTTTTAAAACTCTCTCGTACAGAAATAATTAGCGCCTGTGGTAAGACTAATTTAAAACAGCTTTCTGCATTAATCAAAAAGTGTTCTCTTTTTATAACCAACGATTCTGCGCCACTGCATATCGCAATAGCCATGGACACACCTACTGTTTCCCTTTTTGGCCCAAGCCGGGCAAAGTCGATTATAGAGGAAAATGAAAAACACGTTGCCATCCAGAGCACGTATCCATGCAGTCCATGTTATTGTAACAGTGTTTTTCCAGGTTGTGAGAAACCCGAATGCATGGAAGCGATAGGCATAAATGAGGTAATCATTGCTGTAGAGAGACAACTGGGTAAACTTTGTATGATAAAGGGATAATAAAATGAGCCTAAGAAAAAATAACAAATTAATAGTCATCTTATGTGTTAGTTTACTTACTTTGGTAAAAATGGAAGGTACAGGTGTGGCTGATGAACCCAGGATTAATTTAGAAGCTATTGCTCAGCATGCACAGCAAATGCATATATTCATGGAACAGAGGAAGGCGCAGGGATTCAATGTCTCTAAGGCTGAGGAACTCGACAGGCTTTCCAGAGAGTCGGCAGGAAAGGGTAATTATGAGGAGGCTTTCAGATTAATAATTGAGGCAAAATCATTGCTGGAACAAATGAAAGATTTACCGGCAAACCAAATTTCCGTGGTACTCCCCATCAGCGCAGCGAAGGTACGCATAACAAGTGCAGTGCCCAATTTTACTACAGGAAAGGATGTAACGGATTCCCGAAAGGCATTTACACCACAGCCAGTGGATGTAAAAGATGGGAAAGTTACGTTGACGTTAAGCAGCATACCTGTTTTTGTGGAGGATATTTCAGAAGCCGGCAAAATAATGGATGAAACCGGGGAAACCTCTCCATTTGGCATTCACGAACCGCCTGTAGATACTTACGATACCCGCATTGACGACCTGGGGATTCGTTGGGTACGGCTTTCCGGTCCGTCAGGAGTTGTATGGGATGCAGATGAACCGGAAAAAGGAAGATATAATTGGTCGCGTATTGATAATTATGTCTCTATATTCCATAAACATAATGTTAACATGGTGGTTACCGTTATTTGTTTTAATAAATGGGATCAGGGAGGCGGGACATTAAAGGTACCCGGCATTCCTGTCACAAAATTGCCCAAACACTTGATGGAATATCAATCTTTTTTAAAACGAGTTGTTGAAAGATTTGATGGTGATGGTATTGATGATGCGCCAGGATCACCCGTTGTACGTTACTGGCAGATAGAAAATGAACCGGATGGAATAGGATGGAAAGATACCCCGATTAACTTCGCTAAGTTAGTTAAAATATCCTATAAGGTAATTAAAGAAACTAACCCGAATGCAAAGGTAGTTTTGGCCGGGATAGCCACTCCAGAGGGATTTTACAGGTTTTATGTCCCTATGTTGGAAGCATTGGCAAAGATGAAAGAAGGTCCGGATGAAAGGGCTTTTGACGTTGTCGATATTCACTGGTCACTTGAAGCGGGCGGAGATTATAGAGCAGTCAAAGGTCATAATATGAAGGCTCTTGTCAGCGACATACGCAATAAATTAGATAGTTTAGGTTACAAAAACACCCCTGTTTGGATTACTGAAATGTCCACGTATTGTGGTAAACCTGGCAATCCCCTCCCTGGTGTGTTTTTTAAAGAAAAGTCAGAAGCCGACCATGCGGCCGAACTCATAAAAAGTTATGTTTACCCTTTTGGCCTGGGAGTAAAGAAAATATTCTGGACGTTTGGATTAGTTGACCGACATAACCTCGGCGGACAGGGAGTCAACAATTACTTTGACACAGTTGGTCTTATTCACAACCCTTTGAATGAAGGTAAATCTCATAAAAAGCTTGCTTATTATTCGTACAAGCTGATGGTAGATAAACTAAAAGGCAGCAGTAATATAATACCTTTAAACCTGGGTGAAGGTATCCATGCCTATAAATTTTTAAAGGACGGAAAATCTGTGTATGTATTGTGGTATGAACGTGGTTAGGGTAATGGTAATTTAATAAAATGTTTATGCTAATAATAATTCACTATCTGAGGAATATATAAATGAACAGGGAATCATCTGAGAAAATTACGCTAATAGTCGGATCAGGAATGACGGGCTTAACGGCAGCATATACCCTCGCCAGTGCAGGAAAGAAATGTGTACTTCTGGAAAGCGAAGAATCTATCGGGGGGAATTGCCGCACCTACGTATTGGACGATATAACATTGGATCTGGGACCTCATGTATTATCACTCAATCAGGATTTGGAAGGCGATAAATTATTATTAAAACTATTAGATAATGACGTGATTTCCAGAAAATGGAATGTCGCAATACATTACAAGGGAAAATATTGGAGATTTCCTCCCACTTTAGGGGATTTGTTGTTTTATCCCTGGAAGTATAAGCAAGAGATGATTATGATGCGGCTACGGAAAAATTCTGACAGGCCATTTGATAAAAACTCTTTGCAATATGCGTTCGAAGAAAAAGCGGGTCACTCTTTTTATAGTGATTTCCTTTCCACTTTTATATTGAAAAAAGCTTGTTTAAGCGGAGACAAAGTACACCGCGACTGGTTTTTCCGGACTGACCGTGATATTTATCAACATAAGGAAATTCCTAAAAAAGGACGCCCCTTAAAATCATGGTATTATCCTTCCAAAGGGTTTGGAACGATTCCTCAAAAACTTTGGGAAATGTATTCTCTCGCCGGAGGAGAAACCATATTAAATTGCGGTCCTGTATCTTTTGAAAAAACCAAAGACCGCATCATAAGCGTAAAAGCGGGCAATAAGGTATTTTTAGTAGAAGATGTAATCTGGACCGGATCAATAAATGAATTAAATTCCCTTCTGGATGCCGGGATTCCACAAATTAAATATGTAGATACTCTAACTGTCTTTCTAACTTACAATCGAAAGAAAAAAACTCCCCGTCCTTTTGTTTATACCTTTCATCCCCAGGAGGATTTGATTTTCAATCGAATATATTATCCGGATCATATATACGGTGAGAAAAGCCTGCCCGATAGAGAAGGTATTTGCCTTGAGTTAAATAATTTAACCGGTTTATGGAATACATCAGATGATGAGATTACCGCACGAGCTGTCAATGATATAGAAAAAATGGGACTTTTTAAGAAAACCGATCTTCGCAAGCAGCAACTTTTCAGGCTGAAAGAGTGTATGCCCGTATATGGACTCGACTATGAAACAAAAGTTCAGGAGGCGCTCAAAGTAATACACGGTTATCGAAACTTATACTCGGTTGGCCGTAAAGGGGGATATTTTTTCTGTCTATCACATTCTGCCGTTAGCCAGGGATTAAAAGTAGCAAAATATTTATTGGAAGGCAGACCAGAAATCTGAAAAGTAAATCGTGGCTGTATATAGTTTCATCCATTTAAAAATGGAACTAAATAATTTTAAAAAATTCAATAATATTTTTATTATGTTCGCAATTTTTTTGTTAACAATCTTTGCAATACTTTTTCCTTGTGCTCAGAAAAATGCGGAAGCCAATCCCCATTCAGACATTAAAGCAGGGCAGGAGAACACAGGCAGTAAAATTCAGGTGGATGTAATTCATAAGTTGAAAAATTTAAATATGCCTTTTATTACTAACAATGGGTTGGTTGATGAAAAGGTAAAATTTTATGCCAATACCTTTTGTGGAACTGTATTCATTACGAAAGAAGGAGAAATAGTTTATTCCATGCCGGCACGAAGTCCGGAATCAACGGTTAAAGGTGAGGAGTCTTTGTCCCTGAGTCCGGGGTTCGGAGTTCAAGGTTCAGATACCAAATTCCAAAATGAGCATCCCGGAATAAGAAGTCTTGCCTTTAAAGAGGAGCTTGTATGCGGGACGATTAACGAAATAAGAGGAGAAGAAAGAGGTATAACGAAAGTAAGTTATTTCAAAGGAAAAGATACGTCTCCGTGGAACGTTGATCTACCAACGTATAATATTGTAAACCTTGGTGAAGTGTATAAAGGAATCGAACTAAGGTTGAAAGCTCATGGTAACAATGTCGAAAAACTCTTTTGTATAAAACCAAATGCAATACCGAAAATGATAAAACTAAGGCTAAGTGGTGCGAAAGCGCTAAAGGTAAATGAAAATGGACAGCTTGAAGCAGAAACCGAGTTGGGGAGCGTTAAATTTACAAAACCAATTGCATATCAGGAAATTGATGGAAAGAGAGCCGTGGTATCGGTTGAATACATTATTCACGAACAAGAAGCCAGTCAGATGCCGGAATTCAGAAGACAGAAGTCCGCGCTTTTAAATCCAAAGTCCAAAATCCAAAGTCCAAAATTGGAATACGGTTTCAAGGTCGCCGCTTATGACACAACAAAAGACCTCATTATAGACCCACTCATGGCATCTACATATCTGGGGGGAAGTGATGATGATTATGGAAGTTCCATAATAACAGATTCAGAGAACAATGTATATGTAGCGGGGTGGACTAAATCACCAGACTTTCCAACAACCATCGGCGCTTATAGTACTTCGTATAGTAGTGGTAATCACGATGCCTTTGTGTCGAAGCTAAGCAAAGATTTGACAAACCTTCTTGCATCTACATATCTGGGAGGATCTTCAGAAGATTACATCAGTTCAATAACGCTAGCAACAGATGGGAACGTCTATGTATGTGGTAAGACGCTATCGTCAGATTTTCCGACAACCTCCAATGCTTACGATAATTCATATAGTTATGATAGTGGCAATCACGATGCCTTTGTGTCAAAGCTAAGTGGAGATTTAACAAGCCTTCTTGCATCTACCAATTTTGGTGGGTCAGGCGACGATTCTGCCGGATCTATAAAAATAGATTCCAGCGGTAATGTATATGTATTCGGAAAGACTTCGTCATCAAATTTTCCGGTAACCACGGATGCTTATGACACCTCACTTAATAAAGAAAATTCTTACGACGTCTTTGTATCAAAGTTCAGTGGCGATTTATCAAGCCTTCTTGCTTCCACATATTTGGGAGGTTCTGATTATGAATATGGTTTTAGACTCACCATAGCCTCGGATGGGAATATATATGTAACCGGTCAGACGTGGTCTTCAGATTTTCCAACGACATCGGGCGCTTATAATACGTCCTTTCAAGGCGTCTCTGACGCCTTTGTGTCAAAGCTAAGCGCAGATTTAACGAGTCTTATCGCATCTACGTATCTGGGAGGATCGGGGAGTGATGATGGCTATTCTATTGCTATAGATTCAGATGGAAACATATATGTTGCCGGTGGCACTGATTCATCGGACTTCCCCATAACTACTGACACTCAAAATATTTCTATGAAAGGGCCGGCAGATGCCTTTGTATCAAAGCTAAACGGGGATTTAACAAGCCTTAGTGCGTCTACCTATTTAGGAGGGTCTAAATATGAAAGGGCTAATTCTATAGCCGTTGATTCGAGTGGAAATGTATACGTTGCCGGTAGTACGAATTCATCAGACTTTCCAACAAATACGAATACGTATTCTTTTTCTTTTAAAGGCGATACAGATGCCTTCATATCAAAATTAAGCGGGAATTTAGTTAGCCTCCTTGCATCTACCTGTCTAGGTGGGTCTGACTTTGAGAGGATTAATGCTATAGCCTTAGACCCCTATGAAAATATATGCATAGCCGGTTATACAACCTCAACGGATTTTCCAATAACCACGGGTGCTTATAATACTACCTTTCATAATAACGAGGGTGGCGATGTATTTGTGACGACATTCGACCGTAATTTCTCTACACTAATCACCACTCCTACTACCACCGCGTCCCCAACACCAACACCAACGCCAACACCAACTCAGTCAAAAAGTCATATATCTGGCCGCGTAGCTGATATTAAAGGCAATCCTATAGAATCTGTAAAGTTAGACCTGAAAGAAAAAAACATAAAGACGAAGAAGAATACATCATCAAATGAAAATGGATTATTTGAATTCGCAGATTTAGAACCAGATACTTATATGCTCATTGCAAGAAAGAAAGAATATGAGAAATATGAAAGGCGTATAAATCTTAAAGAAGGAAAAGTGGAAGATATTGAAATATTATTAATAAAGAAAAAACATTATGTCAGGACATATAAAATTTACTCTAAAAGAACCAGCCCGTAAATATTAACCTCATCGAGTTTGCTCTTGAGCGTCTCTATTTTTAGGTTGTGGTTTCTGACCGTCTGATAGACGTCGATACCGCACGCTTCCATTGACGGCCTTGCCTCTGCAGTACGGGCACATGCCGAGGCAGTCTCGCAATTATCGCACAATTTACACGGTCCTGCGCCAAGTCCAAATGCCTTATAAAATCCCATAGAAAACGCCTTCTTTTCTATTTCAGCCGTAATGTAGCGCATCTGCCAGCTCAGGTGTCCGTGGAGGAGCAACGCCTTATTATATTCCCCAAGGATTTTTTTCATCTCTTCATAAGATGGTGCGTGAGGCGGGCAGGTTAGTTTTTTCCCATACTCTTCGCATCCATATTTGCATTTCAATTGAACCCACCGTGCAACTGCAATGGTATTGGTATGGATAACGAAGGCATGTCCACAGCCAAGTTCTATGGACTTTTTAATCAGCAAGTCACATAAACCGTTAGAATCAAGGTGTGATGTTATATCGGTCTGAATGTCCGGTATAGCCGAATCCTGTGTATGCATAATCAAATCTCCATAAAGGATTATTTTCGTGGTAATTCGCGAATATTCTTGAAAAATCAGTTTAAATATGTTTTCATCCGTGTCCAACGGCAGTTTCTAGGTTTAATATAAATGAGATGGAACATTTAATCAAATATTTTTTCCCGGGAACATGCACCTGGACATTTTATTGACAGGGGCAATACATAGGGTATAATCTGTCAAAAATAACATTATCTATAATAAGATATATTTTCCCTTCGTGATTCGGTGTCTTTGCGGCAAAGTTTTGGTTGTGGCTTCATCACAATGCGGTAAGGTAGGTGCGGATATGAAGGAAGAAAAAAAACGTCCTACAATCAAACAGCTCCCCGCCCATGAACGACCGCGAGAAAGACTTATCCAGGGCGGAGACGAACGCCTCACCGACGCCGAACTCTTAGGAATCATCATTCGTGACGGCACAATAAATTACAGTGCAGTTGACATAGCCAAGGAGATACTTTCAAAGTATAGTGACTTTAGAAATCTGAGTTCTGTTTCTATTCGCGAGCTATGCAAGATAGACGGGATAGGACCGGCGCGGGCCGCACAAATAAAGGCTGCCCTGGCTATTGCCAAGCGTTTTTCTGCCACATCAATTAAACCTGGCCAGCAGTTTAAGTGCAGCAGCGATATTTACAATCACTTCCACGAACAACTTCTGGGAAAGAAGCAGGAAGTCTTTCTGGCTGTTTTACTCGATAATAAAAACCGTATCATTAAAATAGAATCAGACGTTTCTGCAGGTAGCTTGACATCCAGCATCGTCCATCCCAGAGAGGCATTCAAGGCGGCGATCAAGGAATCTGCGGCATCCGTAATCTTTGTGCATAATCATCCCTCCGGCGACCCTGAACCAAGCAAGGAAGACATCCAGATAACCAATCGGCTGGTAGAAGCCGGGAATATCGTGGGTATAAAAATCCTGGATCATATCATTATCGGAAACGAACGGTATGTAAGTTTCAAGGATAGAGGGCTTATGTCTTGAATTCTTATTAACTTTTAGCGAGACAGAACCTCAGTCCGATAAAAGCATCTGAAACCACAGAGGGCACAGCATGGCGGAGTCACAACCAAAAGATAGAACACAGATGACGCAGATAAAGACAGATTTTAATTTTTACTATAATGAGGTAAAATATTATGCTTGCAAAGAAAACATCAAAAAATCAGCTCACACTGCCCAAAGCGGTTGCGCAGGAATTTTCCGGATGTTGAATACTTCGGTATTACAATAAAGGGGAAAAAGATCGTACTACCCCCTGTAAAGATTACCCCTATGGATACAACCACCGAAGATATTAGGAATAAAATAGGGAAACTTGGTATCACAGAAAAAGATGTTGCCGATATAGTCAAATGGGCAAGAAAAATTCATGTACCGAAAATTTCTCATCAGGACCAGCGTCCGGTTATTATTCTCGCATAGAGATTGCTATACTTGAACTATTAAAAGATGCTATTGAACATAGTTTCTGAAAAGGAACCGAAGCCGTGCTCTGTGAATGTGAGCGGGGGTTCGTTTTGGACACACATCATTCCAGAAAATCTGTATGTTTTACCTGCTGCAAAATTTATTAATTATGCCTTAGGCAACTTTTCATGCCCCATGACGCCAAGGCACAAAGAAAAACTTATTGTCTTCGCGCCTTTGTAGCTGCATTGAAATCCCTTGAGTATCAAATTTGGCGGGGCAATCCGTATTACATCTTGACAATAATCCTTGATATGCTTATACTTGTCTTTGCTCTTATCAGTTTACACACCCCTTGCAAATAATATTAACCCTTACATTTTAAATAAATTTATTACAAGTTTTCGTGTAAGGTTTTGAGGGATGCAGTTGGGAATGAAGATGTTGGCTTTTGAATAAAACGTGGAAAACATAATGAGCGCCCATAGCTCAATTGGATAGAGTCACGGACTACGAATCCGGAGGTTGGAGGTTCAAATCCTCCTGGGCGCGTTTTAAAATCTTTATTATGGAAGACACAAACAGATACGAATATTTTATGAGGCAGGCTATTGTTGAAGCCGAAAAGGCCGTAGAGAAGGATGAGGTGCCTGTTGGGGCTGTGATTGTCCACGAGAATCGCATTATCGCCCGTGCGCACAACCAACGGGAAATGCTCAACGATCCCACTGCCCATGCGGAAATGATTGCAATAACTCAGGCTGCCGATTATTTACAGAACTGGCGTTTAACAGGAACAACTATGTATGTTACCTTAGAACCCTGCGCAATGTGCGCCGGGGCGCTGGTGCAGTCGAGGATTGATACCCTTGTTTACGGAACGGTGGATAAAAAGGCCGGGGCATGCACAAACTGCCGTACGAAATAATTCTTATCCGTTTAAGCTGCTCAAATTGTTTAAACGGTTTTAGTGGTTCATGGTATTTGAAAGACTGGGAGAGGTGCCAGAGTGGTTGATCGGGACGGTCTCGAAAACCGTTTCCCGCTTAACAGCGGGACGTGGGTTCGAATCCCACCCTCTCCGCCAGAAATACAATTGACAGGGATAGACAGGAACAAGGTCACGATTTACAATTTACGATTCCATTAATCAAAAATCGTAATTCGTAAATCGTAAATTTCGCTAAATAGGCTGATATATTTCTGTTAATTGATTATCCTTAGCGTATTTTTAAACAAAGTTAATATCCGGAGAGGTGTCAGAGAGGCCGAATGAGCGCGCTTGGAAAGCGCGTATACCGACAAAATCGGTATCGCGGGTTCGACTCCCGCCCTCTCCGCCAGTTTGTTAAAATTGGCCGTGCTAGATGGGGAGCTAGCGGTTCCTTGTAACCTGCAACCCGCTATAGCAGGATCGATCGCTTTTTGGAGGACCTACGGACTATTAGTTCTATCTATGTAAGTGGTG
>JACPHJ010000168.1 GCA_016188675.1 Planctomycetota bacterium
ACAATACAGGAATTCTCTGGACCATTACCCAGCGCCATAGTGTAGGTATTTCATTCCGCAGTAAGGCAGATATAGACCTTGAAGGCAAGATGAAACTGTCTAATCTCAGCGGTCCAACAGCAGAAGTTTTTGGCTCCGATTCATTTTCTACACGCACCAAAACAAATGCCACATTACCGGAAATGCTTACGTTTGGTTATGCATATAGACACGGGGACCGTTGGAGTATAGAAGCAGATATTCAGTGGACCAACTGGTCGCGATTTGATGTTCTGGAATTTAGTTATGAATCAACCAATTTCCTGCTTGAGGGAGCGAATGAAAATGTTCGAAAGTGGGATAATACCCTGGGATTCGCTCTCGGAGGTGAATATGCGTTAAATGAAGCCATTAAATTACGAGGCGGTTATTTCTTTCACGAATCACCTGTTCCGAGCGATACATTTGAACCGGCGATTGCTCAGAGCAGCCGGCATGCAGTAACTACGGGCATTGGTTATCGTTGGGGAAAAAAATTGAATACGTGGATAGACCTTGCTTACGGAGCCGTATTTTACGAAAACAGAAAGGTCAATAACTCCGTGGGAGATGCTGTCCTGGGCCCCATAGATGGAGACTACGACACCTTTAATCATATAGGGCTCATAAATTTTAATTATCGGTTTTAAAACATATCTGAAATTTCTCATGGAAAGGTATAAAATATTACGATAATTTACAACGCATTAATTCTTGTTGTGTATTAAATAAAGGGGATACATTAAACAGTAGCAAAGAAGTATTAAGTATTTATTCAATCAATAATTAACTGTTTTATTCCCTATAGTTTTAATATGTCGATACTCCTTAAAATAGATAAAAAACTGAATGTTTTGGAACCCATTGCGATAGAAGGCACAAAGTTCGACTCGATAGGCTTAACTGCCTTACTTCACTGTCTGTCTGGAACAATAAAAACCAAAGGAGTCTCTTTTGACCATCTGAAGGCACTTTATGAATCCTGGTGGCGTACTCTTCGGTTGTACTGTACTGGCAAAGGGTATTAAGAAGAATTGGCTTACTCAACGGGCATTAAAGTGGTTGAATGCACACAAGCTGTTATCAAACCTCGAAGATGATTTGGGAGACCTAAAGGATGAACTAGCAAAACACTTTCTGCACAGCCACGTTAAGTTGGTTGGGTACATGGCATTTTTTCGTGCATATAATTCATTATAAACAGGATATTGATGTTTTTTCTAAGGTTTTTTCAAGTAAACGAAATGATCTCTCCGCGTCCTTTTAAACGCTAATCTAAACATTATATTAAAAACAAGAAGCTTTACTATTGGTGTTATTTCCCTCGTCTCCTTTCCAAGCTTTCTCCCTTTTATTATCTGCAATAATTGCCACAAACGTTTTTTTGTATATCGCCAGAGTGAAAAATTCCGTAAATATAATCGCTCTACTTCTGAAAGAAATTGCTTCAGAGGCAACTTGGTTGGAAGCACGGTATGGAACAAATCGAATAGGTCAAATGTATCAGTAAGCAAACGGTACTTATCTTTTTCCCAAAGCTCTGTACCAGGAAGAGGTGTAAGTATAGGAAATAATGGCGTCCACATATCATGATCGTCCACGTACCTCCATAATTCATTGAAGTCCTTGGTATCAAATTCCTGCCTGATCAAGAAATGAGCAATGTTTGATACACCGTTTTTTTTAAGAATTTCAATCGTCTTTTCGTTGTTCTCAAGGGTGTTCTGTTTTTTAAATTTCTTCAGGTCTTCATCGCTTATTACCTCTATCCCTATGACTATCTGACACAGCCCGATTTCTCCCCACATTTCGACAAGTTCTGGATACTTTGCAATGGTGTCACTTCGGGCATAAATAATATATTTCTTTCGAATGCCACGTCCCTTTATCAGATCACAAATTTTCACTGCGCGTTTGACATCCTGAAAGGTATTGTCATCCGCAAACATAACCCTTGTTTCATCAACAGAGGCAATCTCATCAACAACAGATACAGGTCTCCTGGTAAAATATTTAGCATCTGCAACTTTCCAGCAAGCACAAAAGGTACATTTGTACGGACAACCAATAGCTGAAGAAATAAGCGCATAGGGACCTTCCTTAAAAATATGATATCTATTTCGATACTTTTGAGTGATACTGCGATCTGGTAACGGCATGTCTTCAATAGTGCTTATGTGTTGCTGATGGTTAAAATACAGGCCAGACTCACCAGTAAGTGCCAGACCAGGCACTTTTCTAAGATCACTACCTTCTTTTAAAGCTTCAACAAGCGCAGGGAAACTGATATATCCATGATTTAAGACTATTGCATTAATATCCGGAATGTTAAAATCCTCAGGAATCATTGAGGCATGGTGCCCGCCAATGACAGTAAAGATGTTCGGATCGTACTTTTTCACTTCTTGAGCCACCTGTTTGGCTGTTGATGCCTGAACCGTTAATGCTGTAATACCAACAATATCTGGCCTGATTTTCTCAAGTGTTGCATGCAAATTCTGGTCTATTGGCATATCAAGAAATGCTACATCATGTTTGGGTTTAAGATTAGTAGCAATAATCTCTAATCCCAAAGGCTCAAGATGTCCAATTCCAAACATGGCCCTACTAAACGGGGGTTGAATGAGCAGGACTTTCAATTATGATCCCTTCTCTATATGGAATTTCAGGGTCTTCAATCACATTACGAAATCGACATCTTTGCAGATCTTTGCCAATACCAGTACCATTTGATTAAAAACAGGCCGCTAAAATCAGGGTTATGCTCTTTTGCATCTTATAATGAATAACACTCCGTGTTGTCCCGAGGAGTTTTGCGGTTTTTGATTTCACACAAACAACCGTTTGAAGGGCATACTCAATAAGTTGCTTTTCTACTCTTCCTAACTCATCTTCCAGAGATATTCGCATATTTTTACCCGGTTTTACCTTTTGTATTCCACCGGAAATCCCGGTAATTTCGCTGGTAGATGCTCAAGA
>JACPHJ010000015.1 GCA_016188675.1 Planctomycetota bacterium
TCGGTTCCAAGTATTGGGAGATCAGAAAAAAACGGGCGGAAAATGCCGTTACCGATATTGCCAGCGATCTGCTGCATATACAGGCATTACGGAATGCGAAAGAAGGGATTATTTATCCGAAAGATACTGATTGGCAAAGGGAGTTCGAAGCGGAATTTATCTACGATGAAACCCCTGACCAGATGCAGATTATCAAAGACATAAAAAACGACATGGAATCAAAAATGCCCATGGATCGGCTCATCTGCGGCGATGTGGGATACGGGAAAACTGAGATCGCCATGCGGGCGGCATTTAAGTCCGTCATGTTCGGGAAACAGGTGGCTGTATTGGTGCCAACAACCATTCTCGCGCAACAACATTTCACAACCTTTTCAGAACGCATGGCCGACTACCCTGTAAAAATTGATGTATTAAGCCGTTTTAAATCGCGTAAGGAGCAAAAGGAGGCTTTGGAAAGGACATCTTCGGGCCTTGTCGACATACTGATCGGCACCCACCGGCTTTTACAAAAAGATGTTTATTTTAAAGACCTTGGCCTCGTCATCATTGACGAAGAGCAGCGGTTCGGAGTAGAGCATAAAGAACGCCTCAAAAAATTCCGGCAGATGGTGGACGTGCTCACACTGACCGCCACACCAATTCCCAGAACGCTTCACATGTCACTCATGGGCATTAAAGATATTTCTTCGCTGAATACGCCCCCTTTGGGCAGGCAGGCCATCCATACGCAAATCATCCGGTACGACCCTGAACGGATTCGCCAGGCCATCAAGCTGGAACTCAATCGCGACGGGCAGGTCTACTTTGTTCACAACCGGGTATACAATATCGAGCGTGTCGCTAAAAACTTATCTGAAATCGTGCCGGAGGCAAGGATTATGACCGTTCACGGACAGATGGACGAAAAACTCATGGAACACAGGATGCGCTCTTTTGTGGATGGACAGGCCGATATCCTGGTATCTACGACGATTATCGAATCAGGTTTAGATATTCCAAATGTCAATACGATATTTATCAACTGCGCCGACACCTTTGGCCTTGCGGATTTGCACCAGTTGCGCGGAAGAGTAGGCCGGTACAAACATCGCGCCTACGCCTATATCATATTGCCAAACGATCGCCCTATCACGCCGGAGGCCGAAAAGCGGGTAAAGGCAATTGAGGAATTTGCAGAACTGGGCGCGGGATTCAAGATTGCCATGCGGGACTTGGAAATCCGTGGCGCCGGGAATCTCCTGGGGACGGAACAGCATGGCCATATTGCATCCGTTGGTTATGAAATGTACTGTCGCTTGCTGGAATTAGCAGTACGAAAAGCAAGGCACGAGCCTATAGAAGAAACGATGGATGTTTCCATTGATCTCAATCTGGAATCGTTTATCCCCAAAAACTATATACCGGAAGATTCTTTAAAAATGGATATTTACCGCAGATTGAATCGTTCCACCACCTTTGAGGAGGTGAGAAATATTGCCGGAGAAATAACAGATAGGTTTGGCGATATCCCTCTGCCAGTAAAAAACCTGCTCTCTGAGAGTGAAATGAGGATTATTGCACAAAAATCAAAAATTCGCTCCATGGTTTGGGTTGACAGTATCGTGATCATACAGGTAGCAGATTTAAAAAGAGCCGAAACGAGTTTGTATAACCTGAAAAGACACATACGGGTTATTAACGAGGACACCTTACATTTAAGACTGCCTAAAAAAGAAATGCAGCCGGAGGATTTACTGGATTTTCTCAGAAATTCAATTAAAATAAGATAGAGGACAGACATTGAAAATATTTATAAAATATAATTTATTGCCAATATTCGTTATCATTATCGCCTCCACCCTTTCGTACGGGGCCGTGAGCGATTATAACAAAAACAGCATCAACTCTATCAAGGCCATTGTGGATGACGAAATTATCACTCAGGAAGACGTTGTAAAACGCGCCGCCATAGCCATCAAAGAAGCCCAGAATCGTTACGGAGACGCGGAGTTGATGAACAAAATAGACCAGATATTAAAGGATACTCTGGAAGAAATCATTAACAGGAAGGTACTGATTAAAGAGGCGAATAAGTTGTTCGGTACAAATGAGGCGATGATGAAAGAAGTGGATAAAGACCTGAATTCATTCGTAAAAGGTGCGGTTAAGAACGTGGGTTCTTTATCAAAGTATTACGAAATTGCCGAAGCCCAGGGAATAAATCCTATCGAAAAAAAGAACGAACTAAAAGAAGATATCATGATAGATAAGATCGTGAAGGAAAACGTCCACGACAGGGTGAATGTCCAGCCTAAATTGCTGAGACGCTATTATTGCGAGAATATTGACGAATTTCGCCAGAAAAAAGAGGTAAAACTGCGGCATCTCATGGTCAAGTTTTCTGCTCATAACAACAATAAAGAAGAAACGCTTTCAATAACGCAAAAAATCATGAAACGCATTGAAAAAGGCGAGGATTTTTCGTCCGTGGCCAAACAATGTTCAGACGGCCCCAATACCGAGAACGGCGGCCTGTGCAGCTTTGAGGAGGTTAACGAATTGAGAAAAGACCTTCGGGACGTGGTTTACAGTTTAAAGGACAACACATGCAGTAAAATTGTCGAATCGCCTGTCGGGTATCATATTTTCAAAGTAGAACTTATTAAACCAGAAAAGATACAGGAATTCGAAGAAGTGCAGGATGATATTTACAAAAAACTGTTTCGGGAAGAAACTTCCAGATTAAAAAGACAATATATCAACAGCCTGAAACAAAAAGTCTTTATCAAGGTTATTAATTAGACAGACTTCGATAATGACTTTCCCTTTAAATGAGATGCTCCCTATAGGGGAATGAGAGAATAAAGGAGAATTTTCAGAGACCGTTTCCTGTTAACGCCAGTGCGGTTCATTTTACACTAACCCCTTTAGGGCTTTTGGAAATAAGTAATGCGATGTTGGTAAGAATGCGTGGCAATGCCAAGCCACCAGGCGATGCCAGGTATATTGGCTCCCATTCGGGATCGAATTTCTCCTTGTACTGCCGCAAACCCTGGAAGTTGAAAAAATGTTCACCATGCCGGTAAACTAAAGCCCCAAGCCTGTTCCAGAGCGGTGCAAGCACATGGTTCTCAAGTCCAGAGAAAGGCGACATCCCCAAATTGAACCACTGATATCCCTCCTGTTTTCCCCACAACATAAGCTGGAGAAACAAATACTCCATGACGCTACGCGGAGACTCAGGGAGATACCGCATAAGGTCTAGAGATAGTTCCTCCTTCTCAGCGCCAAGCCAGATATTTACAAAAGCAATGATCTTGCCATTCTTTCTCACTATTCCGGCAGGAAAATTCTTCAGGTATTCCGTATCAAAAAACCCGGTACAGAACCCCTTTTCCAAAATCTTTTTTTCCGTCAGCCATGCGTCGGATATTGTCTTGAATTCCGGCAACAGCGAGGGAACTTCATCAAGGGGAATTATCTCAAAAGAACAACCCTCTTTCTCAAGCCGGTTGCGGGTATGACGCAATCCCTTCCTGGCGATTCCTTCAAGTGAAAATGTTGGAAGGGGAACGCGCCCCTCTTCTCCCAGCTTGAGCAACGTTAATCCAATGTCGAGATAAATATGGAGATTCTTCCTGCCTATCTCATAAAAGACCGTCCACCCGCCATGACGGTCGCACATCTCATGAAACTTCCAGACAAGTTCTGTCATCTCTTTTTCCGGCCCAACCGGGTCGCTCACCGCCACCCAGGTTCTTCCATTGACGGCGTACATAATGAATGCGTTTCTGTTCTCGTTAAACAGAAATGATTTATCCCCCAGCAGTGCAAAATTTGCATACGTCTTCCTTGATCTCTTCACAATAGCACGGACTGCATCTAAATCGGTAATCTCCGGAATTACCGATTTTGGCCGGAAAGGACGTAGAAGTCTTGATATGGCAATGAAGAGCGCCACGACACCGGTGCCCACGGTAGCACGGAGAAATCTGGGCGCATCCCCTGAAAAACTGAAGTGCCACCATAACTCGCCAGAATACTCAACGTGTTTGTATGAGAAAAGCCCCAGCCATATCGAGCAAATCATGACAAGGACAATAGCGGCAATCCAGCCGGGAGTGAATGGTTCGTTGATAAGAGATGTCTTTCGATAGAAATGTTGGCGGGAAGGCAAAAGCGCACCAAGCATTATTGTTAAAATACCCGCTTCCTCGTAATCTAACCCCTTGAGCATGGAGAAGACAATACCCGCGCCGAGAAGCGCTACAGTGAGAGGATAGGCAGCATTGAGCCTGCGCTGCAGACCCCAGGCTAATATTATGAGCAATATGCCGGCAAGACTTCCCAAAAAATGTGATATCTCCATAACAGGGAGTGGAATGAAATCAACGAGCCACGTCAAACGAACTTTTTCTGCAGGAGTTGCGCCGGAAAAGAGGAGAATTGTACCACCAATAAAAGTGGTAAAGGAGAGTACCGTCGGTATAATTTCCGGCACCCATTGTCCAAAGATGCGGGCAAACATTTTGAATATTTCTTTTCTCTGGAGGAATTCGTGCACGCCAAGCAGCACAGCCGCCACACACATAGGCAGCAGATAATAAATACCCCTGAAGGCTAACATAGTGCCAAGCACGGCAGAAGCAGGCAGAGTGCTTGAAAGCAAAAGGACGACAACTGTTTCGATGATTCCTAGCCCGCCTGGGACCTGGCTTATTAATCCGGCTATCTGTGATAGTGCAAAGATACCGATAAGCTTGAAGTAGGACAAGGATGCCGTCGAAGGGAGCAGGACATACAGTACGCTCCCATTCAGGATTAAATCCATACAAGCAATCCCAATTAAAGAAAGAGAGAACTTTATGGAGGGAATAGATAACTCCCATTTCCATATCTTTATAGGCCTCCTTCTTAAGATACTGAACAACAGGTATACCCCGATAAAAGAGAGAAATAGTATCCCAATAGTGGTTAAGGATGCAAAGCGCAGGTGGATCGAGGTGGGTATCTCTATCGGTTCGATCAGGAAAATCACGCCGCCTATGAAAAAGATACCCAGCCAAAAAGCAAGACCACAGAATGCAACGACCTTCGTGATATCTACCGTCGAAAGCCCCCAGGAAGAGTATAATCGGTAGCGAATCGCAGCAAGCATGGAAATTCCTATGTTGTTGCTAAAGGCATAGCCGATAAAGCCTGCAGTAGCAATTTTACCGTAACCAATCGGATGATTCATATAACGAAGGGCAATGAAATCATACCCTATCAGGACGAGATAACCAAGTACCGTAAACAGAAGGGCGAGAAGAATCCGGTGAGCCGGGAGTACCTGCAATTGATGAATTACATCGTGATAATGATACTCTTTAAGTTCATAGTGGAGTACCCAAAGGGCGCCGGCAAAGAGTAGGACACCGAATACGGGGCCGAGGCTATGCAGAAGCTTTTTTTTCATATGAGGTTCATCTTCGGTCTTTGATAACAAGGTTATTCAATTTAAATTTTGTCTCTTTTTAAAACAATTTGATATTGTAATGTTTACTTCAGGAGAGCAGTTTAGGATAACATTTGTTCATCAGTCTGAACCTCTTGCAATCGGGCGGTCATGGATGGCGATCCACTCGCTCCACGAACCTGCATACAAACAGGCGTCTCCCAAACCTGCATAAGCCACAGCAAGCAGGTTGTGTGCAGCAGTAACACCAGAACCGCAGTAAAAAACTGCGCGTTTTGTTGATACATCGCCAAGCAGTTTCTGAAAACGAGCCTTCAATTCCCCCTGAGAAAGAAAAAGTCCATCCGACCTGAGATTACCGGCGAATGGGGCTGACAGAGCGCCTGCAATATGACCGGCTACTGGATCAATCGTCTCATTCTCACCACGATATCGGTCAGCACTGCGAGAGTCAAGTAATCGATAGTTCGGATCATTCAAGATATCCAGGACATCAGAGGCAATATACAGTAAATCATTTCTCATTCTTGAAGTAAACACCCTTGGCTCTCTTGTCTCCGCCTTGTTTGTTATCGGACAACCATTATTCAGCCATTGTTGCCATCCACCATTCAATACGGCAACAGCATCATGCCCAACCCAGCGCAACAACCACCATAATCGGGCGGCTGCCATTGCACCACCCTTGTCGTCATAGGCGATAACTTGCACATCATCATCTATGCCCCAGTTTGACAGGGCATTGACAAATTTTTCCGGTTGAGGTAAAGGATGGCGGCCAGTTTTCCCAGGAATGATTTGGCCGGATAAATTTTCATTTAAATGGGCATAGACTGCACCGGGAATATGAGATTGAAGGTAATCTCTACGGCCACGACCTGCATCATCCAGCGAAAAACGGCAATCAATGATAACCCAATTCGGACTGGTAATGTGACTAACCAACTCTGAAACTGATATAAGGGTAGTATTAGACATGAAAAAACCTCATCTAATGTAAGTAATGCTTCAATTAACCAGTAAGAATCGCAAATCAAAACATCAAAAAATGATACACGATTTGTATCCAGGAGTAAAAACTAAAATAGCCCAATACATCATATGGTGTGTGATATATTAGGCTATTTCCCAAACTCCCTCATATCCTTACATCGCCTCCTTTGTTAAATAATTTTTAAGGAAGTTTATATAATCAACAGTAGCGAGTAAAGACCAACGCACTTTATATATTTGTTTATTTTTGCTACGTGTGGCTTTATGTCGCTACTGATATTTTCAAAGAACCTGTGGAGTTGGGGGCGGTCGATACTTCTTATACTACTTATTTCAAGGTGTTCTTAACTCATACCTTACACCCAAGGGGAACGTTTAACCCCAAACACACTCCCCCAACTCCATTGTTATTATACCACAAAAAGCAAATTTTGCAAATTTCCGGAAATCATGATTGACTATATAAAATGCTTGTTTTATCGGGATAAAATAAGTATGCTTTTATATTATTAATTTTAACTGAATATATTTCAATAAATAATACAAAGGAGTTGAGAAATGAGAAAGTTTTCGATGTTGTTTGCCTTGAATTTAAGTTTATTAGCATTTGTTTCTGTAAACAGCACATATGCCGGAAAACCAGCCGAAGCGCCAAAGGCGGATATCTATATGAAGGCCAAGCAAGATGTCCCTCCCCCTGATACTTCTTCTATCTCTGGTAAAATATCCGAAACGATGAATAGCGGTGGTTATACGTACATCTGCATCGATAAGGACGGCAAAAAGACCTGGGTAGCGATACCGGAAACGAAAGTGGCCGTTGGGGATGATATTTCTCTGCCTCCGGGTTATGAAATGATCAATTTCACAAGCAAGACACTTAACCGGACGTTTGATAAGATTGTTTTCACTACCGGGCCGTCATCACAACATGGGGCACATGGGGCATCTGATAAAATGAGTGCCCACGGCGGCTCTATGGTCAGTAAGGGTGCAGAAGCCCCTTCCGGTGAGAAAATAAAGGTGGAAAAGGCAACTTCGCCGAATGCATACACGGTGGCAGAACTCTTTGAAAAAAGAACGGAACTTGACAAGAAAAATGTTGCCGTCAAAGGCAAGGTTGTTAAGGTATCTGCCGGCATCATGGGAAAAAACTGGCTGCACATACAGGACGGAAGCGGAAACGCCAAGGATGGCAGCAACGACCTGGTGGTAACAACTCAGGACATTTCCAATGTCGGCGACGTCGTAACGGCAAATGGTATTTTATACAAAGACAAGGACTTTGGGAGCGGTTACAAGTATAACGTAATCGTGGAAGAGGCAAGCATAACAAAATAAAAAAATGTTTATGCCACACTTTCAGGGCTTGCGGGCTGTTTGTGTAAAGTGCGCCCGCAAGTAGGAAGTGATTTGTTTCGCTGAATCCTCAGAAATTGGAGCTCCGTACGTATTGATCATCTTGTTAACCACGCCTTCCCATGCAGCGGCCGGCAGCGGCGGCTGCATGGTAATGTACGTGGTGCTGTGACAGAATCTGCAAAATATCCGGACAACCTCACGACCTTCGCCCTGAGCAAGCTCTGAAGTATAAAGAGGGTATGCCCCCACACTGTATACACCATCGGACGTCTGCTGTACCTGACCTGGTTGAATAACACTGCCAAGTGTCCCCTCAATGTACTGGCCGCTGCGAATCAGACCGGGAATTTCATTTTCGGCGGGAGCACTTCCACTTAATGCGACCAGAAGAAGCCCTATTATAATATAAATCGCCTTTCCCATTTCACCTCCTGACCCGAACAAGTCGGAGAAGACAAAATCCGAAGCACGAAATTCGAAACAGATTTAAAAGAAAAAACTCGGTTTACAAAATGTTTGAGTCAATCGAACGTTTGAATTTTGGATTTGTTTCGAGTTTCGTATTTTGGTATTCGGATTTTTCCACTCATATTTTTTCTAAAAATGTCAAAATTATTGTTGGAAGATACTACTTCGCTGCGCCAACAATTACTTCCTGACGCTCAATCTTGTTCCACAAATACCCGCCGGGGTTCCAGACTCCTTCATCTGGTTGCACATTGCCTCCTTCATCGGTTGCCCGTACGGCAAGTATGTACTTGCCCGTACGCTTTGGAATCCAGGTAGTCTGCCAGGTTCGGAAGGAATATTGGCCGTAGTTCTCTCCGAGTTCGGCCTTGTTCCAAAACTTGCCGCCGTCCCATGAAAACTCCACTCTGACTACACTCCCATAGCCGCTGAAGGCAATGCCTCTCACCGTTACCGGCATTTCTTCAAGAATTTTGCCCGATCCATCAGGGGCAACAATAAATGATCGCACGGGCATCGTCCCAATTGGTATCATTTCGATCTTTCCTTCATTGACGTCTTTTGGCGTGGTGTTACCGCGTGCAGTATTGGGAACGCAATATGCCTTCGACATCCAGTAATTGGAGTCAGGCTCTGTCAACACACGTATCCAGGTCAATGCCTTAGTCCAGTAAGTCGCAAACCTGCCCGGAACCACCAGCCGCACCGGAAATCCGTTAAGCATGGGCAGCGGCTCACCATTCATCTCATATGCTACAATGGTTTCACCGATGACAGGATCACTCATGCCCAAGGACTTTAAATAGCTATGTGAACCCTTGCCCTGCGGTCCTCTACCCCGGTCCAACCCCTCAAATTGTACCTGAGAAGAACCCGGCCTTACTCCGGCAGATTCCAACAAATCCTTAAGACGCACCCCGGTAAAGACGGCATTACCCATAGCTCCGTTTCCCCATTGGCCGCCAGGCACCCTCGGCTGGAAACGACTGCGGCTGTTACCGGAACACTGGTTAACTGCGGCTATGGAGACCGGTTTGAACTGACTCATCAGATCAGACATTGATAATGCCAGATTCTTTTCAACGTTCCCTTCCAGAAGAAGACGCCAATCTGAAAGGCTAACGGCGTTCGGAATTTCATCGAGATGCCATCGCACGTAAAATGCCGCATTGGGCGTAAAAGGAGTAAGAAAGTAATGACGGGGCGTTTCAAGCTGGATTGGCCGGTCAGTAAGCTGGATCAATGGAAGTTTTTGGGGATAAACGACAAATGGGCCCACCGATCCCCAATAAGGGTTTGCCTCAGGCCCGGTAAAGCCAGGTAACGGCTCAACAGCCTGGCTGGAGACCTGTGCCCATGCAGTGGCTAATTTGTTCAGACTCAGCCAGGCAGCCCCTCCCCCGATCGCCTTCAGCAGGAGTCTCCGGGACATTAACCATGGTTTTTCTTCCGGCATCGCATCACCGCCTGTTTCGCTGA
This sequence comes from Planctomycetota bacterium, assembly GCA_016188675.1. Lineage (GTDB taxonomy): Bacteria > Planctomycetota > Brocadiia > Brocadiales > Brocadiaceae > Wunengus. Next base: position 9,743 of record JACPHJ010000015.1, read on the forward strand.
GGATACAATAATTTTCAACTCATTTTACTCTTGTTTCTCTGCGGTTTGGCTTGATTCCAGTTTCTGGTAAATAGCAAATTCTGATTCCGCCTCGACGTGCAGACCCTTTTCCTGATAAAGTAATCCCAGATTTTTATGGGCGCCAACATCGTCCGCATTTATGTCTAAAACTTTTTTATATGCATCAATAGCCTCGTCAAGCTTGCCAATCTTTTGGTAAACAAGCCCAAGGTTATAATATGCATTCACAAGTACCGGGTCGATTCCTACTGCTTTTTCCCATTGGGGGATGGCTGTGGTGTACATGTTTTTCTTTGCGTAGGCATTACCTAATTTATAATACACTTCCGCATCGTTGGGGTAAACTTCCGTAATCTTTTCCCACGTATGTATGGCCTTGTCTAATAAACCTTTTACATCATAGGCGTCTGCAAGGCTGGTGAGGGCATCGTGGTCATTTGGATTGATTTCAACAACTTTGGTCCACATAGAAATGGCCTTGTCGAGCTTATCCTGATTGTAGTATGCTATCCCCAGGTTAAAATATGCATCTGTATTTTTCGGGTTTAGTTCGATAGTCTTTTTCCAGGCGGCGATGGATTTGTCATGCTCTCCTTCTGCCGCAAAGATTTCCCCGTAATTATAATATGCCTCTGCATACGTGGGTTTGACATCTATAGCCTTTTTGTATTCAGACAACGCCTCTTCCGGCATATCCTTTTCCGTATAAACCTCGCCCAGCGTAAAGTGTGCCTCTGCAATTTTCGGGTTAAGCTTTATTGCCTGTTCCAGAGATGTTACGGCATTTTCAGGATTGCCTTCTTCACTATATATCAGCCCAAGATTGTAGTGCGCTTCCGCAAGATCGGGTTCTAATTCGAGGGCTTTTTTAAAGGCGTCGGCAGCTTCTTCGAGCTCACCCTTTGCGTATAGGGCAATTCCGAGGTTGTTAAAAGCCTCAGGATAATTTTTGTCCAACTGAACGGCGGATTTATGCTCGTTGATTGACTTTCCCAAAGCGCCCTCTTCGAAATATAATGCACCCAGATAATTGTGTGCCTCCGCATCTTTGGGATTCAACTCAAGCGTTTTTTTTAACTCATTAATAGCCTTGTCAAATAACTTCTTTTTGTAATATGCCAATCCCAGCATAAAGTGGGTATCCGTTGAGTCAGGGTCAAGTTTGTTCGCCTTTTTTAATGAAGCAATGCACTCATCAAGCATGTCTTTTTCATAATAGAGGAGACCAAGATTATAGTTTGTGTCCGGCATTGACGGGTTTAGCACAAGGCTCTCCTTAAATGCAGAGAGCGCTTCCGTGAATGAATTTTTTTGTTTGTAGGCCAAACCGAGGTCATTGTAAACATCGGCCTTTTCTTTAGTTTGGTTTGCCTTATAATAAGATACGGCGGCAAGCAACTCTGTAATGGCTTCACCATACTTGTCATTTTCATAATATGCCTTTCCCAGATAGTGGCGAAGTTCTCCATCCTCTTTCAATCCTGCGGACGCCTGTTTCAATTCCTCCAAGGCCTCTTCTGTCATCCCTTTTTTTAAGTAAGAAATGCCTTGTGTCTTATGTTGTTCCGGTGTGGCTGCGCCCGTAATCTTATCTGAAATCGAATCCAGATACCCCCTTTTCGGTTTCTTTTCCGCCTTTGCATAGTAAGGAGACCGGCATGCGACTGGGACAATGATCAGTAATACAAATATCCAATATAATTTTCTAATGTTCATGTATGGAATTTTAAAGTTGTGGTTGAAATTGTCCTGTTAAGAACACACCCCTTGCCCCTCCCGAGAGGGGAATAAACCTGTCCTCGACTCTGATCGGGGAAAAGTCCCCTCTTGGGAGGGGATTTAGGGGTGGGTAAAAAATAAAAGCCATAAAGGGTCAAGCGAAGTGGTCCCGGCAATAATGTTAGTTCCCCAATGGATAAAGCGGAGCGCACCCATCAACAAACTGATTTACGGATTCAATCTATCAAAGTAGCAACCTATTGTCAAATAGTTATTGAATGTGGTTAAGGTGTGTAGTAAAATTTGTTCTGTAAATACCCTTTTGGAATTAAATACAGAGAATATTTTCATGACAAACAACATAATTATTTTTGATACCACCCTTCGGGACGGCGAGCAATCACCGGGCGCAAGCCTGGATATTAATGAAAAAGTAAACATTGCCAGGCAACTGGCGCTGCTAAATGTGGACGTTATAGAAGCGGGATTCCCCGTGTCCTCGCCCGGAGATTTCGAATCGGTCAGCAGGATTGCCCGTGAGATTCGCGGGGTTTCAGTGGCAGGTCTTGCCCGAGCAGTTGAGAAGGATATTGACAGCGCAGCCAGGGCGCTTGAAAAGGCGGAAAGACCCAGAATACACGTCTTTCTGGCCACCTCGGAGATTCACCGGAAATACAAACTCCTCAAGGCAAAGGAGGAAATTATCAATCTTGCCGTTAAGGGCGTCAGGCATGCATTAAAGTACGTGGACGATGTTGAGTTTTCACCGGAAGACGCCTCACGGACGGAACTGGATTTTCTCATCCAGGTCGTAGAAGCCGTTATTGACGCCGGCGCAAAGACCGTTAACATCCCCGACACGGTAGGATATGCGGTGCCGGACCACTATGCCTCCATTATCCGGGGATTGAAAGAAAACGTGAAAAACATCGGGAAGGCTGTGATCAGCGTCCACTGCCATAACGACCTTGGGCTAGCCGTGGCGAATTCACTTGCCGCCGTGAAGGCCGGCGCTCAACAGGTGGAATGCACCATAAATGGAATCGGAGAACGTGCAGGGAATGCGGCGCTGGAAGAAATAGTTATGGCTCTAAAAACACGACGGGACTTTTACCATTATTCCACCCGTATTGTTACAAAAGAGTTGATTGCTACAAGCAGGCTGGTAAGCACCCTGTCCGGGCTGCGGGTGCAGAGAAATAAGGCCATTGTCGGCGAGAACGCATTTGCACATCAATCCGGAGTCCATCAGGACGGCGTACTCAAAGAACGAACGACATACGAGATTATGAAGCCGGAAGACGTAGGATTACAGAAAACCAGGATTGTACTCGGTAAGTTGTCAGGGCGGCATGCCTTCAAAGAACGGATTAAGGAACTAGGGTACGAATTGTCTGACGAAGAGTTTGAACGCGCTTTTGAAGAGTTCAAACATATTGCCGATAAAAAGAAAGAAGTCTTTGATGAAGACATAGAGGCTATCGTAGGGGTAGAAAAGATGGACGTGCCTGATATTTTTCATCTGGAAAGCCTCAGTATCAGTTGCGGGCCTAATGTAGTCCCTACTGCAGGGGTAAGACTGAAACTGCAAGACGGCCGTGTAATGAATAATACGACGGCCGGTGACGGCCCTATTGATGCGCTTTTTAAGGCAATAGATCTCTCAACCGGAATTTCAGGGAAGTTGCAGGATTATAGCATTCGCGCTGTCACCGGCGGGAAAGACGCCATGGGTGAAGTCAGTGTAAACGTAGAAGTAAACGGACAATCAGTTCGGGGACGTGCGGTAAGCACGGACATTATTGAGGCCAGCGCAAAGGCTTACTTGAACGCCATCAATAAAGTAACCCCAAAATAGCGATAATCATTTAGCCGCTATTCGAAATCCAGGCATCGAAATCACAAACAAACTCTGATACAAAATACCCGAAGTTGGAAATATCCTATGATCTGTATACCCGTCATTTCAAATAACCTCGCGGATGCCCTTCATGACATGGCAGAAGCATCAAAGTTTGCGGATATAATCGAATTACGCACTGATTACATCAAGAACGTAGACTTGAAATGCCTGTTAGAAAGGCGTACAAAACCTGTAATTGTCACAAACAGGCCTGTTCGGGAAGGCGGCAAGTATGACGGAAGCGAAGAAGATAGAATTGCGCTCTTAAAACTCGCCATACAGTTGCAGGCCGATTATGTGGATATCGAACACGACAGTGTCCGGCATTTATGTGGGGACACGGAGCGCCGTGTCCCTACAACTGGTAAAACAAAATTAATTGTTTCATACCATAATTTTCGCGAAACGCCGGGAGACTTAACAGATATTCACAAAAAACTCAGTCAGAGTGGTGCAGACATCGTAAAAATTGTTACTCACGCCAACAACATCACAGACAATGTCAGGATATACAGCATCCTCCAGCAATCCCGTATGCCCACAATCTCATTTTGTATGGGAGAATTAGGCATCATCAGCCGCATTTTGTATAAAAGATTCGGCAGTTATTTAACCTTTGCTTCACTCCGTACAGGAAAAGAATCTGCCCCGGGTCAGATTAGTATTCACGAGCTTTTAAACACCTATCAGGCCAGAAGGCAGGATAAGCAATCGGCAATCTACGGGTTGATTGGGAATCCAGTCTCTCATAGCATCAGTCCCATCATTCATAATACGCTTTTTAAGGAAATGAATTTAAACAGCATTTATGTCCCTTTCAAGGTAGACAATATAGGCGAATTTATAAGGGAGTTTAGAGGATTGGACGTCAAAGGATACAGTGTAACAATTCCTCATAAAGAGTCCGTAGTAAATCATCTGGATGCGATTGATCCGATTGCAGAGAAGATTGGGGCTGTGAACACCATAGTAAATAAGGATGGACAATTGACCGGTTTTAACACCGACTGTGAGGCGGCTATAAAAGTATTGGAAGGCGTCAATCAGGCATCTGCAAAATCTTTGGGGAATGCGTATTTAAAAGGGAAGAAAGTTGCCATTGTTGGCGCCGGAGGGGCAGCCCGCGCAATAGCCTTTGGATTAAAGGGGCGTCAGGCGCAGATAACGATTATTAACAGAAATTATGAGCGAGCACAATCACTTGCCGGAGACGTAGGATGCCTTGCAAGGAAATTTGATGACATACAGGCATTCGACACGGATATATTGATTAACGCCACGCCTGTGGGTATGTTTCCAAATATCAATGAAACGCCCATCGGCAAGAATAAATTGAAACCAAACATGACCGTCTTCGATACTATTTACAATCCTATAGAAACAAAATTATTGAACGACGCCGGGAGCCAAGGTTGCATAATTGTAAATGGCTTGTCAATGTTTGTCCATCAGGCGGCGGCGCAGTTTAAACTCTGGACCGGACGGATGCCGTCTGTTGAAACGATTGAAAGCATAGCCCGTGGCAAATTAACAAATAGAAGATCTATCATCACAAATGAGTCAAGTTTTAAAAAGAATTACTGAAACCACAGATTGCACAGATTTCACAGATAAAAATCCCAATAATCTGTGGAGTTTCATAATCCATAATCTGTGTAATCTGCGAAATCTGTGGTTCCAAATGGTTTTATTGGTCTGAGGCATTGCCTCGTTAGCTTTTATCAAACATGAATATCATCTTGATTGGTTTTCGCGGCACCGGCAAAACCACTATAGGCAGAATACTTGCGCGCAGGCTCGGCAAGGAATTTATCGACGCCGATGAGTATTTAGAGCAAAAAGAGGGAAAGACTATTAAAACCATCTTTGCGGAAGGCGGAGAAGCGCTGTTCCGGGAGATCGAAACCCGTATTATTGCAGAGTTGTGTCGTTTGGATAATAGAGTTGTAGCCACAGGCGGGGGGGCAATTCTCCGGGAAGAAAATGTAAGGTCTCTCAGGAGAAGTGGGATTATTGTCCTTTTAGACGCAGACGTTGATGCCATCCACAAACGAATCAATAAAGATTCGACTACACAGCAAAGACGACCAAACCTTACGAGTCAGGGTGGATACCAGGAAATTGAATATCTTTTAGAGTACAGACGGCCGCTTTATGACAGGGCGGCGGATTTCGTAATAAATACAACCGGCATGTCAGCAGTTGATGCTGCAAACAAAATAATAACCTGCCTTCACAACCACGTAATGGACCTCAAAAAGAACAACCAGACAGGATAAGGCACATCCTGCGCGACCCGTTGGGATTAACGATATGCCGGTTTTCCGGTTGAAGATAACCACCAACCTACAATAAATCATTCTTTTTCGGTGGGCAATGCCCACCGTTGTTTCTGAGTGGCGCCCGCCCCTTATTCTCCTCCCTGTTGAGTAATAAAAGAATTCCCCTCTTGGGAGGGGATTGAGGGGTGGGTTGGAAATATCAGGCGCCATCGTGTCCGTTTATGATTCAGACAATAACGAACCACGAATTATTGCCGTGCGTTGTTAATTTCACGCACCATCGTAAAAATTAATCTTTCGTATGACTGAAGAAACTTCTCACGCTCTCTTTTTTCAACAGATTTCAAGGGCATGTTTTCTATTTCCTTTACGATTTCATCAATTCGCGTTACAAGCGCCGAAGATGATCCCACACTAACAGGAGATTTTGATTGGACCGGTGGTTTCGGTTGTTCTTTCTGAGGTTTTTTGGCGGGAGATTTTTGTCCTGCTAAGGATTTCTTTGAAGGTTGGCCCTCGGCGTTTGTGTTTTTTACTTCACCCATTTTTTTACTCCTAAAAAAGACCCTTCGCTCATTTTTTTTAATTGTTATCATTGCGGATAGTGTAAGGCAATTAATAAACTACCCCCCTATCTGATTGAAATTCCCGCATTTTATGTATATGTATACAGTTAATTATAATCAAAATCAATAATATTTTTTATATGGACTTATACATCCGTGTGTGGAATCTGAGATTAAAAAAAGATTGAGAATGTCTTACGTATAAATTATAATTTCAAAGTAAACGCACACGAGTCAAAGATTCACAAAGAAATATGAAAATATGCCACTCTCCTTTCATCCCTCCCATCAAGGGAGGGAAAGACTTCCTCTCCCCTTTGTGGGAGAGGATTAAGGTGAGGGGGATTTCCGAGTCAAGTCTTATTGCGTTTTAATCTTATATATTGGACATTAAACTTGCTTCTTCTCTTAATTACAACCAATGGAAAATATAAAAGGATGACATAGGATGGAAGAAGTAAGTATCATTATTCCTGCGTATAACGAAAATGAAGGAATCGGGCGTGTAATAGAATCGCTGCGTTTATTAAAAGAAAAACACGGCCCCCGATGGGAAATTATTGTCGTGGATGATGGTTCCACCGATGGAACGCCAGGAATGGTAAAAAATTTCAATGACGTAATCTTGATCCAGCACCCCTCAAACCGTGGTTACGGCGCTGCAATCAAGACAGGTATTCGGCATGCAAAATATAATACCCTTGTCATTTCAGATGCCGATGGAACGTATCCCATACAGGATATTCCCAAACTCATCGCACAGTTGCCAAAAAGCGATATGGTCGTCGGGGCAAGGCGCAGCAATAGTTCCAATATGCCTCTGTCAAGAAGACCGGCAAAATGGGTGCTCAATAAACTCGCAAACTACTTGACGGGGATAATAATTCCTGATCTAAACTCCGGGTTGCGGGTAATGAAAAAAGACATCGTATTGAAATATCTTCATTTGCTGCCAGACGGTTTTTCATTTACAACGACAATTACACTCGCCATGCTCACAAACAATTATCTTGTTGAATTTATTCCCATAGAATATAAAATCCGCTCCGGAAGGTCAAAGATACGCCCCATTCGGGACACCATGAACTTTATTCAGCTTATTATACGGACTGTCTTGTATTTTGATCCCTTAAAAATATTCCTCCCTATCAGCGCACTTTTCTTCATCTCAAGTATAGCAGTCCTTGTACTCAGCTATTTATTCACGCCAAAGGTTATGGACATTACAACCGTCATCCTTTTTATCTCCGGCGTACAGATTTTAGCCATCGGTATGATTGCCGACCTTATAGATAAAAGAAACCGCTAATGAAAATCCTCTTAATTAATCCGCCTTCTGAAAACGAACTGCTCGGCAATAATCCCAGTATTATTGAGGAAGAGCGGGGCTATAATCCACCTCTTGGAATATTATATGTAGCCGGTTATCTGGAGAAATATACAAACTTCCATGTGGAGGTATTGGATACACAGGCGGAGGAGTTAGGCTATGAACGTTTAAAAGAAATGATTCAAGCAAAATTGCCTGATGTTGTTGGTATAACAGCTATGACCTTTACCCTTATAGACGTAATAAAGGTTATTAATTTAATAAAATCTATGCTTCCGAAGATAAAGATAGTGCTTGGGGGGCCCCACGTACATATATATCCGGAAGAAACTATTAATATCCCGGGGGTAGATTTTCTTGTCTTAGGCGAAGGGGAAGTCACATTTAAAGAACTGGTGGAAAATATTGATAATCTTTCGCGATTAAGGAACATCCCCGGATTAGTTTTTAAAGAAGATGGCAGGGTTATTAATACTGGAAGTCGGCCACTCAACGAGAATCTGGACAGCTTACCATTTCCTGCAAGGCACATGACTCCCGTCCATAAATACAGTTCGCTCATGGCAAGGCGGAGTCCCATTACCACGATGTTTACAAGCCGCGGATGCCCTTATCGGTGCACTTTTTGTGACCGGCCGCATCTCGGCAAAAGTTTTCGCGCACGATCGGCAATGAACGTGGTGGACGAGATGGAAGAGTGTGTAAAGTTGGGTATAAACGAGTTCCTGATCTACGATGATACCTTCACGATAGACAGGCAACGGGTAATTGATGTTTGCAATGAAATAAAGAAAAGAAAACTCCATATTGGTTTTGACATCCGGGCGCGGGTAAATAATATTGATAGTGATCTATTAGAAAAGCTAAAGGAAGCAAACTGTGAACGCATTCATTATGGCGTGGAATCGGGTAATCCTGAAATACTGAAGATATTAAATAAAGGCATTACGATTGATCGTGTAAGAACCACTTTTAAACAGACAAAAGAGGCTGGCATATCAGTTCTGGCGTATTTTATGATTGGATGCCCAAAAGAGACGCGAAAAGAAATTATGGAAACGATTGCATTCGCAAAAGATTTAAAGCCGGATTTCGTGCATATCACTATTTTTACGCCTTTTCCGGCCACTGAAATATACAAGATGGGGCTGAGAGACGGCATTATAAAGGAAGATTTCTGGCGGGCATTTGCCAGAAATCCGGTACCAGGATTCCAGCCCAGGTGCTGGGAAGAAAACTTTACACGGGAGGAACTTCAGGAATTAATTGTTTATGCCTATAAGAGTTTTTACACCAGACCGAGATATATCTTGAAGAGACTGATACACGTGCGGTCAATCGGTGAATTTAAACGGATGGCAAGGGCAGGCCTGAAGGTCTTTGGAATGCAGCCATGAAAGGGGTTTTGGACAAAGAGTATGCTATCGCACGCCAGTCAAAAAGGTCGCATATTTACAGATTAAAGCGAAGGACGTTTGAGGTATTAAAGAGCATACAGACCTTTCATCCCGAAATACCGCAGTCGATCCTGGATATTGGGACTGCGGATGGTCTCATGCTGAGCAACCTAAAAGATGCATTTCCCGATGCAACCTGTGCAGGCATTGAATATGCCAGGGATTTAATGGCTTGCTGTGAGAGCAAAATAATTCACTTAATACAGGGAAACGCCTTGGTTTTACCCATTAAAGATGATGCGTTTGATGTTGTTATTGCCACTGCAATTATTGAACACGTCTCTGAACCAATACAATTAGTCCGCGAAGCCTTTCGGGTACTGCGAAAAAATGGCATACTAATAATGACAACCCCGCTCCCATTCTGGGAAGGGATTGCCACGCATATAGGTCATTTAAAAGAAGAAGAGCATCATGAACTCATCACTTTAAGAAAGCTAATATCATTGTTCAACACAGCCGGTTTTGAAATTGTAAATGCAGAACACTTTATGCTCTCTCCCGTTGGTATGCCCTTTGAATTGATACTCGAAAAGATAATGAAGTTATATAGATTGAACTTTCTACTATTAAATCAAATAATTGTTGGGCGGAAGATGGGAATATACACCCGACATTGAGCATAGAATAAATATAGAGATGTTTTTTTCTGCTTTTTGCAGATATGAGGTGAGTTAATATAAATTACAATAAATGCATAATGTTTGATATCCCATTTCTTTCCTTCTTTTAGAAATCAAGAATCGCTCAGTTAGGATCAAAGTTAAGATTAAAATCATGTGGATCGTAAAAACTGAAATGATCCGAAGGTATTACCTGTTTTTCTATTAAAGGAGCGCTCCATAATAGTTTCACTGTTGCATCAAAACCTATATCGTTATATTCGATTGCGATTTTGTGCCATCCTTTGTCTAATGAAATTACAGCGTTGTCTTCAGTTGAACGATGCGAGGTCCAATTGTCAATAATGGTATCTCCATCTATCATTAATCTAATACCGTCATCGCTAACAGTATAAAATTTATATTCTTCGTTCTCATCTATTTTTATTAATCCATCCCATCGTATAGAGAAATTATCGATATTTACCCCAGGACATGGCGATCCTCGTAGCCAGTTAAAGTCTATAATCTTGTCTATTCTACAAAGCATACAGTTTTCAAAATTCTTTCCATTGAAATAACTCCCCTTTAAACCACCAATGAGTTCGGGTTTGACCTCAGAAGGACTGACGACATTTATCTTCTTTTCTTCAAACTCTTTAATTTCATAACCCGCCTTGCCATTAGGAAAGAAGATTGTTTGGATAGTAGGGTATTGTGGATACTCACTGGCTTTGACGATCAATGCTTGTTTTTTATTAGTAAGCCTGCTGATATTATCAAATCGGTATCTATCAAAATGCTTGTTTTTTTGCCATTTTCCCGGATCATATTTCGTATAGTACAGGACAAATATATCCTTCCTTCCCATTCCCATAAAACTATATGTGTCTATGCCTTTTAAATTCTCAGCAGTTTGAATAACCTCTTTCATGCCATAGTTCCACGCACCATAGGATACTTTCGGATACACCTTGTAATATCTCACAAAATAGTACCTTATATTGTAGATAGCAAACGTTAAAAACAAAATTGAAAATAAAGCTGCAAGATACTTAATACATATTTTATATTTTGGCTTATTTATGTCTATATATCTGACATAGTTGATAGATGACACAAGACCCAGGGCAGCAATTATCTGGAAAACCGGCAATCCGCAAATTGACCTTATGGCATGGGGAACACTTTCGTATGTGAGACTGGAAGCTACAGGAAATATGAGAAACCACCACAATAGTATCATACGCTTTTTTCTCGCCCTCATGACAAGAAATATGATGCCCGTAATAAGAAGGATTCCTTCGAACTGAAAGAGCTGACCCATTGCACCGATGCTGTGCCTGGTGTTCATATCCCCTTTAAAAAATAAGAAATCTGGTGACATATGGAGAAAATAATTCCTAAAAAAGGAGTACAAAATCAAAAAGAATTTATGGTCAGACAAACTTTTAAATAAAGAAGTAGACCAATATTTATCATTTAGAATATTATCCCTTGTTAAGTTCAAAGAGTGTTTTGTAAAAATAGATACTATATTAAATCTTAACTGGCCTTGCCCATGAACACTGAAGATTAAAAGAGGTACTAAAATTAGAAATGCTAATGCTAAAGATAAAAATAGCTCTCGTTTAAATTTAACGAGATTACGATAATTCAGGACAAAATAGCCAGCCAGGAAAAGCGGCACGAAAACTTTGGCAGGAGCATATGTATAAAAGGTTACAGCCAATAGGATAGCGCTGTAAAATAGATATTTGCCTTTTCCCATACCCTTCAATAAGAAATAGCAACCGATGGTAAAAAGGCACGGCAGTGAAATTGCCTCGAAAGCAATGCGGCTGAACTGGAGATGCCAGGGAGATATAGCTAAAAACAAGGCAGCCCACAAGCCAACCCGTCTACTAAACAACTCTTTGGCAAGAAAGTAAGTAAAGATCACTGTCAATGTGCCGAACAAAGCGGATGTCAATCGAACAGCAAATTCATTTAAACCAAATATCTTTATTAGAGGAATGGCTGCATATATATAAATAGGATTTTTGTATTCCCCAAATGCCTTGAAATACAAGGGCAGTAATTCCCCATGTTCGTCCCTTCCCGTTTGCAGAATCGAATATGAGTTATAACCTACAGAGGCCTCGTCAGAATAAAAGCCGTTGGGAACTTCATTCAAGAGAACTACTCTTAAAATAATTGCCAAAAATATAATTACTATCAGATAGACATTACTTTTTATCCATAAACGATTCATGCAGCACAACTTTCCTTTAGCCAACATATACTTAGGATACAGATGTTCACGGATGATTTCCTTATATTTAACTATAGAGACAAAAAAACAACGAATAAAAGAAGAGTTGAAATCTCATAAAGGGTTTTAAAAATCATTATTTTAATGATTTTATCTTTTCAGCGGATCGTATAGATCGGGCAGGTGGTATACAATATAAATATTCATCATGATGAAAAGAGTAATATAAATATAACTGGCTGCCCTTGCAATTACGGCTGTAACCCGATTTCTTAGGAAATCAGAGGCCAAAAAAGGGAGAATACCAACTGCAAGATAACCTCTGTACAACCATGGCGACTTATATAAATCTCCCGGGAGAATTTCTTTTAACGGAACTGCCATAAGTACCAAGAGTAATAAAAGCGCCCTAGCCGTATTGGGTTTTGAAATGAAATCCCTCATAAATAAACCTCCGGCAATTGCCATAAACGGATATGTGGGCACAAGAAACCATCCAAATGGATAGATATCCGTAGATAGAGCACAGACGGTCATGAGAAAGATAAAGACTGTTATGGGAACTATAGTATCTCGTTTTCCCATTGAATAGACCATTACAAACCATAACCACCACCAATATCCCGTTCCAAAATTGGCATAGTTTAGCGTAATTCTGGGTTCTCTTATATACTTAATCACCATATCAAAGACTGTACTTTGATGCTCATCGCGTAGGTTTAGCATTTTAAAAAAGGCCTCCGGGTTTATTGAATAATTATATAGCATATAACTTATTGCAACAATAAACCCAATTCCAGCAACAATGCAGGCTTCTTTTTTACACCCTTTTCTGCCCAATAATACCGGAAGAATCAGAATCGCGCAGATACCAATTTCCTTACACCAGAACGACACCCCTGCCAGGAGTCCCGCAAAGACTACATACATCTTCTTTTGAGATTCACTATATTTTAAA
>JACPHJ010000174.1 GCA_016188675.1 Planctomycetota bacterium
GACTGAGAGTATTTCAGTCTTGTGTTTTATAAATTCTTCCAACATAAAACGGCTGTTCCTCCATTAAATTAAGCCTTCGGCGACTTTTAATCGAGTAGTGGCAAGGCGCGCCTTGCCACTACATTGTCGGATTGAAATTCCTAAACCTAAATAAGGCATAACAAAAAACCCCCTGTCAAAACCGTTGGCTTCGACAGGGGTTTTATCAATAAAAAAACTCCTATCGAAGTATCTGGCTTCAATAGGAGTTATCAGCTATGTTATAGCGGTTAAGCGAACTCCATCGCATGGACGTAATTTAAGTAAAAGTATATTGAGTATTCAATTTTTTGTCAAGCGGATTTGTGAAACAGAGGGCTATTGTGAGCCCCCTTTTTTGATCTTTATTCAGCATAATGTATCCAATTAGCGTTATTGCTTATTCCTTTTGGGGAAATCAGATTTTATATTGAGAGACAGGAAGCTGATGTCCGGTCGCAGGTAAATAAACCAGAATACCGTACCAATCAAAATAACACCGCCTATAAAATTACCAAGGGTAACGGGAATGAGATTATTTATAAAAAATCCCTTCCATGCAAGTTGTGAAAGGTCTAAAGGTTTCCCTGCCATTTTTTCCGCAGCAGCAACTACAGCAGGGTTTTTTCTCAAAACCACACCCATTGGAATAAAATACATGTTCGCAACGCAGTGTTCAAACCCGCTGGCAACAAAACCGCCTATGGGAAATATAACGGAAATGATCTTGTCTGCTAAAGTTCTTCCGCTATAGCACAACCAGGCATTCAGGCATACCAGTGCATTGCAAAGCACACCCCTTGCCAGGGCTTCTGTAAAAGATAGATTTACCTTCTTATGGGCAATAAGCAGCGCCTTTGCGCCTACCATATTGTGAAAAAATTCAAATTGATGTGTTTTGTACATACAGCAGACCATCAAGAGGCTGCCTATAAAATTGCCTATGTATACAATAATCCATATCCTGAGCAATTCCCATGCGGTGATACGATTGCTGAGATAGCCTAAAATATTAAGGTTGTTGCCTGTGAAAAGTTCAGCGCCGGCAGTTTCAACCAGTATGAGACCGAGAGAAAATACGACACCGGCAATAAGAGCGGTTAATCCAAAATGCAGGGTAGAGTCGCTTGTCACAAAAGTGGCAAATTGAGCGCCCAAGGCAACAAATATTCCAGCCATAATGCTTAATGCAAAGGTTTGTGTAAAGCGCAATTTCGCCCTTGCAACAGCCTTATTTTCAACGATAACTGCGGTTTGTGGAGGTGAATATGCGGTGTCTGTATTCATGGTTTGCATATTTTTTGTGAAATTACGCTCTTCTGCCATAGCAAAGATTTTATTTGTAAAGGCGCATGCTTTTTTGAAGATATTTTTTGCCGATGTCTATCGCCATGTCGTACTCTAATTTTTTAAAACACATCTGGCATTCAATATAATTGTCATATCCTCGTAAATTGGGCATAACGTTACTTTCATCGATACGCATTTTCAATTCCGAAGATTGGCTGATAACTTGAACGTTGCTTGTAAACACTCTAAATTTTTCAACGTTACCACATTTTGGACATATAAAGAAAGTGTTTGTTAACATACACGACCTCCTTATAATTGTTGATGATGTTTTGCTAAGAGGATATCAGCGAAAAGCTACATTGTACGTTTAGTTAGATTGCGGCTTCTCCCGACTCCTTCGTACGAATGCGATACACATTCTCTACATCAAACACGAATATCTTCCCGTCGCCGATACTTCCTGTTTTAGATTCCTCAATGATGGTATTGACGATTTTCTCCATATCGGCATCTTTGACGGTAATCTCGATCTTCATTTTCGATATTAGATCAATCCGAAATCTTCTTCCCCGCCACATCTCGCTGATGCCTTTCTGATTGCCGTGACCCTTTACTTCTGTAATGGTCATTCCTGGGTAACCCAAATGGAGCAAGGCATCCTTGACCATATTAAACTTTTCAGGTCTGACGATCGCCTCTATCTTTTTCATAAAAAACCTCCATTCATAGAAAAGTTATTTAGGATAAGGGCAGTGTTTACCAAAAAACCCCTGTCAAAACCGTTGGCTTCGACAGGGGTTTGTATCAATAAAAAAACTCCTATCGAAGTCTTTCCTCAATAGGAGTTATCAGCTACTCTGTAGCAGTTAAGCGAACTCCATCGCTTACAATGAGATTTTTAAAAATTCAAACCAGCCAGGTATCCA
>JACPHJ010000173.1 GCA_016188675.1 Planctomycetota bacterium
GTTGCATGAAAACGAATCGCTGTTAGTTCTACACACTACGGGAATTACTTACAGTTTGCGTAATGAGTACAAATGGCAAACTCATCCCCTTTTAGGGGTTAACCCAAAGCCACCTGCTCCGCGGGTGGATTCTTTACTTGTGTGGTTCGATGATGACCTTGACGGACTCCCTGGCCTCGGCAACCAGTTTGAAGCCCAGCGCCGTGTCCGCAAGAGGCAATCTATGGGTAATTAAATCGCGTACATTTACCCTCCCTGCCCGGATTAATTCAATACATGCAGCAGTATCATCCGGTGGCCCGGCATACGAGAGGACAATGGAGTTGCAATTGCGCCAGAGGTCCCAGATATTGATGGGCGTGGTTACGTTGGGTTCTGTCGGTGCAAAGAGGAGCACCGTCCCTCCGCGGTCGGCTGAATTAAAGGCTTGTTGTATGGCTGCCGGAGCGCCGGTGCATACGATAACAATGTCAATGAGGCGTCCGCCGTTGTGTTTGCGCACGAGAGCAGGCACGTCTTCTCTGGCGTGAAAAGCGAAGTCTGCACCGCATTGTCTTGCCATTGTCAGCCGGTAGTCGGTGATGTCAACGGCAAAAATGCGTCCTGCGCCCAGTGCCTTTGCCAGCAGGATGTGGAGCAGGCCGGAAATGCCGCTTCCGATAACCAGAACGCTCTGTCCGGGTCTCAGGCCGGCCTTCCTCTGTCCAAGCAATGTACATGCCAGCGGTTCAGCAAAGGTGCCCTCTTCGTAAGAGACCTCGTCAGGAAGAATGAAGGTGCCGCGGTCAACGTTAATTGGCGGTACTCGCAGATATTCTGCAAAACCACCCGGATAAAAATTTGTTGTGCGCAAGGTGTCGCAAACGGAGTAGTGTCCGTTCAGGCAGTAGTGGCATGTATTACACGGTACATGGTGGGCTACGGTAACGCGGTCGCCCACCTTGAAATTTTTTACGCCTATGCCCACTCCGGCAATCTCACCCGCGATTTCATGTCCGAGCACCAGCGGCGCTTTTTTGATGCGATACCATTCCATCACATCGCTGCCGCATATGCCGCTGGCCATTACCTTGACCAGCAGTTCCCCTGGTCCTATTTCCGGGGTTTGCATCTCCTGAATTCTCACGTCCCTGTTGTTATAGTACATCGCAACGCGCATAATATATCCTCATCCCCTCATCAAATCTAAACGCAGATTTTCAGCCTATTTTGATTTTTTACTTTTCTCTGAATTATACACTTCCGTTGCCTGCTTTACCGTTGCATTTTCATGGATGATGGCGCGCAATCCCTTGATCATCGCTACCGGATGTTCGTTCTGCCAGATATTCCTTCCCAGGTTTACGCCAATGGAGCCCTTTTGCATGCCGTCGTGAACAAATTCAAACACCTCGATATCGGTGTTTGTCTTTGGGCCGCCCGCCATGACCACTGGTACCGGACAGCCGCCGGTGACCTTGTCGAAATTTTCGCACCAGTATGTTTTTACCACCTTGGCGCCAATCTCAGCAGCAATGCGGCAGCAGAGTCCCAGGTAACGGGCGTCCCGTTTTTCCAGTTCCCTTCCAACGGCCGTAACGGCCATTACTGGTATGCCATATCGTTCTGCCTCGTCAACCAGCTTTCCGAGATTTAACAGGTTCTGGTGTTCGTAATCACTGCCGATGAAGACGGACATGCCTACGGCAGAAGCGTTCAGGCGAATAGCCTCTTCTATAGAGGTGGTAATGCCTTCATTAGCCAGGTCTTTTCCCACCATGCTGGTGCCGCCGGAAACCCTGAGGATGATGGGTTTGCTGTTCTGGGGGTTTATGCATGCACGCAGCACCCCGCGGGTGCAAAAGAGTGCATCGGCGTAATCTATAATTGGCTTAATCGTTTCGCCGGGCTTTTCCAGCTTTGATGTAGGCCCCTGGAAATATCCATGATCTATAGGCATAAACATGCAGCGGCCATTCGGTTTAATGAGCTGAGACAATCGGTTTTTCATTCCCCAATCCACGGTTTTATTCCTCCTTTTAAAAATGTTAATAATGCGTCTTTAACTTTTCTGTCTTTGCGGGTTCAAATTTGCAATTTGAACCCCACCTTTGATTTCTTTATTGCGGGTTCGGGTTTGTAACCCGAACCCCAGGTTTTATATTGTTGATTCGCCACAGGACACGCACAGGGCGTTATTGTCCTAAGCCCCCGATGCGGGTAACCACACCTTTTATATTTTCAAACGCATTTATTCACGGCACAACGCTTTCGTGCTATCAAAATCAGGGTTCAGGTCGCAGACCTGAACCCGCCGGTGGGAGTTAGAAAAATGGACTAAATACCATCCCCATCTTTGTAATTTTTCATGAATACGGTCATTACTTCAGATTCTGCCTCCGAAACATAATCATCCTCTTCACTCGAAAGATTTAAATTGTCTTCCAGTTTTTTTATACGCTGCTTGAGTTTGCGATTTTCTTTTAACACGACCTTAAGGGCTTCTGCAATAGGGTCGGGTAATTGACCGTGATCCAGCATGACGTCATGTTCTTTCTTTTTCTGTTCAATAATCCTGCCCGGCACTCCTACCACGGTTGCGTGGGGAGGCACGTCTTTGACCACTACTGAACCGGAACCGATACGCACATAATCGCCAATGGTTATATTGCCTAAAATACAGGCGTTTGATCCCACGATGATCTTCTTTCCCAGGGTCGGATGTCTTTTCGTTTTTTCCGTAGTTGTGCCACCCAGGACAACTCCCTTGTAAATAAGGCATCCGTCTCCAACTACCGCTGTTTCACCTATGACGACGCCCATACCGTGATCTATGAATACGCCGCGCCCTATTTCGGCAGCCGGGTGTATTTCAATGCCTGTCAGGAACCGATTGGCGTGGGAGATTAAGCGCGCTAATAAAAACAATCCTTTCTTCCGGAGATAATGGGATACTCGGTGGAGACACAGGGCATGTACGCCAGGATAACACAAAATTACTTCAAGCTTGCTCCGTGCAGCCGGGTCGTTTTGAAAGGCGGCATCAACGTCCTCCCTGATACGTTCAAACATCAAAATTCCTTAAATAAAACCGTAGATAGGTACCTTTCGCCGGTATCAGGGAATACTACGACGATCAGCTTCCCTTTGTTTTCAGGCCTTGCTGCTACCTGGAGTGCCGCATATGCAGCGGCGCCTGAAGAAATGCCTACCAGGATTCCTTCTTCGCGCGCCAGTTGTCGGGCTAATGCAAACGCCTGCTCGTTTTTGACGGTAATAATTTCATCAATCACCTTCATATTGAGAATTTCAGGTACAAATCCCGCCCCGATCCCCTGAATTTTGTGTGGCCCTGGTTTCCCGCCGGAGAGCACTGGCGAATCGGTGGGTTCGACTGCTACAACCTTAAGTGACGGTTTTCGTTTCCTGATGACCTCGCCAACGCCGGTAATCGTGCCGCCTGTGCCTACTCCACCCACAAAGATATCGATCTTGCCGTCGGTATCATTCCATATTTCTTCCGCGGTTGTCTTGCGGTGTATTTCGGTATTGGCCGGATTTTTAAATTGTTGCGGCATGAACGAATTAGGGGTATTTTTCACCAATTCTTCTGCCTTATTCACTGCACCCTTCATTCCTTCCGCCCCGGGTGTTAATACTATTTCCGCGCCAAATGCCTTCAGGAGTGCCCGTCGTTCTATACTCATAGTGTCGGGCATCGTTAAAATCAGTTTATATCCTCTTGCGGCAGCAACGAAAGCCAATGCGATGCCGGTATTGCCCGACGTTGGTTCTATGAGGATCGTATCCTTCTTGATTAATCCCGCCTTTTCTGCGGTTTCAATCATCGCAATTCCTATGCGGTCCTTTACACTGGCCAGAGGATTAAAGAATTCCATCTTTGCAACTACCGTGGATTCTAATCCCTTTGTGACGTTGTTTAATTTAACGAGTGGTGTATTACCAATCGTTTTGGTGATATCTTCATATATTCTTGCCATATTTTCCTCTTGATTAAATTCTATAAAAGCAGATATTTTAATTAAGGATTGAAAGCGGATATAATATCATAGTTAAAACATATTTCTCAAGGAATTTTTAAAGGCTCAATTTCCCTTGACAAAAAAGAATTTGTATATAGTATATGGAATTTCAATCTATAGTTATTCCTTATGAGTATTATATTGATCTGAAAAATAATTTTTTTGAATAGTATTTATTTTGGAACATATATCTTATATTAGGTGTTGAAATGAATTATAAAAATATAGACGAACTTTCAAAACAGACTGGAGGCTCATTGCGGCTTACGTCATTGATTATAAGCCGGGCAAGGCAAATTATAAAAAGGGCGCCTATTTTTGTTGAGACAAACACTGATGATCCTGTTCAGATTGCCTTTTTAGAATTAATGCAAAAAAAGATTAAGTTAAATGACGGGGCAGAGCAACCTACCCAAATTCTGAGTTCAAAAAATTAAAACTCGTTAGCGGGTTTGAAAAGCCTCGTATATTGAGGCAGCGAATTTTTTGGATTTATAAATTTTTATAGTAGTTTTTAGGAGTAATTGGATACCTTAATTATCTAGTGGTATTGTGGTTAGGCAAGACACCCTGTTAAACTGCACGCTAATTCACCTACCCGGAAATTACATCACAATCTCAAGACCTTGGTTCAATTTCTAAATTCCATTGTGTAATTAATAAGCAGCGATTAAACATAAAATAGCCGTATCGAAATGTTGGATAAGGCAGAATAAAAGCTAGCCGTGAAAGAAGTATTACAAGTATATAAGGGGGATTTTTTTATATGATTAAAGTCGAACAGTTGGCAAAACGTTACGCAGATGTGTATGCTGTAGACCACATCTCTTTCGAGGTCAATCAGGGTGAAATTTTAGGTCTCTTGGGACCTAACGGGGCGGGTAAAACCACTACCATGCGTATCCTTACCTGTTACATGCCTGCCACTTCAGGCACTGCTACGGTTGCGGGTTATGACGTATTTCGTGACTCGATCAACGTGCGGAGGCAAATAGGATATTTACCGGAGAACGTACCCTTGTATCCTGAAATGCGAGTTAAGGAATACCTTAAATTCCGCGCAAAATTGAAAAGGGTGCCATATCGTGAGCGCAAGATGAAGATTGATGAATGTATTGAAAAATGCAGGATTAAGGAAGTGCAAAATCAAATTGTCGGCACACTCTCCAAAGGCTATCGCCAGAGGGTAGGGTTGGCTGATACCCTTGTCCACGATCCGAAAATATTAATTCTCGATGAGCCAACAATTGGGCTTGATCCCAACCAGATACGGCAGGTGAGGCAACTCATAAAAGAACTTGGGGAAAGACATACAATCCTCCTGTCTACACATATCCTTCCAGAGGTAGAAATGCTTTGCGGAAGGGTAATTATTGTTAATAAAGGCAAAATAGTCGCCATGGATACTCCATCCAATTTGGAAAGTCAACTCAGGAGCGGAAGTGTTATTGTATTGGAAGTCCGTGGCAACGGTGAGAAGATAAAGAATGCCTTGTCAGGGATAAAAGGCGTTAAAAAGGTCGTATGGCACGACAAAGGTGAAGTTAATGATTTTAGCGTAGAAGCTGAAAAAGGCATTGATATCAGGGAGGATATCTTTTCAAACATTGTAAAAAACAACGGAGTTATTCGGGAGATGAAACAAACTGCCGTTACTTTAGAAGAAATATTTCATCAAATTACCACGCAAGAACAGGAGGTAACGACATAAATGACAATTTTTTTCTGTCATGCTTGGTTTGACGCAAGAGTCCACGTTACGGTACAGTCTTGCTTACACGCAATTTATCCTTTCCATCCTTACCCCTGTTATTACCATGAGACTGTTTGCCGAGGAAAACAAGACGGGGACTATTGAACCTCTCATGACAGCGCCGGTGACGGATTTTGAAGTGGTATTTGGGAAATTTTTATCCGCCTGGGCGCTTTACAATATCATGATTGCCCCAACTGCTTTTTATATCATATTCCTGGCATGGGTAGGTTCTCCTGATTACGGCGCTATTATTGCCAGTTACATTGGGCTGATTCTGATG
>JACPHJ010000171.1 GCA_016188675.1 Planctomycetota bacterium
AGGTCTGCCTTCCGTTGACCAAATTCCCTTTGAACAACTGATCGGTCCGGCAGTTGTCATCGATGTAACGGATAAGGTAGAGAGATATGCTGATTATACCCTTTCACCATCAGACATCTTGCTGTGGGAAAAAGATAACGGGCAGATCCCTGAAGGGGCAATTGTTCTGTTAAATACAGGATGGAGCAAACGATGGCATAATTATGATGATTATAAAAATTTTGATAAGGAAGGGAGTATGCACTTCCCCGGTTATTCAAAAGAGTCTACTAGTTTTCTGGTGACAAAGAGAAATATCAAAGGTATTGGTATTGATGCCCTCAGCGGGGATTGTGGAACCAGCACAGATTTTATAGTCCATCATACTATCAATACTGCAGGAAAATTTATTCTTGAAAATGTAGCCAACCTGGATAAGTTGCCGTCCAAAGGCGCTACCCTTATTATTGCTCCTATCAAAATCGAAGGCGGTTCAGGCGGTCAGTGCCGCATCTGGGCTATTTTGCCAAAGTAACTCCAGGAATGTTTTTCGATAACACGGCTTTTTGAGTTCTTCTGATTTGCACAAATCGTAATTTAAACGGTAGGTTTTTATACTGTTTTGCTGTAATATTGAGTGCGTTGTCCAATTATTTCTTTGATGTGATTGAGAAAAACCTTGTTTGGGCTGTAATTTCTCTGAAGCGGGCTTATAACGAAAACAGGTGCATAACATCCGATCGTATGCAATCTTTCCCGTGCCTTTGCGATATCCTCCGTATGGTCATCGGCATATTTGTTAATCACTGCCAGGTCTATCTTAGGTATAATTAGTCTTGTCGAACGCTTGATTTTGGCCTCTCTTGGGGTGGTAACAAGGATGCAAAGGTCGGCATTGTGCGTGTGCAAGAAACTATTACCTTCCACCAGGACTGAATCGCTTTTGTTGAAGTAAGTTAATGCCTCTTCGATGCCCTTTTCAAGATGGTCTGCGTGGGTCTGTAGCCAGACTACCTTCTGAGCGCCGGCATTTTTAAAAAGAGACGTGTCCTTGCCCTCCTGCTCGATTTGTATCGGGTCAACCGTAATTTTATATGGGAGTGTCATGGTTTCACACACGTCACAGTCAGTATGTCTGGGGCAGTTGCCTTCGTGTTTTGTCGTGATTTTTAAGGCAGATAAGTCCCAAAAATGTCTCAGTAAGAACTGGGCGACTGTCGTCTTTCCCGCGCCGCTTGCTGTTCCGGTAATAGATATAATTTTCATACTATATTAATGTATAGGAATTTCAAATCAAGTAGCCGCACCCTTCATGGGTGCGCATGGCGCAGGCGTAAAGCCTGCGGCTACAAGTCGCTGCCAAAGGCAGCCTAATTAAAATTGCGAAGCATTTGTTATTATGCGAAAATATTTTATTTACAATTGCCTATACCCTTAAAGGTATATCCGAAAATATTATACTATTTTCTTCCTATTCCCACAACTCCTTTTGTCTGTTCATCCTTATCAAGTATAGGGGCACCAGACCACGTTATTTTGATCTTAGCGCCTTTATTTGTGATACAGGTTAGCGGATAGTTGTAGACATTGCCTTCCTTTACCATCGTTTCGAAATCTATCCCCTTGAAAAAGTTTTTCTTTTCCGCAAAGAGGGTGTCGATGGATTTTCCTAATATCTCTTCCTTTCTGTAACCAAAAAGCTCTCTCGCTGTCTGGTTGATGATGCAAATATTGGCATGCTCGTTTGTGGCAACGATGGCATCCGGTGCGGCATCAATGATACTATTCACCAGGTCTTTTTCTTTGAGGAGCGAAGCATTTTCATTGATCATTTGCAGACGGAGATCATGAAGGCGTCTCAATAACTTATCGGTATTTACTTCGATATGGCGTTTTTCCAATCCGCGCTGGATGGTGTTGATGATAGTATCTGGATCGATAGGTTTGGTAATATAGTCGTATGCGCCATGTCGGAAAGACAATATTGCCGATTCGATGCTTGGCCGTGCTGTCATGATGATGACCAGTGTCTTAATGTCC
>JACPHJ010000028.1 GCA_016188675.1 Planctomycetota bacterium
AATTTTACACTGCGGTGTCGGTGGTATTACAGAATCTGACGTGCTTCTTGCAGATGCTTCGGATGCGATTGTGATCGGGTTTTATGTGACGACAGAGGACAAGGCACGCATCCTGGCAGAAGAAAAAGGGGTGGACGTCAGGCTTTACAAAATTATCTATGATGCGACGAACGAGATAAAAGCCGCTATGGAAGGGATGCTGGAACCTGAGTCTAAGGAAGTTGTATTGGGTCAGGTTGAAATACGGCTAGTGTACAACATTTCAAAGTTTGGTAATGTTGCAGGTTGTTATGTAAAA
Organism: Planctomycetota bacterium; assembly: GCA_016188675.1. Taxonomy (GTDB): domain Bacteria; phylum Planctomycetota; class Brocadiia; order Brocadiales; family Brocadiaceae; genus Wunengus. The sequence goes on from JACPHJ010000028.1 coordinate 299, forward strand.
ACAGGCAAGATCACGAGGAATTCCTCTGTCCGCTTAATTCGTGACAGCATTATTATTTATGATGGGAAGTTGGAGTCTTTGAAGGTTGTTAAGGATGACGTCAGGGAAGTAAGGGCGGGTTTTGAATGCGGGTTGAAAATTGCTAATTATGACGACATCAAAGTGGGTGATATCGTGGAAGCATACGAAGTGCAAAAGATTGCCAGAACCCTGTCCGTTTAATAGTTGAGAATTAATCTGTAGATTTGTTTTAATAGTCCCTTTGGAAAGAGGGATAAGGATTTGATAATACAGTTCTAGTTTGCTGCGATGAATCTGGAATTTTACGAATCTGACGACAAGGTAGTCGGCGTTTTAGATATCCGGCTGGTGATCAGGGGTGCAAATACTTTAAAAGACAAACGCCGTATTATAAAAAGCCTGAAAGACCGTATAAAAAATAGTTTTAACGTCTCTATCTCTGAAACAGGGACGTTGGATCATTGTCAGTATTCCAAACTGGGGATAGCAATGGTTGGAAACGACAAGCGGTATGTGAACGGCGCTTTATCAAATTTAATTAATATGTTCAGATGTGCTGTTTCTGTTGAGCTTGTGGACTATCACCTCGAATTTATTTAACCTCACTCTGAAGAAATGCGCGTACAGATTTTAAATCCCTCTTTATAGATAATTCAATATATTTGTTGTTTATTCGTAATCTGTAAGATCGTAAGAAGGAAGGGGGTTTGTTATGTCATCAAGAAGGATGGAAAGACTGGCTGAGGCTATTAAACAAGAAGTAAGTAAAATCATACTGTATGAGATGAAGGACCCCCGGATAAGCTTTATTACCGTGACAAAGGCAGAAGTTACGCCTGATTTGAAGAGAGCAAAGATATATATTTCCATATTAGGAGACGATGTTACACAGCAAAAGACCATAAGGGGGTTAGAACATGCCAAAGGATTTATTCAAACAACTGTAGGTTCGCGTTTGCAGATAAGATATACGCCTCTTTTGACATTTTGCCTGGATGAATCGATCAAAAAGAGCGCGCATATTTCGAAACTTATTGACGATGCAGTTAAAGGAAGCGATATTATTATAAAAAGCGAGTTAGAAGAATGAAGAAATTACATATAGGTTTACCTAAAGGAAGTCTCCAGGAAGCAACCATCGATATGATGAAAAAAGCGGGCTATACCGTCCGGGTGAGTTCCCGCTCATATTATCCCACGATTGACGACGACGAGATTTCTGTAAGACTAATCCGTCCGCAGGATATGTCACGCTATGTTGAAAAGGGAATTATTGATGCTGGTCTCACTGGCGCAGATTGGGTTAAGGAAGCCGGTTCGGACGTGAAGATAGTCGTGAGCCTGGTATATGCAAAACAGCAGCTAACAAAGGTCAGGTGGGTACTGGCGGTTCCTGAAAATTCAGCCATACTTTCCGTCAAAGATTTGCAGGGTAAAAAGATTGCAACGGAACTGGTAAATGTAACACAACAGTACCTCGATGAACGTGGGGTGGTTGCTGATATTGAGTTTTCTCATGGAGCAACGGAGGCGAAGGCCCCCGACCTTGTAGATGCGATTGTAGAACTTACCGAAACGGGCAGCAGCCTGAAGGCAAACAAACTCCGTATTGTGGAAACTATTATGGAATCTTCGACGCTGCTTATTGCCAATCATCATGCATGGCTGAATGATTGGAAGCGCACAAAGATAGAAAATCTCGCTATGCTCTTTGAAGGGGCAATCATTGCCCGTGAGAAAGTCGGATTAAAGATGAACGTTCCGAACGGGGCGCTGGATGAGGTGCTCAAAAAATTACCGGCGCTGAGAAAGCCCACAATTTCTACGCTATCCGAGGGGGCTGGTTATGCGATTGAAACCGTTCTGGATGAAACGGTTGCAAGAAAGATCACGCCTGAACTGAAAAGGGCGGGCGCTGAAGGGATCATCGAATATCCATTAAATAAGGTTATTCTTTAACAGACGGCCTTACGACGTAGTACGAATAAAACAAGAAAAAGAAATATGCAATGTTATTTGGCAGATATTTTAACATTACTTTTGTTTTCATAATGCTCTTATCCGTAGGTTTTCAGGGATGCAGCAGTGTTACCGCAAAACAAAGAATTCAATCCGTATCCAGAATTAAAAATCAGCCTTTATCTGACAAGGAGAAGGCGCACGCATATTTCTGTGCCGGGTATGCTTTTATGCTGGATAGGGATTGGGAAAATGCAACTCTTAATTTTGAAAAGGCAATTCTGCTGGACCGTTCCTCCGAAAGAATCATCCGTCATTTAGCCACGTGTTATTTCCAGTCAGGCAAGAATGAAAAATCGATTGATTTTATTGAAAAGTTAGCCAGGCTCAAACCCCATGATTTCAGCGTTCATTATACATTGGCCACCCTTTATGAAACAGTTGGAAAACATCAGGATGCAATTGCAGAGTATGAACGTGCCCGTCGCTGTAAGACGACCAGGTTAGACAACGTGTTTTTGGCGGACACCCTTTACAGACTTGCCAATCTTTATATGCAGGACGGGATGATGGAAAAGGGCGCGGAGTGTTACAAGGACATGTTTGACCTGAAACTCGTAAGCGAACCGGCAAAGATATATTATGAAATAGGCCAGCGATATTTTGAAAAAAATGATATAAAAAAAGCCCTGGAATATTTTTTAAAGGTTAAAGAGGCTGATCCAAAATTGAGTTTTGCCGGTTTCTATCTTACTCTTTGTTACGATGCACTCAATGACTACGAAAATGCCGTGAAGGAATCAAAGGCTTTTCTGGAAAAGGATCCGGATAACTGGGTCATGCATCTCGCATTGTCCGAAATATACGGAAGAATGGAAAATGAGCCTGGGAAAAATGAAGAAACCAGGAAAACCCAGGAAATTCTTAAGAAAAATGTGGATGCCGGCAGCAAGAATCCAAAGGAATATTTCATGTTGTGCCAGATTTACCGGAATCAGCGTAAGATCGGTGAGGCAATTGCCGTTATTGAGAGCATGAAGTTGATTCCGGTGGATAAAGAAACAAAGAGGGATACTCATTTTCTCTTGGCGAATCTTTATTACGAGTATAAAAAAACCAATAAAGTCGAAGAAGAATTGCAGATGACTTTAAAGCTCGATCCGGATTTTCACGAAGCGAGTAATTTTCTTGGATATTTGTTTGTTGAAAACAATAAAAAGCTGGACGAGGCCATACAATTGATTAACAGGGCATTAAAAGCACAGCCCCGGAATGGCGCTTATATAGATAGTTTGGGTTGGGCTTATTATAAAAAGGCACAGGCAGAAGGAAGGATCGATTATTTAAATACGGCGCTTCAGATGCTGCTGGAAGCTGTTCAACTCATGGAAGAGCCTGATATCTATGAGCACATCGGGGACGTCCATTACAGTATGGGGCATTGGGATGAAGCTGTTAATGTCTGGGAAAAAGCCCAAACCTTATATAAAACCATACGCAACAATGAAGTGCAAGTTGAGAATATTTCGGCAAAATTAGAAAAGGTTAAAAGGTTAATTTCTTTAGAGAAAACGAATTCGAAGGTCATTGCAAATCATCTGGAGGTTGAAACTATCACTCGACCTTAGGAGAAATACTTGTTAATATGTCAGGAGTAAATTTATAGGGGAACAAAAAAATTATGGCTGGACATTCGCATTGGGCAAGTATAAAACATAAAAAGGGCGCTGCTGACGCTAAAAAAGGCAAGGCATTTTCCAAGATAGCTCGCATGATTACGGTAGCGGCGAGAAAAGGCGGCGATCCCGATATGAATCCAAAATTGCAGCTTGCATTAGATAAAGCCCGCGCTGTTAATATGCCTAAGGATAATGTAGAACGCGCCATTCAGAAGGGCACTGGCGATTCTGCCGGAGCCACAGAGTTGTTTGAGTGTCTTTATGAGGGATACGGGCCGCATGGTGTTGCCATGATGATAGAAATTCTGACGGATAATAAAAACAGGACTGCCCCTGAAATTAGAAAAATATTCGAGCGATTTGGCGGAAACATGGGAGAAGCGGGCTGCGTATCATGGATGTTCGAAAAGAAGGGGCTTATTATAGTAAACAGCAGCAATCTCAGTGAAGACGACTTGATGATGCTTGTGCTGGATGCGGGCGCAGAGGACTTACAAAAGGTTGGTGACGTATTTCAGGTGATATGCTCGCAAGCGGATTTAGGTAAGGTCAAAAAAGCCATCGAGAGTAAAAATATAAAAGTTGAAACTGCCGAAGTGAGCTGGATTCCCAAGAACAATATTGATGTAGAAGAAACGGCAGGCCGTAAGGTCTTGGGGCTTATGGAGGCGCTCGAAGAGCACGATGACGTGCAAAACGTATATTCCAATTTTAATCTTCCACAAAGCCTTTTGGCGGAAATGCAGCAAACAACAAAGTAAATAAATGGAAGTTTTTTGTTTCCTTTTTACTTTTTCTCGTTATCTTTGTTTATGAATTGCAGGTTTTGCTGGGGCTGTTCGACTGGGGTAATATCAACTTCTTTATGAGTTCTTGGGCGTTTCTTTTCGATGTTTAACAATTCCAATACCTGCTCTCCCTCCAGAACTTCTTCCTCTTCCAATTTCTTTGCCAGTAGTTCCAGTTTATCTTTATTATCGTTAAGCAATTTTTTTGTCTTCTCGTAGCCTGCCATAATAATATCGGTAACCTCTTCATCTATTATGATGGCTGTTTTATCGCTGTATTCTTTTTCCTGGACGAGGTCATGCCCAAGGAAGATATTTCCCGATTGTCTGCCAAAGGTCTGCGGCCCTAACTTCTTACTCATTCCGAATCTGCATACATAACTCCTGGCCAGATGTGAAGCCTTCTCCAGGTCGTTTTGTGCGCCCGTAGATATTTCATGGAGGACAAGTTCTTCGGCAGCCCTGCCTCCGAGTAACACACAAAGGGTATCCAGGATTTCAGACTCGCTTGTCAGGTATTTATCTTCCATAGGTAGCTGCATGGTATAACCTAGAGCGGCAGTTCCTCTCGGGATTATAGATACCTTATGTACGGGGTCAGTGTTGGGAAGCAGTGCTGCTACGAGGGTATGGCCTGATTCGTGGAATGCAACGGTCTTTTTTTCAACATCGCTCATAATCCTGCTCTTTCGCTCAGGACCGGCTATCACCCTGTCAATGGATGATTCTAATTCCTCCATGCCTACAAAGTTCTTATTGTACCTTGCCGCAAGAAGTGCAGCTTCATTGATTACATTTGCCAGGTCTGCGCCTGAAAACCCCGGAGTGCGTTTTGCAATAGTCTTCAGACTAACTTCAGAGGCCAATTTAATACTCTTCGCGTGAACTGCCAAAACAGCTTCCCGTCCAATAAGATCTGGCCTATCAACGGTTATTTGACGATCAAAACGACCTGGACGCAGCAACGCGCTATCCAACACGTCAGGCCGGTTTGTAGCTGCTACGATGATAACTCCTTTCTGTGAACTGAAACCATCCATTTCTGCAAGGAGTTGATTGAGGGTCTGTTCGCGTTCGTCATGACCGCCACCCAGCCCCGTGCCCCGCTGCCGTCCGACGCTGTCAATTTCGTCAATGAAAACGATGCACGGCGCCTTTTCCTTCGCCTGTTCGAACATATCCCGTACCCGCGCAGCACCCATCCCAACGAACATCTCGACAAAGTCAGAACCGCTGATAGAAAAAAATGGCACCCCTGCCTCGCCCGCTACGGCTCTGGCAAGGAGCGTTTTACCCGTTCCCGGAGGGCCTATGAGAAGCACACCTTTGGGGATTTTCCCGCCCAGTTTCTGGAATCGGTCGGGATAAGAAAGAAAGTCTATGATTTCCTTTAACTCTTCTTTGGCTTCGTCACACCCTGCAACGTCTATAAAAGTTGTCTTTTGTGTTCCATTGTCTGAGTACAGCTTTATCTTTGCCTTTCCAAAAGACATAAAAGGAGAACCCATCCCGCCGACTTTTCTGAAGAGGAAGAACCATCCTAGCGCCATAATGCCGAAGGGAAAGACCCACCACATAAGGACGTTTTTTAGAAAATTATTTTCTACGGCGCCTTTAAATCTAACCTTCTGGGATTCAAATTCATTGACGAGCGCCGTATCTTGTATTGGTACGGTAATAAAGGCAACATTCTCTTCTTTGTCGCCCTCGGCGGATACTTTTTTATAATGACCACGAATAAGGTTTTGACCTACGGTACAATCGGATATATAACCATTCTTTAAATATAGCCTGAACTGGCTGTACGATAATTCTTCTGCCTTGGGAGATAAAAACATCTGTACGACATACATGACGGCGAGGAAGATCAGGATATATCCGATAGAAAATGGTGTTTTTTTAGCGGTGTTTTTAGTTTTTTTAGCCATGCATTAAAAAAGATTGAAATGTAAATATAAGGTACAGAACGGTTTTTCTAACAAAGTAAAATTATATTAGAAAAAAAGGACATTGTCAAAATATAATTCATTATTAATTCAAAATGGATTTAAGTTGATAATAGACAAAAAGACAATATAATAAGGCTACGTCGGGGTGTAGCGCAGCTTGGCTAGCGCGCTTGAATGGGGTTCAAGAGGTCGTGGGTTCAAATCCCGCCACCCCGACCACTAAAATCAAGGGTTTCAGGCATTCGACACAGTTCTATTTTCCTTAACTGTGACCAAATTGTGACCGAACTCTAAGACCTGAACGCCATCGCGCAAACTTTCTGGACAATGATGAGAATACCTTTGCGTCATTCTGATATCTTGATGCCCTAATAGTTTTGATATTTTATAAATATCAACACCTTTTTGTGCTAGTCTTGTAGCAAAGGTATGCCTTAAATCATGGAAATGAAAATCCTGAATACTAGACTTTCTTATAGCAATATTAAAAGCCCTTCTGAGATTGTGCCGGTCAATCTTTTTACTCACACTATTCATAAACACTAATCCATTTTTTATGTTCAATATCTTTGACTTCTCTATCAGAATGTTTAATGCTATCTGATTCAATGGAATAGTTCTTGGCTTTCCATTCTTTGACTCCTGAATTAGTGTCGTTCTACGGAATAAATCTACCCTATTCCATTGAAGTAAAAGTAATTCACCTTGGCGTAGCCCTGTATGTAGGTCGAAAATAATTATATCCCTAAGCCATTCAGGTGAGTTCTCAAGCAGTCTCTTTTCATCATCATCTGTCAACCAACGGTCTCTTTCGTTGTTTTCCTTCTCTTTAGGCACTTTAGAAATAGGATTTTCCTTTATCCATTCCCATTCCTTGACCGCCAGATTAAAAGCCTTTGAGAGCATCGCGAGTTCCCTGTTAATTGTCGCAGGTTTCATACCTTCGCTATACCTTAAAGACTTATACTCAGAAACCGTTTTTGGCGTTATCGCAGACAGCTTAATATTGCTAAAAAAAGGCAAAACGTGCTTTAAGGACGCTGAATAACTACCTTGCGTACCAAGCGATACCTTTGGCGCATGTTCTTTCATAAGCTTTTCCATAATATCTGTGAAAGTCTTATTATCACCCACAGGCTTCTCAAAGTATTTTCCCTCTACAATCTCAGTTCTTATTTTTGCCTCTATCATCTGGGCAAGTTTCTTATCGCCTGTATCCAGGCTTTTTCGGCTTCTTTTTCCTCTATAAGTGATAGAAGTCCACCAGACACCCTTACGCCAATACATATATACCTCCTTTCGCGTGGCGATTTGTGTCTGTACGACTGTATCGGGAATTATACATTTCCATAGAAAATATCTCCAACAATTTTATTAACCGTTTTTTCATTTTGGTTTGTGTCTCTTTTTAATGATTCCATTATCCGATCTATGTCTTGTAAATCAAAAAGGACACGTCTTCCATATTTTATAGATGGAATCCTCCCATGACTTGCCCAATCATAGAGTGTTTTGACTGGCAAAGAGGTATATTCAGAAACTTCTTTAATATTTGCGTATCGCCTTTTCATTGTAATTATGATGTGTGGTCTGTAATTTTATTTTCTACCTTGTTATATCTCTTCTTTTTAAGATTTATCTTTGTTTCTAAATAAGCTTCACAATTACCAAACGTCTTCTCTTTAAGATAGCTTTTTGCCTGTGCAAGAAATTTCTTTATTGTTTCTTCATCAAGACTGTCATATCCTTCTCTTGCAATAAAGGCAGTTATATAACCTACGCCATTTTGAAACAATGTTTTGTCGCTGGGTATCCTTGCCATGTCCACCTCTCTTTTTATCCCCATGGAAACACCTTCCATAAAACGTACTTGCTGGATCATTTCCCACAACGGGTATATTTTCCACCTCGTTCTGTTTATTGTTTTGTCATCTATGGCTAGCCTTAACCAATCGCAGGTACAATATCTCCAAATATCATTAATTCTCTCTAAAATGTCTGAAAACTTAGTTGCGGACATTTGTCCTAAAAATTCCCTTTTGAGCTGAAACTCAAGTCTCCATACCGATTGTTCTTTATCCCAGCCCATCTTATCCCAAAATTCCTTTAAATAATATTTACCGCTCTTTTCTATCTCTACAGTCTTATCATATAATCTTGCATAAATGACCCCACCCATGCCTATGCTCAAACCGGTAAATACTTTTCCTTTCCAGTGTTTAGTAGTATCTTTAGCCATTGTTACCCATGATTGTTTATCAATATTTTCCAAGTCCATATCCGTAACAAAATCAACAAATATGTCTGCCCTGCTTATGGATTCCTCTACAATTACAATAAGCAGCTTATCAACAATTTCCCTTAACTTATAAACTGAGTAGTATGGTCCAAAGCAGTTTAAAAGTTCACTTTTTATCTGAACATATACCGTAGGAACAATCCCTTTTTTACTGGAAGAAATCTGAATCTGATACCAACTATCTACCAGAATATAAGAATATTTCCCACCGCCCTTATCCTTTACCTCAAAATTATGTTGCTCAATAGTAATCACTGCCAATGCCTGTTCCCTTTCGCTATCAGATTGAGCAAGTTTCTTTTTTTCTTCTAATAGTTCCTTCAATCCTTCTTTAAGTGCGCCTTTGTATGACACATACAGGCTATCAATTCCTTTAAAAAGCTCTTTAAATTCCATCTTACACTCTCCTTAAAATGTAAACGGAGGGTGCTGTGTTACTAGGCTGCGCACCCAACTATGTGCTTTTACCATCGCTTTTGCAGTTATGAGAACATTCCGGATCATAATCAAACATCCTTTTGGGTACGTGCGTGTGTGTGCTTCGTTGCGTTCCCGCTTATGCTCCACTTCACTTCGCACACACGTACCCTGGTGTTTACCATAAATACCTCATTTGATTCCTTAATCCCTCTTTAACCCTTTAAATTTCTTTTTGTTTTTTACATTACCCATTTCGGACTTTTAACCTTTTACATCGTGTACTAACCTGGCTATATAATCTGCACCTACTTATATTTCCTGCTTATTCAATGTTCTTAGGCTTTTCTACCTTAAAAAGACTTCCCCTTGTTCACCTTATACATTCCCTTCCCTCTTCGCTTCGTACAAGACACTGTGCAAAGAGAGAAGGTTTAACACAAATTCCTTCGTTCAACCCTTTATTCCCTTCCAGGTCACAGCATTCTTTCAATTTCTACACAACAGAAAATAAAAGAATGCTGTGATGTTTATCCCATCATCATCAATTTACTATCGCCTGAGTGCGGGGCTTTTCTAGTATTTCCCGAAAGATACAATAAAAAAAGCCGAGACTATAGTTGAGTGTATCAACCATAACCTCGGCTTCTTTGTCTTCTAAGAGACTTCTTTGCCGTTTAAATGTTTTTTGAACTATTTTTCATCTACAATTATTTTTTTGCATCCAGGGCATTTCGATTCAACTTTGTCTTTTAATTTGTATATCCTTACCGGTTTGGCTTTGTAAGTTGCATATTCTTCAGTATCAATTTTTATTCTTGTTTTGCATATCGGACAATTACCGTTCATAAGAAGTTTATTAATCATATTACCTTCCTCGTTATCTTATTTTTCCTTCAATTCTTTAATTAATTCACTACGTACTTTTTCAAGTTCTGCTTTTATTATGTTGTAAGAATCTTTTGCAAATGCTAAAGCGGTAAAATGATATATTGTCCTTTCGGCCAAATCTTTTTTCATATTTATTATGTCTTCCTGGGTTTCTTTATCGTTAGATTTTATATATGTAAGCCCTTCGACAAGAGTTTTCCCTAATAATTCAATAAAAGATCCTGCCGCAGTTCTTCTCCATTCTTCAGGAATTGAATCAAAGTTTTTAATAGTCACATTTAAAATTTGCAGCATCGACCCTAAAAGCACAACAGGTTGATAAGTAGTGTTTTTTGATATTGGATTCACAAAATCAGTGTAAATACACGCAATGTAATTTTCAAATTCCCTTACTATTGGTGATTCTTCTAATGTTTTCCAGTACACAGGTCTTTCTTGTTTTTTTTTGTTAATAAGATCTAAAATTTGTTCTTTATCGCTTTTAAAGGTATCATATAGTCTTTCGTCAATTAGCTTTGATAAGGACACACCCTTTTCCTTAGCCTTTTTTTGCAGGAAGGCCTTATATTCTTTTCCAACCCGCATTATTATTATATCTTCTTTTTTGGGCATATTGAATTATGTTTGTATATACTAATATTGTTCATAGTAGTCCTTTGTTTTCTATGTAATTTGCAATAATTAATACATATGTATATACAATATAAAAAATATCTTGTCAAGTCTTTTTTAAATAAAATTTCAAAATAATCATCTTTGGTTGATATTGTAAAAATATGCTCCTATAATTTCCTTCGTCATTAACCTTAAGAATAAAATCCATATCATTTAGAAGTAACCTATCTAACCCAATTCATTCCCTTCCCTCTTCTCTCCACAAAAAACGTTTCTTTCAGAGAGAAGGTTTAGCACTTATTTCTTCGGCAGACCGTCAATCCTTTCCCATAACACAACATTCTTTCATCTTCTACAAATCAGAATATCAAAGAATGTTGTGTTTTTTTACCACAAGATTCATCGCCATATCTGCTTAACTGATACTAATTCACTCAAATTTGGAAATATCTTATTCTATGGATCTGTTTTGTATTACATGGCACAACTTTGATAATACAATTTTTCAAACGAGTTTATCACGTGATGCTTAGTTGAGCTTATGCATGATTAACGCCTTATGAAACACACTATTACGCTGAGAATAACATTGAAATAATTATTTTAATTCCTTATACTTCTTGCAAGCTTCAAACGTTAGCAGAAATGACGCCTTCCCCAAAGAGTGCTTTACATACGTGACGCATAATGAAGAAATAGATTAAAAATAATATGGCGGGTAAAACTATGGCGCGAAAAAAGAATACAGGATCAAATTTAAAACCCATTGATCAATATGAACACAAAGACAAACAGCGGCTCAATAACCCGCCGGTGGGCTTGGTGGATGCACACACCGATAACGGTGGACAGAAAAAGAAGACATACCAATACGACCCACACCTTGACCCGCAACTACAATGGGCAGGTAAGGCAGAGCATACCAGCTTTGATGTGCCTACCGTAAGCCTGCATGTGCACGAACGCATTGATCCGAGGCGAATAATTGAAACGGTACGGAAAGAAGATAATTTTCCCAGGCAATTATCCCTTTTCGAAGGGCACAAGAAACCCCTGCGGGAAGCCATTGAATTTTACAAACATAAGGAAGACTGGAGCAATCGTCTCATAGCTGGTGACAGTCTGCTCGTGATGAATTCTTTGTTAGAAAAAGAAGGCATGGGCGGCAAAGTCCAAATGGTATTCTTTGATCCGCCTTATGGTATTAAATATGGGAGCAATTTTCAGCCCTTCGTGAATAAACGAAATGTTGATGATGGTAATGATGATGACCTAACTGCAGAACCTGAAATGATAAAAGCTTTTCGAGATACGTGGGAATTGGGTATTCATTCCTATTTATCTTACATAAGAGATAGATTACTTTTAACGAAAGAATTACTTTCTGATGAAGGGAGCGTATTCGTTCAGATAAACGATAACAATCTTCATTTAATTAAAGCAGTAATGGATGAAGTTTTTGGTTATGATAATTGTGTAAACATCATACCTTTTAAAAAACGAGCATCTTTTCTTTCTCGTTTTGGTAAAGGCTTATTTGAACTTTTTGATTACATCATTTGGTATGCAAAAGATATAGATAAAGTTCAAGTAAATACACTTTACGTAGAAGCAAATAAAACTGAAGTATTAAGAGGAGAATTCCGGTATTATGATGACGAAAATGGAATAAGGAATATTAGTGAAGAAGATATCAATAATCCTAAACTTGATTTATCAAAGGTTTTTAGAACTCATTCGGCATCTAAAAAAAGTAAAAATCCAAAATATACTGACCCAATAAAAATTAATGGCAATCTATTAATACCTCCATCTGGGCATGAATGGAAAACTGACCCAAAGGGAATGGAAAGGCTCAAACAATTAAATAGATTAGTTGGAAATAGCCCAACAAGACCTTACAAAATTTACTACACTGATTTTCCTTATCAAATACTAAACAATCTGTGGGATGATACATTAGCAGAGCAACATCCGATTTATGCTGTGCAAACAGATGAATTGCCCATTCAGAGATGCCTCTTATTGACAACCATGCCTGGTGATTTAGTTTTGGATATTACATGCGGAAGTGGAACTACTGCATATGTAGCTGAACAATGGGGAAGGAGATGGATTACCTGTGATACATCCAGAGTGGCAATTACTTTAGCAAAACAAAGATTGTTGACTGCAAATTTTGATTATTATGAATTAGCTTATCTAAATGAGGGAGTAGGCAGCGGTTTTAAATATAAATCAGCTAAAAGATTGAAGCTTGAAATTCTTGCGAATAATTTAGAACCAGAGGAAATATTATTTTTAGATAAACCAATTCCTGATACAAAGAAAACAAGAGTAACCGGCCCCTTCACGGTTGAAGCAGTTCCCGCACCAGTGGCAAAATCATTCGAGGAAGTTAATAATGATATTTCACAAGAAGCAGATAACTCAGTGGCACGGAGCGGAGAAACCCTGCGTCAAAACAATTGGCGTGATGAACTGCTACGTGCAGGCGTAAGGGCAAAAGGCGGTAAGCTGATTGAGTTTACAAGGGTAGAGCCGTTAAGCGGCACACGGTATTTACAGGCAGAGGCTGAAACCAAAGAAGAAAATCCAAAAAGAGTATTGGTTTGCTTTGGCCCCGAACATGCACCATTGGAGCAGCGCATGGTGGAGTTGGCATTGGAAGAAGCAGCACACATGAAACCAAAACCACAAATAGTTTTGTTCTGTGCTTTTCAGTTTGACGAAGAAGCAAGCAAAGACATTGACGAAACCAACTGGCCCGGTGTTACCATGCTCAAAGCACAAATGAATGCCGACCTGCTGACAGACGATTTGAAAAAGAAACGCAGCAGCAACGAAAGTTTCTGGCTCATCGGTCAACCTGACATTGTCCTTCGCCCTGCCATTGCGAGTGGAACGAAGCAATCTAAGAAAAATGCTTTAGCTAAGTCTCAGAATGACAAACAGTATGTGGTGGAAGTTTTGGGCTTCGATTACTACAACCCCAAAACCGGGACGGTGGAAAGTGGCGGCAAGGGCGACATTGCCATGTGGATGCTCGATACAGATTATGATGGGAGGAGTTTATTTCCTTCGCAGGTATTCTTCCCGATGGCAGGCGACAAAGAAGGCTGGGCTACTCTTGCCAGAAACCTGAAGGCTGAAATTGTTGAAGAAAAAACAGAAGCGTTCAGAGGAACAGTATCTTTGCATTTTACCCCTGGCAAAGCAGTGGCTGTGAAGATTATTGATGCAAGGGGGATTGAGAGTTTGAAAATTATAAGGCTATAAAAAGTTAATAATATGAATCAAGATTTAATGATCAGGCTTTTTCGCTCTATTGAAGGTGACCTTGATGATGATATTATAAAGGTTGCTGATAAAATCATTGAGGACGAAAAACAAAAGGGACACGTCAAATTAGCTGACAGGCTTAAAGGAATATTGGAAAGAAACGTGACAGCCCACAAAAGTTTCCAAAAGAAACTTAAACCACTATTACCTGAAGGCACAGTAATTCCAACTGACAAAAGAAATAATATTCCTCTTGCATTGCTTATTGAACGGGATAATCTTCGACATGAAATGGTTCTGCCTAAATTGGTAGAGACAAAAATTCAGAGAATTGAAAAGGAATATGTGGCAAGAGAACGCCTTGCGCATTTTGGATTAAGACCACGCCAGAAGATTTTATTTTATGGTTCACCGGGTTGTGGAAAAAGTATGAGTGCAGAGAGAATAGCGTGGAATATAGGTTTGCCTTTTCTTAAAGTTAGGTTTGAGGCAATAATCTCTTCCTATCTTGGGGAATCTGCTACAAACCTAAAGAAACTATTTGAATCTCTAAAATCCTATCCATGCGTTTTGCTTCTTGATGAGTTTGATTTCATTGCTAAAGCACGTTCAAGTGGACAGGATGTAGGAGAAATGCATCGTGTAGTGAACATCTTGCTAAATCTTCTTGAAGATTACGAAGCACCCGGACTTCTTATAGCAACTACAAACCTTGAGGGTACGCTTGATAAGGCATCATTCCGTAGGTTTGATGATATTATTGAAATTCCAAAGCCGGGAAAAGAAGAAATTGTCAGGCTTTTAAGAACTACGTTATCATCTATTAAAGTTTCCAAGATTATTATCTGGGGTGAGATTGCTACAAAAATGAAAGGCTTTTCTGCTGCCCTTGTGGTTAAAGTAGCGAATGACGCCGCAAAAACTGCGGTAATTCATAACCAAAAGATTGTTGAGAAAGAACATCTATTAAAAGCCTTTAGTGAAAACGTTAAGTATAACAAGTAATGGCTATGGCAAAATTTCCGCATTTACAACCCATAGCAAAAAAAATAGATGGCCTTCATAAGCCTAAGCGAGTTGTTGTCGAAAAACAGATTGATCCAACTACTCAAGCAAATCTTGCTAACAGACAAGGGCATGGTAATATGCTTTTAACTAATGTCGATCACCTTTCAGAATATTGGTCAAATAATCTTAAAGCCCGTATTGATCAAAAACTTCCAGAACTTCCAGATTCTGAAGTCGTTCCAGTATTCTTGCAGATTGACACTCAAGATTTCGATGTTGAATCATTAAAGAGTTTGGGAATAGAAATCATTGCAGAGGAAGAAGGCGGTTTTATTATAGGAGCTTCAGCCGATAATTTTAAATCTCTTCGTAAAAAGATCGATAAATTTATTAAGCAAGAGGGATTGTTTAAAGACAAGGCGTCTCAGCTATGGCAAATCAATGATGGGGTGCAATGGAGAATTGAACAGATTCTTTCAGATGATCTAAGAGTAAAATGGGATCAAATTAAAGACAATGACCCGTTGTTTGTTGATGTTGGGATAGCTTGCTATATAAGAATTTCTAAGCAACCCGAAAAGAAGGAGGATGTTACAGAAGAAAAATATCAGGAGTCATTAGAACGGTGGAGAAACAAAAGAGATAATATTGAAAAACAAAGAGATGATATTGCACTCAAAAGGCAAACTGAATTTGAAAAATTTGTCAGTGCATACGGAGGAGAATTATTAGGTGCATACATTGACTTTGACGACAGTTTCTCTTGCCGAATCAGGATATCCGGAAAAGGACTAAAAGATATTGTACTCAACTATCAATATCTTTTTGAAGTAGTTGAACACGACCCTCTTACTATTACAGATATTTCAACAGGTGAAAGCGATAATATAGAACCAACATTAATTCCTCCAGAAGAGGGTTTCCCTAAAGTATGTGTGATTGACAGTGGAATTCAGGAGGAGCACAGACTACTTGCACCTGCTATAGATGCAGCTTCATCGGTTTCATTTGTTCCAAGCGATACAACAGGTACAGCGGACGTAGCAGGTAATGGTGGACATGGCACAAGAGTAGCAGGGGCAGTTTTATATCCATCGCAAATTCCAAGAACAGGCGAGTATCCACTTCCTTGTTTTATTCAAAACGCCAAAGTACTAACATCCATTGATGAAGAAGCGAGATTGCCGAAGAACCTATATCCTCCAAAACTTATGGAAAATATAGTTGATAGATTTAATGGGACAAGAATATTCAATATGTCCATCAACTCATATAATCCCTGTAAAGTTATTCACATGTCCCAGTGGGCTTCAGCCATTGACAAGCTGATGCTTAAGAACGATATCCTGTTTATTCTTTCTGCTGGAAATCTTGGAAATAT
>JACPHJ010000170.1 GCA_016188675.1 Planctomycetota bacterium
CCATATGTTGAGCCGCTCAAAGAGACAACCGTTATGGGGAAGGGAAAAGAGAAGATACTTATTGTAGAAATTTCCGGCATCATTTCAGAGGAGGAAAAGAGCGGCATTGCCGGCCTCTCAGGTGAACCGGATATGGTTGCGCGGATCAAGGAAGAACTCAAAATAGCCGCCAAAGACAAACATGTCAAAGCCGTTATCCTGCGCATCAACAGTCCGGGTGGCACGGTTACTGCCTCAGATATGATCTACCATGAAATCGAACAGTTTAAGAAAAAAACAGGGAACAAGGTCATTGCCTGCATCATGGATTTGGGGGCATCGGGTGGTTACTATGTGGCCGTCTCTGCGGATAGGATTATAGCGCACCCTACGACCGTTACGGGCAGTATCGGCGTTATTATGCTCAATCTCAGTGTCGATGGACTTCTCCAGAAAATCGGTGTCAAAGATACCTCCATCAAGACAGGTGAACACAAGGACATGGGTTCTCCCTTAAAGACGATGACGGAAGATGAACGGAAGATATTTCAAGGCATACTGGACAATATGTACGAAAGGTTTTTATCTGTCATTGCAGAGAACAGAAAAAATTTGACCCAGGAAAAACTCAGGTCGCTTGCCGATGGCAGGATTTATACCGCCCGGCAGGCATTGGATTATGGACTTATCAACCAGATCGGCTATCTGGACGAAGCCATTGCCTTGGCGAAGGAAGAGGCAGGACTCTCGACGGCGCGGGTTGTCATCTATCACAGACCGGGCGCTTACAAGAATAACATATACTCACAACTCGGCAATTCAAGTTTTGGTACTATTAATCTCCTCAACATCGACCTGAAGACATTCGTCAGGTCAGGCACGCCGTCGTTCATGTACCTCTGGGCGCCGTAAACACCGCTATTTGTCTAAGCCCACGAAACACGCGAAAAAACACAAAAGAGGTATGATCCTGAATCTGTTATAAAGGACTTTCGCGGTATTTTGCGTATTTAGTGGGCTACGACAAAGTCAGAAAGACGTTGGGTTTCGTTCCTCAACCCAACCCGACTTTGAAGAAGCAATTACTTAATATTTAAGATGCGTCCCTTCCTGCCTCCCCCTATTTTTATCTTCTTTTTCTCTGAATCCTTTTGCCAGTACTTACTTTTTATTGCCCTCAAAACGTGGAGTTCGTACATCATTCTATCTCGTGGGAACTCTTTCTTCACTTCATCTTCAATTTCACGTAAAATATTATCAGGCACTTTTATTTCCTTAGCAACCTTCCGATAATCGAAATATTCTAATTTTCCCATAGTTAACTCCTTATAATTCTAGTGGCGAAATAATTTCAATCTCTTTCAATCCTTCCAAAATATTAACTGAATTCACCAATCTTCTTGTTTTTACCTTTACCAGATGCTCAAAATTCCGTGAAATAAGATACGCTATTTCATAAAAAGAAGCTATAGCTACATGAAGGGCATCGGCAAAATATCTAGCCGAAAATATCCCATTTTCTATGTAAATTCCAGCAAGGTCTTGAATCTTTTTATTTATCTTCAATATCTTGAAGTCGGTAGTTAAAGCCATTAATTTTTTTCTCAAATTCTCGTTTACCGTTTCTTTTAACTCTTCTAAAGTGATTTCTGATATGGATACATGATAATTTGGTAAAACACTTTCCCAAAATTTTACAGTTGTTTCCTGCCGCTCTTTCACTCTTTCATCATACATCGCACTCGGAACAGAGGTATCGAGATATATACTTTCTTTTTTCATTATCCACCCTCAGAACTAAGTAAAAACAAAACTGTCAATCTGTGTGACGCACCTTTCTTAGACCTGAGAGCTGAATATAAAACATTGGTGTTAATTACAATTCTCATAATGCGGTATTATATACAGTACCATGAGTTTTGCAAGGATTTTTGAGGGGTTCAGGTTGCAAATGTGAAATATTAAAATTTATTTTTTAACAAATAAGACTTGTCCTCATGAAACCTGTCCTCGTGAAAACGGGGAACGGGGAACGGGGAGAAGCAATCACACAGAGACACAAAG
>JACPHJ010000022.1 GCA_016188675.1 Planctomycetota bacterium
ACATTTTAAAATTCCCTCGTCAATATATATTTGTTTCAGAAGTGGGTAGTTTTTCATTTTAATCCCTTTATTACAAACATCCCTTCCATCGGGTTCATAAGCACTGCCTTAATCCTTTCATGCCACAATTCCCCGAACTCTTTTATTTCTGCGTCAGTTCCCTTGCCCGTTACGGCCAATGGCATCAATTCACCCATTTTAGGATTGGCAGGAAGCATGTAATTGCAGTAAGAGATTTCGATCTTCTTTTTTGTATCCATCCTTTCAAATATTACCGTGCACACTGCATCTTCACTGGCTTCCTGTGTTTCATCAAAAGACAGCAAATTATGCCTGTTGTATCGGCCTCCACCCAGCCCTTTAAAGCCACTCTCGCCTGAAGCGCCGGTAATCAACGTAACAACCTGAGATATCGGGCCATTTACCTTATAGTCTATTCCCCCTTTGAACGTTACTCTGATTTGGCCACGCACCGGTATTTCATTATTGTATAAACTTTTCAATGCCAATTGGGTTAATTTGTATGCACCAGAAACTGCCGGACATGAATGGCCTGCAAGTTTTACCGCATCGGTATACGTAAAAACAAATGCCTCGCTTTTGTCTATTGCACCCAGCGCTATGGCAAGGGGATCTTTAATCTTGATTGTTTCAACTTTATCAAAAAATGATTTATTAAATTTTGTCTGCTCCATTGATTTACCTTTCTCCTCATGTAAATAATTTAAAGATTATGCCTGTTAAAAATGTTCATCTATTTGATGGACGGTGAATTCTATGCCTTCTTTTACATTCGTCTTTGCCTTTTCGATTAAAGGTTAAATTAAGCTAATCCTCAAGCGTGGATATATCCCCTGTGGGCAACCCAAGGTCTCTCGCTTTCAGTAGTCGGCGCATAATTTTACCACTACGAGTTTTGGGTAAATTTGTACAGAATTCTATTTCACGCGGGTATGCATGTGCTGCCAGTCGATGCCTTATAAATTTCTTCAGTTCTTCTTCCAATTCCTTCGACGGTGCAAAACCTTCATGAAGTACCACAAATGCCTTGATAATTTCACCCCTTTCAGCATCGGGTTTTCCAATCACACCCGATTCTGCCACAGCCCTGTGTTCGAGCAGTGCGCTTTCTACCTCAAATGGACCCACCCTGTGACCTGAGGTATTGATGACGTCATCTGCCCTTCCCACAAACCAGAAGTAACCATCCTCGTCCTTATAGGCCGTATCGCCCGTTGCGTACCAACCGTTTATACTGAAATATTCTTTAAACCGCTTCTCGTCTCCCCATACTTTCCTCAGCATGGAAGGCCAGCCAGGTTTTAATGCCAGAAGTCCATGCTGCCCGGCCGGTAGTTCATTGCCCTTGCCATCAATAATAGCCGTTTTTATACCCGGAAAAGGCTTGCCCATAGAACCAGGCTTTACCGGCAAACAGGGATAATTTGCAATCATAATGGAACCCGTTTCCGTTTGCCACCAATTATCATGGATGGGTAATCCATAAACCTTCAAACCCCACCGAATCACCTCGGGGTTAAGCGGCTCACCGACACTGCAAATATACCTTAAACTGCTTAAATCATATTTTTTCACAAGATCATCACCGTCTTTCATCAACATCCGCAAGGCCGTAGGGGCGGTGTACCATACGGTAACCTTAAAAGTTTGAATAATCTCATACCACTTTGCGGCGTCAAACCGGCCATCATAAATATAAGAAGAAATGCCGTTCAGCCACGGGCCCCACAGTCCGTACACCGTTCCCGTCACCCAGCCAGGATCCGCGGTACACCAATAAACATCGTCGTCTCTCAGGTCCAAAACCCATTTGGTAGTGATAGAATGTGAAATCATGTCATTGTGGACGTGGGTTACGCCCTTCGGTTTGCCCGTCGTACCGGAGGTGTACAGGATGTATAAGGGGTCTTCCCATTCCATCCATTCCATTTCAAACTTATCCGGGGTATCTTTCATCAACGTCTTGTAACAAACATCACTCTCTTCCAATTCGTAGTCTTCTTTGACATTGACCAATACAATATGTTCTAATTTTGGCAATTCCCACAGTACCGTTTCGATGCGTTCTTTCAATTCGGGTGTAGTGATTAAAACAAGGGCTTCACTATTATGCAAACGGTCGCGTACCGCATCAGGCCCAAATGCAGAAAACATAGGCCCGGCGATGGCGCCTAGCTTTGCAATGGCTATCATGCTGATATAAAGCTCCGGTAAGCGGGGCAGGAATATAAATACACGGTCTCCTTTTCTTACACCTAACGTTCGGAGCATATTAGCGCACTTGTCAGAGAGTTTCTTCATCTCAAGGAATGTGTACTTCTGACAGGTACCATCTGCGCCCTCCCAGTACAAAGCCACCTTATTCTTTCGCCATGACTGGGCATGCTGGTCAATGGCCTCATAGGCGATGTTTACCTTGTTATTTCTTATGCAGATATCTTTTTTAATGGCTTCCCACGAAAATTCCTTGTAAGCCCTTTCGTAATCCAGGAGACCATCTGTTACAGGTTTTTTGCTAATAATTTCCGCGTTTTTCATAAATATGATTTTCAGCTCTATTTCGTCTCTTGATAAATTGCGCTAGGGTTGTTTAAAAAGTTTTTGCATATATCATAATGTAGGGGCAATTCATGAATTGCCCCTACATTTACGTCTCGTAATTTCAAACGTACTGCGCTATCTCAGGTTTGCAGCCCGAACCAAAATATCAGACACAATCTTATATCACTTATATTTATATGTCAATCAGAAAGGCATCAGTATTGTTTTTCTTCACCTAAATTCCACAGCCTCTTTTCTTGATACCCGCGGAGGGGGCGACGGAATTTTTACAGGATAACCTACCGGCACGATTGCGACTGGACGAAGGTTTCCGGGCAGTTTCAGGAGATCAAATACCTCCTCTTCTCTGAATGCGCCAACCCATACGGTACCGAGTCCGTTTTCATGCGCCACCAGCATCATCCCCATAATACTGGCCGCCACGTCCTGAATAGAGTAGAGAAATTCTCCCCTTTCGCCGTATTTGCTTGAAATCCTGCTATCCGTGCAGCCAACAATAACAAGGGGCGCTTCTGCAATAAAACTTTGACCCAAAGCAGCGTCAGCAATATTTTCTTTGAGTTTTGCATCTTTCACGAAGAAGAATTTCCTTGACTGCAAGTTTCCGGCGCTGGGCGCCCATATCAGGGCATCCATGAGCTTGTCAACGATTTCTTTTGGAATGTCCTTTTTTTGAAAGTTCCGTATGCTCCTTCTCTCTCTGATCGCTTCCAAAAACTCCATAGACCACCTCCGTCCTTTTTGCAAATAACACAAACTATTAACCACAGAGTTCACCGATTATTTGTTTTTTTAATCTGTGCAATCTGAGCAATCTGTGGTTCCAATGCTTCTCTGCTGCCTCTGTGGTTAATCCATTATAGTTTAAGCAGGGTCAGCCCCAGTGCGGGATCAAACTCCCTTACTGCATTGATTCCGATGAGTTCGATAATTACTGCCTCGAGGACGAGAAATGTCGCAGAATTTTCCCTGAGACATCCGACCTTTACCATATCCTTTTTACCAAACGCCCCGTGGAAATGCGCCTTCGGCTCATTGCCCTGGTAAAATATTGTCCCGAAACCCACCACCTCGTGGCTCTCTCCCAGATTTTTCCATACCGGCGTAGGCGGTATTTCTTCTCTTTCAGGCCCTACCACTATCTTACCCTCACGCATACCGCCTACCAGATAAAATACGGCGGCGGTTATGCCCTCCTTCTTTACTATACTGCTCAGATTCCCGAGGACATCTTCTTTGTCTTCAAATTTTGCTACAACCACTCTTCCTACCTTACCAACCTGATATTTCATCCAAAAATCCTCCCTTTGTAATCGTACGATCCTTTTACTATACGAAAAAAGTGACTTACTATAGTAAACGACAAATGTAAGTTGTCATTCCTGCGA
>JACPHJ010000180.1 GCA_016188675.1 Planctomycetota bacterium
GAAAGGTACGTCTTCATTTTTCAAGTGCATTCCCAGCATTGACTCACCATCCCTTTTTCCTGCTCCTTCTCTGAGGAACTACTCTATAATATTTATACCATTTGATCACTTCTCAAACACCGTGCCGAACAGTATTGGGATTCAGGGTTGTGTTTGATACCGCAGTCTATAAACCGTTTATTTAATATTTTCTGTGCCTCTGCGTCTCCGTGTGTTATTTTTTCGTGTCCTTTGTGCCTTTGTGTGATGAGATGAAAGAGATTTCCAAAACAATGTCTCGTTTTGTTATTCAGAAACATAAGGCGACCCATCTTCACTATGATTTCCGGTTGGAGATGGATGGGGTGCTGAAGAGTTGGGCTGTGCCAAAAGGACTGCCGGAAGAACTAGGGATTAAAAGGCTTGCCGTGTCTGTAGAAGATCATTCGCTTAGCTATATTGATTTTGAAGGTGAAATACCAGGTGGACATTACGGGGCTGGCATAGTCGAGATATGGGATAAAGGCGAATATGAGATAGAGTCCAGAGAAGAGGGAAAGATAGTATTTAATCTAACAGGTAAAAGAATAAAAGGGAGATATGCCTTAATCCATACAAGCGACAAGAACTGGCTCATTTTCAAGCTGAAAATTCCTGGTACAATGTCTCATTAAAAACCTCATCAATTATTCGTTATTGCGAGTGATATCGGTTGCAAGATTAGGCATGATAGCAAATGTTGCCTGCCACCATGGTGAAAATGTTTTTCGAGGCAGCATCGAGGAGTTGACTATAAATGTTTCCAACAGGAGCATTCGGTAGCCTAACTCCGCATAAATCTGCTTCAAAACCTTCCATGATTTGGCCTGTCTTAGATTCTAAGCCAAGCGCATTTGCCCCGTTTAACGTGGCCATGGTGAGTAAGGTATTTGGTGGAATCGCATGGTGAAGAGATAGGAATTTCATCTCATCCAGAATACTCAGCGTATCGTTGCTTGCCAGACTGTCAGTGCCCAACCCAACGTTGATTCCGGCATCGAGGAGTTTTTGAAAAGGATGGTTTGCATGACCGAAGAAATGATAACTCCTGGGACAGAATGCGACACTTGACCCTGAAGATTTAATTATGGAGATTTCCTCATCAGTAACATAATTGCAATGAATAAGGAGTGGGTGATTCCCAAGAATCCCTGTTTCGTTCAGATATTGAATGGGGGTAAGTCCTGGATGTTTCCAGTTATCAGGCATAGCTCGGATTTGCCGCAGAAACGAAGGGAAGCCTCCGGTTCCTTTTGTCAGAAATTCTATCTCATCACATGTTTCTGCAATGTGGGTACAAACCGGTGTGCCTGTTTCGTGGGCGAAATGGGATATTGTCTGATATAACTCCTTTGAAACAGAATAGGGCGCATGGGGAGAGAGTCCTAAGCGAAACAGGTTGTCCGTTATAATCGTAGTTAATTCTAATTGCGTTTTTTTAAGGACGTCCCTTGCGTGGTCAGGGTTCAGTGCAATAATTTCTTTGTAAACAACCTTACGTAATGGACTCCTTTTCAATACAGAAAAAGAATATTCAGTATTGGCAATATCCGCAACGGTTGTTGTGCCAGACTCAATAGAGAGTTTAATCCCTTTTTCTATAGATGCGTTATATTCCGCTTCCTTCCAACGCATTCTTGCACCTAATAGTTGAAACACCCAGTGGGTAAAATTAGTTGTGGGTTTGATGCGATTGTGCAAGTTGGTTAGGTCAAGGTGGGTATGTATATTAATAAGACCCGGAAGAATTACCGCATTCCCTAAATCAATAACTTTATCAATATCAGCGAGTACCTCGATCTCATCAAATGTACCGACATGGTGTATCTTTGTGCCTTTAACAGCTACCGCCCCGTTTTCAATGCAATTATCTGGATTCGGAATAAGATATTTAGCTTTTACAATTATCATGAAGTCTTTTGTTTTTATTTTAATTGTATAGGAATTATCACTTTATTTACGCGGGCTTCTTGAATATATGGTAGTCGCAGGCTTCAGCCAGCGTTCCCAGCCAGGCGAACAAGGCCAGTATCTTCGAGATTATGCCCATGCAGGCTAAAGCCGTGCGGTTACACGGAAGCAGCCTAATGTTTGACCTTGCTCTAACTCCGTCATTCATGGCGGAGATATGCAGGCATACAAAAACTGGCTTTAGCCATGATTTCCCTTGGTTCAGGGCTAAAGCCACTATTGGCTTCGTTCTTTAACCTCAGGCTAAAGCCTGAGGTTAATTCGATGTATAGGAATTTCAAACCATAGTTCCTCCCCCTCGATGGGGGAGGCTAGGTGGGGGTGAAAGAAACAAGCTTGTCCTCGTGAAAATGGTGGCTAATCACCCTCCCTTAATCCCTCCCATCAAGGGAGGGAAAACGTGCATTTTAAGTCGCCGAAGGCCTAATTTAAATTACGGTTACGGTTGTTTTATCCAATTGTGCCAGTCAGGTCCGATGTCCCCGCGTCGTTTATAACGCTCCATGAGAGAGGCGCACTGACACAGTGTTTTTTGTGATTTTATATTTTTTGCAATCTCCCTCATAACAGCGGGGAATTTTGATACCGCCTTTTCCACAGCCTTACGGTCGGCATCGTCGGAGAGCCCTTCAAATAATTCGCCGGCCTTGAACGGCCTGTCAACAATACCTTCTGCATAATTGGTAACGTAACAGATAGCTGCGTAACATATCTCCAGTTCCTTTGCCAAAAAAACCTCTGGTACAAGGGTCATGCCGACCAGGTCGCCCCCGTAAGACTTGTATTTTCTTATCTCAGCGGGTGTCTCTAAGCGAGGACCTTGAGTACACACATACGTACCCTTGTCGGAGAAGCCAATATGCAGGTTCTTCAATGAATGGTTGATACATTCTCTTAATGTAGGGCAGAATACGGGGGATTGACGGATAAATCCTATCCCCTGATTTTTATAAAAGGTAGATTCCCTTTCGTGTGTCTCATCCACGATATCATCAACGATAACATATTCGCCGATTTGGTAGGATTTGTTGATGGCGCCCGGACCCGACCACGAAACAATTTGCTTGGCCCCGAGTTTCTTGAGGGCATAGATATTCGCCCGGTAATTAACGAAAGGGGCTGTGAGGCTGTATCCCTTCTCTCCATGCCGTGAGAGAAAAAGCATTTCACATGTCGAGTCATGAATATGATATACAGGCTGTGAAGGTCCGAACGGTGTTGATATTTCACCTATTCTTTCCCCGTGAATACTACCTCTCTGGATCAGGTCATAGGCCTGACTGCCGCCGATCACAGCAAAGGGTATGTTAGTGATGTATTTCATCTGAAGACAAATGCATTAATTGACTTTTTTAACTACCAGCCTTAAACGGTACTCTTGTATTGCCTGTTCTATTCTTTGTGAATCAATTCTCTTTCAATAGCTTTTTGAACAAGCTGATTCAATGACAAACCTTTCTGGATCGCTGTTTCAACTGCACGTCTGTGTATTTCCGGTGATACTCGAACATTAAAACTACCCTTGTACGACTTCAGAGGTTCTTTGTCCTGCTCCTTGCAAAGTTCAATGTAATCGTCTACTTCTTCATGGAATGCCTTTATGAGGCCCTCTACACTTTTACCTTCAAAGGTCACAAGGTCATCTACGCCCTCTATCTTCCCATGAAATACCTTATCTTCTGCATTAAAATGAACTGAACCAATAAAACCTTTATACGTTATGACATCCTTCATTGTATTAACCCCCTGTTTTTCAGTGTCTCCTCAATATAATCCAACTGATACCGTTTAAGCTCAGGTTTTGGGTGAGGTTTATGAAGCTTAATAATATGCTTTGTCTCAGGATGTATGAAAGCTACCCTCGACCCAGCCGTTTTCCCTCTGCTTATATTATTATACCCAAAACCAGCCAAAAGCCTTTTAAGCTCATCGTAGGTAAAATCTTTTGGCTTCGACAAAAAACGCTTTAATAATTTCTCAGCCTTACTCACCGCATAATAATAGCATTAATGACCAAGAATGCAACCACAATTTAGTCACAGGGTACCTCGTTTGTTCTTCTTCATTCCAGTACGCTATAATCCGGGAATTAAATTTCATTGAAAGCCTTGAAAATGCTGATAAAATTAACTCTATTAAAAAACACGAAAACACATGAAAAAGGGATAAAAGGGTATAAAAATGTTACGCGGGATTATATTTGATATGGACGGCACGCTCACGAAGCCCAACGTGGACTTTGCGGCAATCGAGCGTGAAATCGGCCAGAAGGTGGGTTTCATTATCGATTATGCGGAGAGGTCGAGTCCGGAGGAGCGGGCAAGGGCGCTGGAGATACTTGAACGCCATGAGGCAAAGGCGGCAATGGAGTCTGAGCTGAATGAAGGGGTGCTTGAGATGCTGGAATACGTTTCAAAAAAGAAGTTGAAAAAGGCGCTTCTGACACGTAATTCCCGCAAATCAGTGGATACGGTTCTACGCAAACATAATCTGCATTTGCATTTCGAGTTTATTGTTAGTAGGGAAGATACCAAACCAAAACCCGCGCCAGACCCCATTTTTTTACTCAGTAAGAAAATGAATATCCACACCGATCATTTGTTAATGGTAGGCGATTATAAGTACGATATCATGTGTGGCAAGGCGGCGGGGACTAAGACAGCGCTGCTTCGTTACAAGGAGTATGTGGAAACCGAGATATTCCCTGACTTTGAAATAAACAGCATTCGGGAGGTAATCCATATCATTGAGCACTTCGAAAAAATTGGGACAGGACTCAAGGGAGGACGCAGTGTATAAGAACGGATTGATTGTATTCACGATTTTGATTGCGGGTATTTTCCTTTTCAATATATCTGCATTTTCAAAAGAAATTTCCGGTCCGAAAAACGTCGGCGACGTCCTTGTTGAAATAGAAAAGGCCAATGTGGCGTTTAAAACCCTCAAGGCGGGTATTGTCTATACCCGTACGATTACCTTGCTTGAATCCACGGAGGTATCTGAGGGAGAGTTGAGCTACAAAAAGCCAAAGAGGATGTATCTGAAATTTTATCCGCCCCGTAATGAGGTAAATATCGTTGATGGAAAATATGTGTGGGTCTATCATCCGGCAGAGAAGCAGGTCGAAAAATATGAGATGATCAACAGCAGGCAATCCTCGCAGGGTGTGAGTTTTTTTGAGTTCGGGTATGGTGAGACGTTAGAAGCTGCAAAAAAGGATTATAAGATCACCCTGCTGGATACAAAGGAAGATGGGAAAAGGCGGTTTTATATACTGGATTTACAGCCCAAAGACCCTAAATCACAATATTCAGACATCCGACTGTGGGTAGAAGAGGGATTCTGGCTGCCGGGCAGAATAGAACTCTATGAGAGCGATGGTGAGGTAGTGAATATTATCGAACTTAAAAATATAAAGCTTAACAAAGGTATGTCCGACAAAATCTTCGTATTCGATGTGCCGCGCGGTGTAGAGGTCATTGAGCTATTTAAGTAAAGATGGTAAAAGGACAGAATATCATTTCCATCGTGTAATCAAGTCAGTGCCAAAAATTTCTGTTAAAGATATCTTCTCTTAAAAAAACATTTTTTGCTTACCTAAGCCCCTAATCAATAAAGATAAAAAAACGTAAACGTATGTTAAAGACATAAATAAGTATTTGACTAATACTTACAGGTGTGTTATAGTTTGACCTTAAAAATTTATTAAATCACATATCAAAATGGTAGCTGTAAATGTGGCAAATAACAGCATGTTGCGGGCGATAAATATATACAAGGAATATTCGAACGGTGAACGCACATTACCGGTCTTGCAGAGAATTAACTTATCCATTGAAAAGGGGGAGATTGTGGTAATCGTAGGCGCATCGGGCGCCGGGAAAAGCACGCTGTTACATATCCTGGGGATTTTGGATACGCCTACTTCTGGCTCTGTCGTATACAAGGGAATAAATCTGATTACGTTAAACACGAAGAAGCAGGCCGAGATGCGAAACCGTATTTTCGGATTTGTGTTCCAGTTTTACCACCTTTTGCCGGATTTTACTGCCTTGGAAAATGTTCTTTTGCCAACCCTGATTGGCGGCGGATACTTAAAGAGAAAGGCAGAAAATGAAGATTACACCCGTAGGGCAATTTCATTACTGGAAAGAGTGGGACTTGGAGACCGGCTGACTCATAAACCTTCGCAGCTTTCCGGAGGCGAAAGGCAGAGGGTTGCAATCGTACGGGCGTTAGTGAATACTCCGGAATTGCTGTTGTGCGATGAACCGACGGGTAATTTAGACACGAAGACAGGCCATGAGATTCGGGAATTGATCTGGGATCTGAATAAAACATTGAATCAAACCGTTGTAATTGTTACACACGACGAGGAAATAGCCAGACATGCAGGGCGGGTTGTAAGGATTGTAGACGGATGCATTTTAGAATAGAAACGGAAAGAAAGGAGTAATAATTTAGCAATGGGATTAAAGATTTATATAAATGGTCAAATCGTTCCGCAAGAGGAAGCTAAGATATCGGTTTTTGACCATGGGCTGCTTTACGGTGACGGAGTCTTTGAAGGGATTCGCGCCTATAACGGAAAGATATTTACGCTGGACGAACATCTGGACAGGATCTACGACTCCGCAACGGCTATTTCCCTAAAAATACCCATAACGAAGGCTGAAATGGCAGATGCTATCAAACAAACAATGAAGGCCAACAATCTGACGGATTCCTATATCCGCCTTGTTGTTACCAGAGGTGTCGGAAAACTCGGATTAGATCCCAACAAGTGTGCAACACCGCAGATTATAATTATCGCCGATACGATTGAGCTATATTCAAAGGCGTTGTATGAAAGGGGACTCGATATTGTAACCGTCACCACGATCAGAAATCATTTTTCCGCCCTCGATCCGAAGATCAAGTCTCTTAATTATCTGAATAATATCCTGGCAAAGATCGAGTCAATTCAGGCAGGGGCCGGAGAGGCATTAATGCTTAATAAGGACGGTTATGTGGCAGAATGCGCCGGTGATAATATATTTGTTTTTAAAAACAACGTCCTTCTAACCCCACCAACAAGCGCGGGGATATTGGTTGGCATCACCAGGAACGTTGTGATGAAATTGGCTGCGGAGATGGGACTTCAGGTAAAAGAAGAATTGATGACACGATATGATTTGTATATTGCCGATGAGTGTTTCTTAACTGGAACTGCTGCTGAGATTATTCCCGTTGTGAAGATTGACGGGCGCACAATTGGCACAGGGAAACCCGGTAAAATGACTCTCGACTTGTTAAAAAGGTATCGCGATCTTACAAGAAACGGTGGTTAAGCGGGTTCTTTGGTTTTCGTGGCAGAGAAGGATGTAAAAATAAGCAGAAATACGCCAACGCAGATTAAGCTGTCTGCAATGTTAAAGGTAGGCCAGTGGTATTTGTTGCCGATATGCAAATCAATAAAATCCCGGACACACCCAAACCACACCCTATCCCACAAATTTCCTATTGCTCCGGACAGAACAAGCCCTAATGCGAGATTTGATGTAAAAATTGTCTTATCGGATTTAATGTAAATAAATAAAATTACTACAATTGCTATCGCTGAAAAAACAATAAAGGCGCTGGTTCTGCCTGGAAACAGGCCAAAAACAACGCCCTCATTCGTGCTTCTTAATATATTTAATACACTGGGAATTACAATTAATTTCCCGAATTTTTCCAGGTTAGAGAAAACCAACCACTTTGATACAATATCGGCAATAACACCACTCGCAGCGGCAATAGCAAAGGTAGCAGTGCTTTTCATAAAGTTATTTTAAACGTTTTCAATCTCCTCTTCCCTCTGGCAATCTATACATAGTTTCGCATAAGGCACGGCCTTCAGTCGTTCTTTGTTTATTTTTTTTGTGCATAATTCACAAACGCCAAAAGAGCCTTCTTCGATTTTTTCTAAAGCGGTATCTATACTGCGGACGCTTTCCTCTCCATTTTGTATGAGCTCTATCATGATATCCCGTTCGTAGTTATCCGTACCTACGTCTGCCATATGAATCGGAACGTTAGATAAATCACCCGATGCATCTTGCCTGGATTTCTTTAAAGCCTCTCCTTGCATAAAATCTACTTTTCCTACTAGCCGTTCTCTTAACGAAAGGAGCAGCTTTTTATACTGAGCAAGTTCTTCTGCTTTCATTTCCTTCTCCATGAATTAAATTATGTAAATAACACATAACGAGCAATTATATATGTTCAGCTATGTCCGCGCATATGTTGTACCACATGGTTTTCGAAACGATCCGGAGGAATCACGATTAATACAAAAGAACCAATGTATCCTACTTAACCAAAATATCGAGTTCAAATCTTTGGAAGTTTAGCATATATTGAGTTCCTAGTCAATAAAATTTGATTCTGTGCGTCACTTAGAAATTAAAGAATTTTGGATAAATATGGCGAAACTGTGGCAGAGGCGTTGGAAGTAGATGACTGTTTTTCTTCAACTGGCGGTACTGGTGAGCAAGTTGCGGAATTTTGGGTTAATTACGTTTCGGGCACGGCATATATTAAGAGTACTTCTCAGAATCAGAAAAGGGATAATGCTTTGAGGCATTATCCCTTTTCTGTTTTTGCATAAAAAACTACATCTGGTTTTCAAATGATCCCAGTTTTTCGCTGTTTCTAAGCAGCCACCACACGAACATATTCTTAAGTGTCTTTTTTTCTTTCCTTCGTTTTTTCCGGGACGATGTCATTTATCTGCCAATTACGTTCAAAGGCGGTACACGACTTGTATGATACGTTGCGCATGAGTATATTACAAAAAGCAATCTTACCATCCAGGACAATTGCATAATTACATCCAAAACAAATACTCTTCCTGGGTTTTTTGTTTTTCATCTACCTGTACTCCAAAAAGGGTTAGTAGAAATATACAATTTAATTTGACGAAATAAATAATATTGATATTTACAAAAGAAGTCAATTTAAAAAACTATTATCTCATCGCAGAGGTTTTGGGTGGTTATAAATATTTTGTAAAAATGATTAAAAATACTTGCAAATTCAATTCTTAGGTGTAATATTATTTAAAATAAATCGTATAAATATTATCGTCTTCTCCATTGCCCGGGAGGAATAAAAAACAATGAGAAAAATAAACAAATGTTTAGCCTTTGTAATTCCCCTTGTTTCTTTGACATCTGTTACATATTTCAAAACAGCTTATGGAGTGGAAAATCCTTACAAGTACGAAAAGCAGGAAGTGAGATTTCAGAAGAGTGCATTGAGTCAATTCCACAACGGGCTTAGCAAAACGATTAGTGGATTGGAACAAAAATCAGATAATCTTGAGGCGATGAACCAGAATCTCGAGGGACGGATCAACATGCTTGCATCAGAGAAGGACAAGCTAAACAAGGCATATGCACAGATGAAGACAAAACAATCCACGCTGGAAAAAGAGCATGTTAAATTAAAGAAAAAGGCTACATCCCTGGAGGTTGCTTATAAGAAATTATCAACTAAATCCAAGGTTGCCACCACTTCTAAAAAAACAAAGGTAGCAGCAAAAAAAACAACAGTTGCGCAGAAAACACCAAAAAAAGCCGGCGCCAAGCCGAAGAGCACAACACAAAAGACGGCCGCTAAGAAGACGCCAAGTAGCCGGAATGCAGAAGATACCTCTCCTGTCCAGTCCTCTCCTCCAGTAGTATCTGCGGAGCGAATATCTGAAGAACGACAAAATGAGGTTGCAGGCGGAATCGATGTAAAAAAGATTAACGAGAAGGGTATCGAATATGGTAAAAAAGGCATGTACGACGAAGCTATAAAAGAGTTTCAAAAAGTTGCAGCCATTGATCCCAATATGCCCAATGTACATTACAACCTGGGACTTGCTTACAAAAAGAAAGGCATGCTGTCAGAGGCCGATAGCGAATTTGCTGAATACGAACGGTTAAAAAAAGAAAGTAATTAACGCTCTAAAAGGATTTCTACCTGCCTTACATTGTCAGCAACATCCGTTTCGTCAGGAACCTTCTCCAGTTCTGCCCTTATTACATAAGTTCCCTCCTTTAGTCCTTCGGTATTCCAGCTATATACAATTTTCTGAGAAGACAAGCCGTCCAGTGTTTCGGCTTCACGGCCTATTTGCTGTTTTGTCGTCGGACAGGTTACCGTCAATATTGTCGTCGCCTTTCTTGCCCTCTCGTTGCCAATAATCACTTCGACAATGACCTTTCTCCCAATAGTGGCTCGTAAGGGAGCATCCAGAGATACAATCGTTACTCCATGCACTTCAGACTCACCTTTTTTCTTTTCCTCGGCTATACAATGAGATGACCCATTTGCCAAAAAACACCATGCAAAAAGAACGAAAGCCATTCCAAACTTGTTTATACAGTACTTTTTCATAAGTTCCCTCCATCCTTTTTAAAATGTCAATTTATTTTAATGATAAGCTTTGTCAATACATTGCTAATGTGAATAAACCAGTTGCTTGTTTTCAACAACAAGCCTACCCTTCTTTATCACCGAGTTTACGTGGTTGATTCCAAAATAGTAAGGTATTTGATTATAATCCTCTATATCAAGGATTATCATATCGGCCTGTTTACCGATTTCTATACTTCCAATCCTATCGGACATTCCTATCGCATGAGCAGCATTTATTGTAACAGCGCTGATTGCCTGCGCAGGTGTCATACCCAGGTTGAGACACGCCAGTGTGATTATCATCTGTATATTTTCACAAGGACAGGTGCCGGGATTAAAATCAGTTGCCAATGCAACAGGCAATCCAGCTTCTAACATCTTTCTTCCCGGTGCATAATTATCCTTCATTAAAAAAAAAGGCACGCCTGGCAGCAGTACACAAATAATTCCACTCTTTTTTAATTTTAATATATCACGATATTTGATATTGTCAAGATGGTCTGCTGTCGTTACGCACAACCTAATAGCCAGTGATACTCCTCCGATATCCTTAAATTCGTTAACATGAATTTTTACCCTGAAACCCAGCATTTTCGCGGTACTGAGTATCTTCTCAGATTGTTTTGCATCAAAGCCTCCCTCATCACAAAAGACGTCACAAAATGTTGCGTAGGCTTTTACTTTCGGCAGCATTTTGCATACTAAATCAACATAACTATCAGGATACGATTGGTATTGAGAAGGTATCGTATGTGCCCCCAAAAAGGTAGGCACAATATCCATGTGATGTGTTCTTTGGAGGTGTTGTACGGCCTTAAGGATTTTTAGCTCATCTTTTTTGTTGAGTCCATATCCACTCTTGATCTCCGCAGTGGTTGTGCCGTGTAGAAGCATGGTATCTAGGTGTTTTTTCGAAACCTCGACAAGGTTTTCGAGCGTTAATTTACAGGTATTTTTAACGGTACTTAATATTCCGCCCCCTTTCTTTAATATTTCTAAATAGCTCTCTCCCTGTATGCGTTGGACGAATTCTCCGGCACGGTCTCCGCCAAAGACAGCATGGGTATGGCAATCCACAAACCCAGGCAAAACAACCTTCCCCAACGCATCAATAATTTTCACGCCTTTTCTGTTATACTTCTTTTCCAGTTGCCTGGTAGTTCCAACATCAACAATGTTCTCCTCTTTTATGGCAACGGCGCCATCCAAAATAATCCCAGGGTCGTTCATATCTCGCAATATTTTAGGCCTTCGGGACGCGCCCGCAACCGTCAGCAATTGCCCGCAATTCTGTATCACTAAATCAGGTAATAAGCTCATAGTTTCCTGGTGCGACTGAGTTATTAATCGTTATTACAATACTTTTTGTATTCATCGGGAGTATTCAGGTTGATAAGGGATTTTATAGATGCATCCAATCCCGCGAATTCCTTTTCATCGACGATCTTCACTTTTACTTCCGAGAAGAAATCAACAATTCGTAATCTTCCTTCCTCAAGACAGCGATACATCGGCTGTATGCAGTTCTTTGAATAAAAGGCATGCATAGGCTCCAGCCCACGACCCGACTTTGGTACAACTACATCATAGCCGTTTATCTGACTTTTGAGGTAGAGAATTAGCTTTTCATCAACAAAGGGCATATCACAGGCAATTACAAAGGCATGAGAACTTGCAGCGCGTTTCAGTCCGGCGCAAATACCGCTGAGCGGGCCTTTTCCAGGTACTATATCGGACACAACCGGCAATTTCAAACTTGTATAAGCATTCGCATCATTGGCAGACAGAATAATTTCATCGAAGATTTTACTAAGCATCATTACCTGATGTTCGATGAATGTTGTATCGCCGTACTTAAGAAATGCCTTATTCGAGCCCATCCTCTGGCTTTTTCCGCCTGCCAGTATAATCGCCGTCACTTCATATCCTCCATAATTCATATTAAATCAAAAAACATTGACACTGTAATTTTAACTGTGATATAATCCAAAATCAATTTTATACATTTTTTCATATTAATATAACTCTTTTTAATCGAAATGTGGACTATAATGAAAACTTATGTATGCCTTTCTCTCTTTGCTGTAACAATTTCTGCGGGATTGTTTTTTAATCAAACAATCTTTGGGGAAGTGAAAAATACTGTCAAACCCATAAAAGATGAACCACAAATTATTACCGATAAAAACATCGTAGCAATTGTAAACGGTCAAAAAATTACCAGGCAGGAACTTTATAACCTTTTGACCGATACGTACGGAGAGGATGCACTTGATGTGCTTATCCGAAGGACATTAATTTATCAAACGGCAAAAAAAGAGGAAATTACTGCGTCGGGTGCAGAAGTAGAAGCAAACCTGAAAAAAATCATTAACATTGAAATTGAAGGTTTAATGCGCTCCTATCGAATAAAAGACAAGGCAGACCTTGAAAAAGAATTAGCCAAGGTTGGCAGCAGTCTCGCACAACTCGAAGAAAAGCTGTCTAAAAAAATGAGGAAACAGGCCGAGGTGGAACTCTTAGCCGAAAAGGTTATGGAAAAAACAATTACCATCACGGAAGAAGAGTTACAAAAAACATACGATCAAATATACGGTGAAAAAATCGAGGCCAGTCAGATCGTATTCAAAACTCGCAGGGAGGCGGAAGAGGCGCTCAAAAAATTAAAATCAGGCGCCGATTTTGCTACCCTTGCAAAAAACGAATCTATCGATCGGGCATCGGCAGTACGGGGCGGCAAGATGCAGCCTTTTAGCCCAAAGGATAGTATTGGAGCGCAGGTTGCACATTTAAAGGTTGGTGAACTCAGCGATATTATCAAGACAGATTATGGCTATCATGTTATTAAAATTACTGACAAAAAGACCGCAAGTA
>JACPHJ010000175.1 GCA_016188675.1 Planctomycetota bacterium
CCTTTCCAAGGTTTAAAGACTTCCCATCTTAACCGATGGTCTAAAGCCTTTATGATATTTAATATCACAAAAGGTTATTGCCTGTTCAAGGCTTTTTAACCTCCTTGGAAGGATGCTGCTTTTTCATATTACCATTGCGAGGAGCGGAGCGACGAAGCAATCTCAAACATAGATTGCTTCGCTGGCGCTCGCAATGACAATTCATGCATACTTATTTAAGACGCTGGCTATAAATTGTTACCTATCAAAGTAATTTGTTCATGCATCACTTCTTGTATTTTTTCCCGCTGCCACGGGGACTTGGCGCGGCTTTTGTCATACCCGAACGCTTTTATCGGGTATCCAGAGAGTCTTGTGATTTGGATCCCCGCTAAACTTGTCCTCGTATGAACGGGGAAACCTGCGGGAATGACACTGTTAGAACAATAAAATAAGAACGCAAATACCTAACCCGACAGTGCTGCCTCTCTCCCATTCGCCACACACATTCATTCACCACTGTATAAACTACCTTATGAATCCAAGTGTATCAGAGAAATTCAACCCTCACATGTCTATCTTCAGTCTATTAAATTTGCTCAATTTCAAGACTCCAGCTACAACCATACTGCTTGCTATGCTCATCTTTGATTTCTGAAACCCAATCAACTCCGCCTTCTTCGTCGTGTCGAGTTTCGACATACTCTCTTAACTCATCCATTGTTTTGAACTTTTCTTTGTGTCCTTTCGTATCATATAAGAAAAACACGGGAAAATCTCTTTTTTAAGAATCTCAATCCCTAACTCTTTCAGGTAAGATTTTGAGTCAGTATCGCATGAACCACCGAACTTTGGGGAAGAAAGCACGTTCTTCTTCCTGACATTCGTAGTGTTGTTATCAATAAAGGGTAGTTTTAGTTGCATAGGAATTCTTCAGAATATTTGTTCAAAGAATATTCTCATCTTTAAGACTCTTGCCTTTTGTCTGTTGTCAATGATTTAGGTGATTTCTGAAGCTTAATCAAATTTTATTCCTGCTTTTGATGACTTGGCTAAAAGATAGTTTATAAATCCAGAACAAGAAACCAACATAAATTTTGCGTCCTCGAAATCCAGGGTTGGTTCATCCAATAATGCATGGCGTATTCCTTCTGCATCGCTCGTATAGCCATAAAGGCTATCGAATGCTTTTTTCAAAGCGGGATGTAATGTCATTTTCTTCTCGATTTCTTTTAGAGCTTGCCCCAATGTTGCTTTAGTATTTTTGGCTATTAAATTGCAAATTGCCTCTACCGCGCTTATGGATTCTTTAATTGAATTTCTATAATCAGGGAATTTTCGATCTGCAAATAAATTTAGAGCACTTTTTAAATGGTGAAAAACAGGTTTCAATGGTTTCGCTGTTTCCAAAGCTTCTTCTATTTCGTCAATTTCTTCTTTTGTAGTTATTTGTGTAATTTTTCCGTCTATGAAACGATACGCTGATAATTCCCGTTCTAAAATATTATTGGAAAATTTGATAAATCCCCTGTTTGATGACTCATTCGGGTAACTATTGGCAATAAATTCTATAAAATCATATACTTCAAACCATGAGCAATTAAAGTAATATTCTCTTATTGATCTGTAAGTAACTGACCATGTGTCATTTAAAGTATCAATTGGTCTTTTAAAAAAATCTTGCCATAAGAATTCAAAAAGAATGTGAATACTCTGATGATAAGAAAGCCAATTTTGATTTTTCATTCCATTCCAATAAAAAATACTTAAGGCATTCCACAAACCATTGCGTAAGTCATCATCGATGTCATCAACTTGTATAATTTTTTTAACAGGTTTTAAGCCTTTTCTTTGGGAAAATAGTTCCATAATTTATAAACTCACAAATATTATTATGCCGATTTAAAATCCTGAATTTACTTTAGTACATCTCTCACATCCCTCTTATCCGTCTGAAGTTCTAAGAGATACTTCATTGCTTGGTGGACAGCGGGAAATGTGGCAGTTAAATATTCGTTATGAAATATTAATTATTGCGATAAAGCTCTTCCCATTCATCTTTCAATTCATCATATATATCACATTCCGGCTTCCGCTTGCATTCAGGGCAGAAGCCGTCGCAGCCGTCATCCACATAGGTAAATCCAAGTTCGGTGAATATCTTGTGGTGCTGTTCAGGGTCGTTGTAATACTTCTCAAATTTCTCTACAGTTTCATCGAAATACTTTCTTAATGCCTCTCTTTCATCATTCCTTTCCATAGCAGAAAGCCCTCCATTATCATAAGGTTATAAAGATAATAGAATCTACACACCCCTTTCCCCTCTTGCCAGAGGGGAATCTATCGGTATTTTTGATGTTCCAAATATTTATTTTCGAAGAAAATAAATATGTTCAATAGAATCAATTGAATTATAATATTCAGAAAATATTTGTCAAACAAAAAATGAAAATACATTTCGGTTCAATCGTGGACGATTGAACCAGCCGAGTGGTTCAGGGTTCATATTAGTTTTACTTCGTGCCTTTGTGTCTTCGTGGTGTGGGCTATTATGAAATGATGTTTATATTTCAGGCAGGAGGATATTGATTTGGGCGCCTGGGAAGTGGGTAAGATTAAACTCCTTTTCCCTTCCCCACGCCCATGTGGGTATTATCGAGAGTTTTGCAGTCCCTGAACGGATGGAGAGTTTGCCGTTCCATTGGTTGACAAACCGCCGTACGGCGGCTAGCCCGTGTCCCCTTCCTTTTTCTGCATATCGTGACGCCCCATGAAGCAACGCCTTTTCAATGGCTTCAAGGTCATTTTTTAATGAAAACCGCCCTGACAAGGACATTCTAAAACCTATGCCAATGTCCATAACGGCAATTTTTACCACATTCTTATTCAGGCTCTGGAAATGATACTTCTGTATGCCTACGAATCCTTTGGTCTCACTGTGTTCAATAATATTCTGGCACACTTCTGAAAGCGCAACGATAAAGCCATTGATTGCCCTTTCATCGTAATGAAGATGTTTTTCAAGGATTGCATGAGCGCGGTCTTTCACCTTTCCAACGATGAAGTGGATATCATCCGATTTTTCTATTGGTGTAATCTCAAGCAGGACGTCTGAATAAGAACTTCTCAGATATTTTTCTGGTATTTGAGGTTGAACAGGTTTTAAGGTGAAATATCCACCGGCGAATTTGAAGAAATCCATCCTTTCGAGGTATTTGAGGACTTCTTCTGATTTGGGAAGGTGCATGGTTTTCCGAATGCCCTTTGATTTCAGACGTTCTCCAAACTCAAGAATGCCGACCATGCCGTAAGGGTCTATGAAGGTTACTTCCTGAAGGTTTATTTCCGTTATTTCTTCAAAGATGCGCAGTGTCTGCTCAAAGGTGTCCTCGGTAATCTGGATTAATAGTTGAGAGGTGTTAGTCTGACCCATTAAGAAAGACCCTGCTGGAATAAGGTCAAATACGTAAATTCAAAACCACGGATGGCTCTGAAATTTCTCATAGAACATATTCGTTTGAGGCAAAGTCTAAGGATTGTGCGGCGCCCCTCCCCTATTGGATAAAATAAAATGCACAATCGTGTTGGGCTATAACCCCATAGTTAATCTATTAAAGCTTGAGCACGGCCAGTCCCAATGCGGGATCAAACTCCCTTACTGCATTGATCCCGGAAAGCTCGATAATCACCGCCTCAAGGACGAGAAAAGTCGCTGAATTTTCCCGAAGGCATCCGACCTTTACCATATCCTTCTTCCCGAATGCCCCATGAAAATGTACCTTTGGTTCATTGTTCTGATAAAAAATAGTTCCGAAACCCACCACCTCATGGCTCTCTCCCAGATTTTTCCAAACCGGCATAGGAGGAATTTCGTCTTTTTCAGGCCCTACCACTATCTTCCCTTCACGCATGCCGCCTACCAGATAAAATGCCGCAGCGCTTATGCCCTCTTTTTTTACTATGGCGTTCAGATTCCCAAGGACGTCCTCCCTGTCTTCGAATTTCACCACAACCACCCTTCCTACCTTACCTACCTGATATTTCATCCAAAAGCCCTCCATTTGAAGCCTTACTCATAATTTTTAATATACGCCAGCAACGATTTATCAATTTGCGCTCTTATTCATTGCAGCAGAACTAAGGTTTATACTATAATGTTTCCATAAAATATATCAAAGAAGAATCTTCACTTCGTTCAGACGCCGTCCTGAGAAAAGCAAAGGAATGACAGAATAAGTCGTTTATCTGTGGCATCTGAGAAATCTGCGGTTTCAAGCGTTTTTTATTGGCCTGAGGCTTAGCCGCTCTAATTATTTATTATTAAACCGATGAAAAACATTTTTATTAACCCTGCACTGAAAAAATTTCTGTCCCACGTAAAGCCTTATCGCTGGCTGATCGTAGTGGCTACCATTTGCGGGCTGTTGAAATACAACATTCCTTTAATCTTCCCGTTAGTCCTGAAAAACGTGATTGATCACCTCCTGTCGCCATCGACCTATGATACAACGAAATTCCAGTACATCATGATATCTATGGTTGCGCTCTATTTGTTCTGGGCGATGGTTACCTATCTGAGAGCCTATTTTGCCGACCGGACCGGACAAAGGATCATTTTCGACCTGCGTCATGAGTTATACGTCCATCTCCAGAGGATGTCGCTGAGTTTCTTCGAAAAACGACAGGTCGGCTCAGTTGCCTCACGTCTGCTTGGAGATATCGCATCTGCCCAAAACTTTGTGGGAGCCGCTTTTACAAATACCATTATGGATGCAAGCGCTCTCTTTTTGATTTCCTTCCTCCTCTTCCGCATGAACTGGCGGTTGGCGCTGGTATCCATATCGATACTTCCTTTTTATATAATTTTAAACAAGTATTTTAAATCACGCATCAAAAAAACCAGTCAGCTTGCTCAGCGGAAGATGGAAGAAATCTCCGGTAATGTCCACGAAAAACTCGGGGGCATTTCCACCATTCAATCGTACACACGGGAAAAGGCAGAAGAGAGACTCTTTTTTCAGGATAACCGGGAGTACTTATCCTATCAACTGAAAAACGTAAAACACAACGCATCAGCCCAATCTATGGTTGGATTTTTAACCTCTATCGCCCCTGTTCTCGTGGTATGGTACGGGGCCATGCAGGTCATTCATGGCCACCTGACGGTTGGCGAGTTGACGGCATTTTATGCCTATCTTGGCATGTTTTATACCCCGCTCAACCGGCTTACCGAACTCAATATCCTTCTAGCCAACTCCCAGTCTGCGATAGAGAGGATCTTTGAGGTATTCAACACCTCGCCCGAAGTTGTGGATCGTCCTGACGCAAAGGAATTCGACACAATCAAGGGTGAAATTGAATTCCAGCATGTCCATTTCGCTTACGAAACTCCAAAAACAGTCCTGAAGGATATCAATCTATCAATACCAGACGGCTGCACGGTGGCGCTGGTCGGTCCGAGTGGCGCAGGCAAATCCACTTTCGTAAAACTCATTCCAAGATTTTATGACGTTTTATCCGGAAAAATAACCATTGACGGCTGGGATATTCGGGATTTCAAGCTCAATTGTCTGAGGAGGCACATTGCCACCGTACCGCAGGAACCCATCTTGTTTTCCGGAACGATTTATGAAAATATCGTGTTTGGTAATCCTGCCGCTTCTGAAAAAGACGTTCAGGCTGCTGCT
Source organism: Planctomycetota bacterium (assembly GCA_016188675.1). Classification (GTDB taxonomy): domain Bacteria; phylum Planctomycetota; class Brocadiia; order Brocadiales; family Brocadiaceae; genus Wunengus. Next base: position 5,667 of record JACPHJ010000175.1, read on the forward strand.
ATTTCTGCCAATGCTCACGACTTCATCTGTAAACTGCCAAACGGGTATCAGTCGGAAATCGGGGAAGGCGGTTTAAAACTTTCAGGAGGGCAAAGACAGCGCATTGCAATAGCACGTGCCTTTTTAAAAAACGCACCTATCCTTATTCTGGACGAAGCGACTTCTTCCCTGGACTCCAAAGCAGAAAACCTGATCCAGCAGGCATTGAAACGACTGATGCAGGGCCGGACGACTATAATCATTGCCCACCGGCTTTCCACGATTCAATCGGCTGACAAGATTGTTGTCTTTGACAACGGAGAGATTGTGGAGGTCGGCAACCATCAGGAACTGCTTCAAAAATCATATGGACTTTACCGGCATTTTTATGAGGAACAATTCAATAAGAATTTATAATATTTTGGAGGAGGAAATTTTAATGGACATCTTTATGAAGGCGGCTATTGACGAGGCGAAACGGGGATTACGTGAGGGAGGAATTCCCATCGGTTCTGTTATCGTAAAAGACGGGCAGATTATCGGGAGGGGACATAACAGGCGTGTACAGGAAAACGACCCCATCATGCATGCGGAAATTAATTGCCTGCGTAATGCCGGAAGAATCGGCAGATACCGTGATACTATCCTTTATTCCACGTTAATGCCCTGTTTTCTTTGTGCAGGTGCAATCGTCCAGTTTGGGATCAGGAAGGTCTTTGTTGGAGAGAGCGAAACATTTGCCGGTGCGAAGGAATTTATGGAATCGCATTGTGTTGAGGTTATTAATTTAGACCTTAACGAATGCAAACAACTCATGAAAGAATTCATCCAGAAGAATCCGGAACTCTGGAATGAGGATATTGGGGAACTATAAACACCTGCAATCAATCTTTTGTAATCATACTCTGCTCTAAAAACAAGTTGACTATTTTTACATAGATGATAGATTATACTAACTTTAAGATATTTTAAATATCGACAAGGAAGGAAGCCGCACCGTGAGTAAACCTCTTCAATTTCACATCTATTTCAAAACATTCAATTCTTTAAAAAGCAAAATTTATCACCCCTGCCGTAGTTTCTGGTTTATTGGTTTATTCATTCTCTTTCAATCCTTCTTATGCTGTTCGACTCCTGCACTATACGCGCAACTCGCCAACTCTTCATGGCCTATGTTCATGCATGATGTTCAACACACAGGACAAAGTGCGCTGAAAGGCCCTCAAAAAAATTCACTCTATTGGCAGTACAAAACAGGGAATGAAATCGTGGCGTCTCCTATTCTGGGTACCGACACTACGATTTATGTTGGTGACATTAGTGGTAAATTTTACGCCATTAACCCTGACGGTAATATAAAATGGACATACTCAACGGGTGGAGAAATATCTGCCACTGCCGCCATTGATACCAATGGTGTAATTTATATTGGTTCAGATGACAAGTACCTCTATGCCATTCAAAATAATGGTACACTTAAGTGGCGATATGGAACTTCAGGGAGTATTAGCTCATCTCCCGTAATAAATCCCCAGGACGGTGCCATCTATTTTGGTTCTGAGGATAAAAAATTATATGCACTGGACGCCACAGGCAAGCTGACATGGAAGGCTGGATTGGACGAACCAGTTTGGTCTTCACCGGCGCTGGATGCAAATAATATCCTTTACGTTGGTGCTCTTGGAGGCACACTCTATGCCATCAACGCCGCTGACGGGAACAAAACATGGACTTATGAAATAGATGACATTATCGTGGGATCACCTGCGATTGATGAAAAAAATGGGCTTATCCTCATTGGCCTTGGAAACGGTGAAATTCGCGCCTTGAAAAAAGATGACGGATCGCTTAAATGGAAATACACGACCGGTGATGGCATTTCTTCCACCCCTGCAATTGATACGGCAACAGATGCTAATGCGGTTTACATAGGCTCTGAAGACGGCAGCCTCTATTCATTAAATAGAACCACAGGATTGTTGAATTGGAAATATGCAACTGACAATGCCATTACTTCCTCTCCTGCAATAGATAAAAATGGGAATATTTATTTTGGGTCTACCAATAACAATATTTATTCAATCACTAAGAAAGGCACTTTGCTGTGGACATATACCGCGCAGGACGAGATACATTCTTCGCCGGCTATTGGTAGTAATGGGCTCCTCTATATTGGTTCTTCAGATGGATACCTTTACGCCATCGGCGCCGAATCTACCGCCACATTAACTGCGGATTTTACAGCCACCCCCACAACCGGTGAAATGCCATTGACTGTTCAATTTATAGACCAGTCTGTAGGTAACATTTTTTCCTGGCTGTGGGACTTCGGAGACGGCGCTACCGACTCCGCACAAAATCCAACACATACTTACAGCAGTAGTGGAAATTATGCCGTCAGCCTTACAGTAACAGGATTAGGCGGGTCTGATACCGAAACAAAGGAAGATTACATTTCTGTCAGGCGTAAGGCATCCACGATAGAATCAAACATATCCGATGCAGAGATAACATTTGGCGAATCCATAACGATAACCGGGGGGATTTCCCCCCCACATCAAGCACAGGCAACCCTGACATTCACTAATGACGAAGGTGAAACGGAGACAGAAACAGTCACCTCGGATTCCAACGGTATTTTTATATTAAGTAATTATTTCCCACCTGACGGCGGCTCGTGGAGTGTCATAGCCAGTTGGGAAGGAGACGACGATCACAGCAGCGCAGAGAGTGACCCATTAACGTTTACGGTAAATCCGGCAGAAGTCGCATTTACCATAGAGACTTCTTCCCCGGCAATTCAGACCGACCAGACAGCTGATATTACAGGGGTTGTAACGTTAACACCCGATAATGAAACAACACGAAACGAATTCCTGGAAGAAAACCTAAAGCTGATCAGTATAGACCCGGACGGAGAATATGAGGATGTAATCGAAACACAACCTTTTTTATCAAACGATCAGATTCAATACAAATTCGAGGCTGTTAGGTTGCCCGACATCGGCGCCTGGAAATTATTGGTTGGTTTTGAAGAAGACAATAATTTTACAGGCACAAATTCTGCAACTATCGAGATTGAAGTCCAGGAAGTTGCAAAAGAAGTAGCAGGGTATGCCATCCTTATAGAAGGCCGTGTTAAAGACAAATCAGCCGACGATAAAGACAAAGAGGATTCTGATGAAAACAAAGTCAGGGTGGAATCCAGCGACAAAGATATGTCCGGCTTGGATTCTCCCAATCTAACGACAAATGATATCTACAAAAAACTCCTCAAAAGAGGTTTTACAGAGGAGGAAATCTATTACTTTAATTTTGATGACTCGCAAGACGGGGTAGATGAAACACCATCCGAAGACAGCATCCTGGACACTGTAGAGATTTGGGCAAGTGAAAAGATGAACGAGTCCCCTGCCCCATTATATTTGATCTTTGTAGGTTTTGGTGACAAGGAAAAATTCTTTATGTCTCCCGACACATTAAAGGCCAGCGACCTGGCAGATGCACTGACCGGCTTGGAATCTCAATTAAATTCAAGCGCATCTGAAGAACCCATTGTGGTTGTTTTGGGCGCTAACCGTTCGGGAAGTTTTATCAATGCCCTGTCTAAATCAGGCTCAAAACGCATTATTATCAGCAGTTCCGATACGGAAGAAGTTGCTTATAAAGGTCCTTTGCCGCCCGATGAGACCATCCGGCATGCGGATTATTTCGTATGGGAATTCTTTAAATACGCAACGAGGGGACTGAGTTTAAAAAAGTGTTACGAAAAAGCGGCGGATAAAATCGCTGAATTTACAGAAAACGAGAATGGAAACGGCCTAAAAGGCGCCAGCGCCGGCAACGGGCAATATTTTGACGACTCGGCGCAACATCCACTGCTTGATGACAACGGAGATGGTATCGGCGCTTATGGAGTGCTTTCGTCCCTCAGCGGTAAAGACGGTGAAATTTCCGCAGATATTGTGCTGGGTATCGGCACAACCACCACTCCACTTGAATTAACTGAAGTCACCGATATAACTACCTTAGAAGAAGATGCCAGTCCCACCCTGTTTGCAAAGGTAAATGACACCACAAGGGTTGATGACGCATGGACAGAAATTGTCTCACCCAACTTCAGTCTAAAAAACGATAAGGAAGCTACGGCACAGCAAGTCATCAACCTCCCCAGGTTTAGCTATAATGAGTTTGATTCAACAGAGGAAAAGTATATCTGGAATGATTTTAAAGGTAACAAGAATTTTAACAATTTCGGAAATACGGGAGAGTATGAAATATTTTATTTTGCGCGTGATAATTTTGGGGGAATCACCCCTTTCATGGAATCTGATGTGTTTAAAAATGCGGCCGATAACGAACCACCAAGTTCTTTTGATACCGTTTCTCCTGCCAATGGAACGGAGACTGCCGTCGCCCTGACTTTTGATTGGGAAGACAGCACTGACCCGGACACTAATTCAACGTTGCACGGTAACGGCATAAATGCAAAAACCGCATCGGTAAATGAAGGTATAACTTATACCCTTATGATCTCACAGAGCAGTAGTTTTGATACCGTACAGTATCAACAGAAAGGACTGACTGATAGCGCTGCCATTGTAGATAAAACAGCAGGACTTATTGATGGAACGACTTACTATTGGAAGGTGCTGGCCAACGATGCCAAAGGTGGAACAACCCTTACCGGGACTTCCAGCAGTTTTAAACCCAAGATGGCAAATGGATATCCGGGCTTTGTTAAGGGATTTATTTTTGACAAAGACACCAATGCAAAAATCAGTGATGCAACGATCGCCGTGCAAGGGACAAAAGGTTCTTACACTACGACAAAGAGCGGCGCTTATTTCCTGCAACTATCCTCCGGCTCATACACCCTTTCTGTTGATGCGTCCGGATATGAAACAATATCCCAAACCGTAAGTGTAAACGCACTCAATACGACAGCGCAAAACATAGGACTCACAGTCGCTACTCAAACATCAAGTATTTCTGGTACGGTTAAAGACAAGAAGAGTAAACTACTGGAAGGCGTAACAATAACTATCAGGAAAAAGTCTCTTACAAAAACGGCAACAACCGATAGCGCCGGCAGCTATTCGTTCACCGATCTGGAATCCGGGAAATACACGCTGACCGCCAAAAAAAGCGGTTACAAGGGTTTTAAAAAGAACATCAAACTTGAGGCAGGACAAAACAAAAAATTAAATATAAAGTTGAATAAGAAAAAATAACGATTAAACTATGACGTCACGCCGCAATTAGTATAAATCCCACAAGAATGCCTTGTTTTAATCCGATGCCGAATGATGCGTGCGTTCAAATACACGGTAATGCTTAAAACTCCATAGTAACTCGTCAATGGTCACTTTTAAAACACTAGCAAATAACACACCGATAAACATGCCTATGGCGCCCATCAGGTAACCGCCAATAAAAATAACGATAAATACAATAATGGGATGCATATGGATGTTCTTTAACACGAACATATGCGAAATAACCAAATGGTCAAACAACTGGATTGCAACAAAGGAGATTGTGATGACCAAAACTGATGCAAAAGAACCCGTCTTCATCAGCGCCATAACGATGGCAGGAATAGCGCCAACAACTGGTCCAAAGTGTGGAATAATGTTGGCGCAGCCCGCAAGGGAACCAATGAGAAAGGCATAGGGAATATTCAGTAAGTAAAGGGTGATAGTGCAGAGAATGCCAACAATAAGGGCATCGAGAAGCCGTC
>JACPHJ010000172.1 GCA_016188675.1 Planctomycetota bacterium
CCGTACTTACTTCGCAATTCATTATTGCATGACTCCCCTGCCTTGTCTTGCCATTGACGCTGTCAATATCCGTCTCATTGATCTTGTCTTTCCCTGTTTCTTTGAGTCTTTCTGCTATCTCTTTTACCTTCGCTTGCAATTTCTCCTGGCTCTGAAGTTCCTCTTTTAACTTTACTAATGAGCCTTTGCTTTCTTCTTCCTGGTCTATCTGTTCGGCTTCTTCCAATATCCTTTCTATGTTTTTTTCCGCTATCTCCAAATATTTCTCGCACCTCTTTTTGTCCCACGTGTTGTTTATCGACGCATTAGCCCGAAATTTACTCCCATCTACAAACAGGGTGTTTCCTTCTATCAGATCAAGCTCTATGCAGAATTTTACATTCTGCTTTAAAACCTGCTTTATCGCCTTTTTATTCTCCCGGCGAAATCGGGATATCGTCCGGTAATCAGGCTTTACGCCAGAGACTAACTACATAAAGGAGAGATTGTGATAACATGCTCTTTCCAATCTCCGAGAACTCCTTTCCCCGTAAGAATATCCATAAACGATTAATTTTAAGAGCGTACTTGGATGATATTCATGAGCGCCAGCTTTATACGGATTGATCACAAAACCCATTTCCGGAAGGTCTAAGCTCTCTACAAATGTGTCATACGCCCTCACAGGGTCTTCTGTTCCAACATAATCTTGTATTGCCGGTGGAAAAAGCGCCTTTTGATTCCTATTTCTTATAATATATGCCATAGTATATCTCCTTGATCCCACTGAAAAATATTTAACTTTAATTATGCAGAGAGTATACTATATATAATTCTGTTTTCATCAATAAATACCATATATGAACATGTTTTTTCATTTGACCCAGTCTGAAAGCGTACCCAACACAACCTTTGCATTATAGGCCCGATTCGTACTTCACAAGCCCAGGACAAGCTTTAGCAAGGGTTTTAAGAAAATTTACACACAAAGACACAAAGCCTCAAAGAGATAGGAAACCTTTGTGTCTTGGTGGCTTTGTGTGAGAAAATATTTTGGTTGTGGCTACGCCACGCTGTGTAATCTGTGTTCCCCTTCGTTCGTTTTCCCGCCATGTTGTGTTTGTCCACGTCCGATGGTAATTTCCGGGTCATACCTTACTTCTGATAATTTGAATAAATCTTTTTTGCCTGTTCTGTTAACTGCTTCGCCTCCTTTTTCCTGCCGGTTCCATCGTAAAATTCCGCCATTTTCTCCAATATGGTCGCAATTAAAGGGTGGTCTTTGCCGTATTCTTTCTCATATATTTCAAGCGCCTGTTTATAAAGGGTCTCAGCCGTAGTGTTTTCACCCTGATAGTAATACAGCGTTGCCAGGTTGTTCATCGCCGAGGCAAGGTCAGGATGGCCTGAGCCGAGGGTCTTCTCTTCAATTGCCAATGCCCTTTTGTAGAGTGGTATCGCTTCGGCGTATTTCTTCTGATCCTGGTAAAGCTCCCCCAGCCTGTTCAGGACGCTCACAACACTGGGATGCTCTGGGCCAAATGCCTTTTCGTATATGACGAGTGATTCTTTGTAAAGAGTCTCTGCTTTGGCGTATTTGTTCTGTAGAAAATACATTTCCGCGGTTTCCTGCAATACATAAGCAACGCTGGGGTGGTTTGCGCCGTTCGTTTCCTTGTAAATAGTGAGCGCCTGATTAAAGAGCGGCTCGGCCTCGTTATACCTGCTATATGTCCTGTAAAGGATCCCCAGCAGGGTCATTGAATCGGCAATACGTGTATCACCGGCGGGGAAGGCCTTCCTTGCCGTCTTTAGCGCCTCTTCACCCACCTTTATGCCATCCGCGTATCTCTTATTCTGTAAAAGTGAGGCGGTTTGCTCGTGGAGCCCCTTCCATGTGTTTTCCTGGGTATATGCAGGCAGGGCACAAGCGCCAAATAGTATCCATACAAAAAAGACCCTCATGCCATAACAGTACAGAGGTTTCATTATATTTGCTAACGTGGTCATTCCAAAAATCTCCTTTGTAAAGTGAATGATAATATCAGTTTCATTTTTAAGGTAATTATTATATCATAAAGCGTCTGTAAAACTGCAACCAATGATGACTGGTGGTGTACAGGGTGACGTGATAGTGGCTGAGTTATCATTAATTTCAAAGTAGGAAACAGCGCTGTCAGACAACCCCCTGAATCCCCCTTAACAAAGGGGGGCGAGGGGGTTGTTTCACAGGCATTTGCCACGTGTATAAAAAGTCACTGCCAGTGTTAGCCTGGTTTAAGCGGGAAACCTGACATTTTTCATGGCATGGATGCCCGATAAAGACATTCGGGCATGACAGGGAATTATCGTATCGGGTGTATATGCGCCGTTTCAGGCCGGTGGTTCTGTAGTACGCGAAACAACACGGGAGACGTAACGTTAAAACCATGGCACTAAAGGCAACCATATTCAGGGTTGAGTTAAATATATCGGATATAGACCGGAACTACTACCACGACCACAGACTTACCATCGCACGGCATCCGTCTGAGAATGACCTCCGCATGATGGCACGTATTGTGGCGTTTGTTCTGAACGCACACGAAGACCTCGTCTTTACTCAGGGTGTGAGCAGCGGGGACGAACCTGACCTGTGGCGAAAAGATCTCAGCGGGAACGTTGAGGTGTGGATAGAGATTGGCCAGCCTGATGATAAGCAGATCCGCAAGGCATGTGGCCGCGCTAAAGAGGTTATTGTCTACACGTATAGCGGCAACAGCGCAAACGCATGGTGGAAAAAGATACATGCCGATCTCGATCGTTTCAAAAATCTGTCGGTAATAAACCTGCCCACCGACGCCATGCAGGAACTGGCTACACTGGCTCAACGCACAATGGATTTCCCGTGTACTGTTCAGGGCGGAGAGGTATGGGTATCGGGCAGGGATAAAACCGTGAAGATTTCTCCGGTAAGGTGGAAAGAACAAGAAAGATAATTTGATTTGTTGAGTTTTGCCTTAAGCCCAACCGTATTAGTAAAGAAAGTTCATGTTCATGAATTTCAATCTTTTTGATTCCCCTCTAAAAAGAGGGGATAAAGGGGTGTGTAATAATAAAAAAATCGTTGGATTTCGTTACTCGCTGGTAACAGGCTTGTAGCCACATACTCACGTTGGTTCAGGCTTGTAGCCTGAACCGAAACATTTCGGTTCAATCGAGGACGATTGAACCAGCAAGAGGCAGTCAATAATAAGCCATTAGTTGGAAAACTGAATAGTATGGTAAACGACAAAAGAAAGTTGTCATTGCAAAGGCGCAAGCCTGAAGCAATCTCAGGTAAGGATTGCTTTGCGGAGTTTACACTGAGCATCGCGAATGTGCTCGCAATGGTAATATGAAAAAGCAGCATCCTTCCAAGGAGGTTAAAAAGCCTTGAACAGGCAATAACCTTTTGTGATATTAAATATCATAAAGGCTTTAGACCATCGGTTAAGATGGGAAGTCTTTAAACCTTGGAAAGG
>JACPHJ010000014.1 GCA_016188675.1 Planctomycetota bacterium
GCGGCAAATGGCCTTTAGCCTTTCTGCTTTTTCCAACAGAGGGGCTGTAATCTTTGTGCCGCTTCGTAATATAATTCCCTCGCAATCGTTAATAATCGTTTTTAACTCGTCTGCTTTTATACCGGGCTTTTTTAATACTTTGAGTCCTGCCTTTTCCAGTATTTCAATGCATACATCTGGAAGTTCATCTGCAATTAAAACCTGCATGTCATCCTCTCTCGAATAATAAATATTTTTCTAAAAACAAAGCTCCGTAAATATAAGCATTTATAAAACGTTCATTTGTAATGATGAGCAAAACAAAATTAGGTATTATCAGTTGTGCTCATACAAAGAAACTTAGACTATCATGTTAACAATTTTATATTTTAAAATCAATTTTAAACTATTTGTCCTGAAGGAGCAGATAAATATTTGAGATGTGAAGATTTTTTTGTTAAACTACTTACCATCTTTTAAAACTACATTTTTTCAGAATGGAGTATTATAAATGAAAGGGAAGCTTCCTGTTTTGTTAATAAGCGTATTTTTATTCTTCGTTCTTTTGGGTATAAAGAATACGAATGCCGAGGAAAAAGGCGGGTCACAGGACGTCTTGAAGGAATTGGATGATTTTCAAAGATCCCTTTCGAACTGGATGAAGAATCTGGATACACTCGGTTCACAGTTTACCACACTTCAAAAAAACGTAAGTGAAAGTTTATCTCCTTTAAAAGAGCTTGATAAGATGATAAAAGGAATCGAAGGGAAGTTAAATACCAGCATGTCAAAGATGGAGTCGCTTGAGAAGGCCGCGTCTATTGCCGAGGTCAAGGGGATGCTGGACTCCTTCGGCAAGACCTTTGATGTCTTAAAGAAATTATTATCAGATCTTACAAAGCGGGTTGAAGACCAGGAAATAAAAAGTGCGGTGCTTGAGAAAAGATATCAGGAGGCGCAAAGACCGTTAGAACCCATTAAGAAGGCTATCGAAGATTTAAATAAGTTGGTGACGGATAAGTTGGGTGAACAGGAAAAGAAAATTACTTCTCTTGAAGACAGCATTAAAACACGCGTAGCTTCTTTAGATAGTACGATGAAAACTTTTGAAGGGCAAATGAAGACCGTTTCAGATTTGGAAACGAGGGTGAAAAAAGTAGAAAAAGCGGGCGGTGTGAGTGCTGGTACGGCAACAGCCGAGGCTCCTTCTCCCGCACAATTGCAGGTAGCAATGGGAACAGAAACGGTAAAGGTGGCAGAGGGAACAGAAACAGCAACGGTAGCAAAGGAACACATCCCCATGCCCGAAGAAGAAGGTTTTAAAGAGATGGAAGATGGTTTTTATATACGAAATGTTAATCTCTTTCCCTTTGGATCTTCCTCACAGATTAAAGGGGAGATAAAGAATTTTTCGGATAGAGACAGGAGTATTGCTACTTTTACAATCAAGGTCTATAATACTTCCGACATGCTCTTATTTACGCAGGATTTTTCAATCAAGACTTTTAAGAAAGGTGAAATTCGGGGTTTCAATGAAATTATATCCGGGTATACACCCTTGGATATTGCAAGATATGAGATTATGCCAAAGAGGAGATACTAAAATTTGAGTAAATACAAAGGTTTTATAATTTTGTTTATAGTGTATTTTGCAGGCGTTTATTTAGCTGGAAAATTGTTAGCAGAAGAAGAAAGCCATTCAGCTTCAAAAGAGCCGCCATCTGCCTTAGAGAGTTATCCCGATATGGTTTTGATACCTGCCGGTGAATTTACTATGGGTGATAACACACGCTATAATTGGACTTTTATGTTGGCGTATAATATTTATGACGGACCTGAACACGTCGTTTATTTGGATGACTATTATATTGATAAATATGAAGTGACGAATGAGCAATATAGAAAATTTGTAGACGAAACAGGTTATCGGAGACCTAGTTGCTGGAATGATGTTAGATTCAATCGTCTCAATCAGCCTGTTGTAGGCGTTGATTGGGACGATGCCGTTGCGTATGCAAAATGGGCCGGGAAGAGATTACCCACCGAAGCTGAATGGGAAAAAGCCGCACGAGGCACAGACAAACGTTTATGGCCCTGGGGAAATAAATTCGATAAAACCAAATGCACTGTGTGGGAGTCACAAGAAGCAGGACTTAGAGAGACAACACCTGTAGGAAAGTATGGAAATGGTAAAAGTCCTTATGGGTGCTATGATATGGCAGGAAATGTATGGGAATGGTGTGCTGATTATTATGACCAGAACTACTATTATGCCTCTCCCTCAAAAAATCCTCAGGGGCCTGAAACTGGGCAACAGAGGGTTCTTCGGGGAGGCGGCCTTCTTTACTTCGGACATTATGCACGTTGTGCTGCGCGGTATCGTGTTCCTCCGTATGCCCAAAGTCCGCAAATCGGATTTCGCTGTGCAAAAACACCTGAAAAGTAAGCGTTACTCAGGGTATTTTCTCAAAATGTACCTTTAGTTCATCCCCTTCTTTTACTAAAGATTCTAAAAATAATTTTACCTCAAGGGTTGGATATTTTTCTATTAATAGTTCTCTTGCATTCCTCAAATCTGCGCAAAGTGTTTCGTTTTCAGCTATTTCTGAACCAAAAGACGCAGAGCCTCCGTATCCACCGCAGTCTTTGTGACTAATAATGACAACCCGATTTATGAGATGGAGTTTTACAGAAAGGGCAAATTTGCTAAAAAGCAGTTCTCGTGTTTCCGGGTTTACAAGGTTATAAATGCTACCTGGTATGGAAATATGATCGTAGTTGTCTTTCAATCCCAGCGTTTCGTTAATAAACTCCTGGTTTGCGTTGGCATAACGGTAATCAATACAGGTAATTACTAAGGTATCACAATCAGACCTTGCAGTTTGAGGATTTATTTCAGTGGCTATTTGCTGATTATTTATCATTAGATCAGTCGAAGAGGATTTGTTGTAAGTACAACCTATTGGAGTGAGGAGAAACAGGGCTATAACAAAACAAATTGGTTTTAGATTTTTTTTCATGGAAGCGCTTTCGGATTGTTGTATTGGTTGATTTTATATCACGATTTTTAAAAAATTCTTTAATGTTATAAAATTTGTTTAAAATTGTAAATGCGTTTATCCTCGTTGTTATAAACCGTCCCGTAGTACAAATCGACCCTTAGATGTGGGAATTTTATCCCAAATAGCCTGCGGGCCTTTTTTAAGTCTTTACAGATAGTCTTATATTCGGCCTCGGGTTCTGGAAAGCTATTGGATCCGCCATAGCCAATAGTACAATCTTGATGAGCAAGGACAACGACGCGTTTCACATGGTGTAATCTAAAGGAAACACCAAATGTATTCATAACAAGGTCTCTTGTTTTTGAATCCATAAGATTGCGTATGGAACCCGGAATAGAAATATAGTCGTACTTTCCTTTTAATCCCAATCTGTCGTTTATAAATTCCTGAGTGGCTGTGGTAAATCTGAAATCAGTGCAGGTGATTACCAGCGCATCACACCAGTGCTTTTTTTCATCAAAAAATTTTGAATATTTAACAGTTTTTTTTTGTTGTTCGCCATCATTTGGTTCGTCTGCTGACAATGAAGCCTTGTTTGTAACGGTAAAAACGGTAACAAATAATAAGACTAAGATAGGAAGGGTTGCTTTTAATGTTTTGGTTGTGTGTTTCATAATTTAGTTTATGATAGATAAAGTTTATGTAAATAAATTATTGAAACTAATCCCATATAAAATAGCAAACGTTATTCCATATGGCGCATGATATTATAAGTGATTAATTTGCAGTACCATAGTAAAACTACTGCATTTTTGTGAACTGTTAAACTGAAAAAAAACGGTGCAAATGAACCGTTTTGTGTTTACAAAAACAACAGATGGGTACGGTTATTTTGTTTTTGTAGTGTCTGTGCCTTTTGGCTGGTTTAGCATTTCCTGGATTTGTTTAAATGTCTTCGAGTCAACACGAAGCTTCCCTTTCGTATCAGTGACACCTAGTCGCGTGGCCATATCATCAATGTCGAGTAAATTTAAATCAAGGCTCGAGATACTTACGTCAGCCAGGTTGATGTTGCGTGCCGCTTCCATTGCAACAATAATATCACCTCCCAGACCTGCAAGCGCCTCTCTTCGAAGTCGTTCACCTTCCGCTTGTGAATATTTAATTAAAAGGGTGCCGTCTGCCTTGCGTTGCTGTTTGTAGAGATCTCCTTCTGCCTTCTTCTGTACCAGATATTTATCAGCCTCTGCAAGGAGTTCGGTGATTCTTTTTGAAGTTTCGGCATCGAGAACGGTGAGCGCCCTTTCTTTATCACCGGTGATTTTTTGAGCAATGGCCTCTGTATCGGCATCTATAGTTTGAGTAATACCTCTTTGTTCGGCTGCGAGCGCCTTTGACTGATTTAAAACGTTATCCAGCTCTGCTAATTTAATGTTTTTAATTTTTCTTTCAAGCTGTGGGTCAAATCTCATTTCCAGAATAAGCACATCAATAACATCGACATGACGAAGAATAAGCCTAGCGGTAAGCTCTATTTTACATTCTTCAGCCCTTTTTCTCTTTTCTTCAGGGTTATACAAATCCCGTTCCACCATTCTACCAAAAACACTTCTGGCAATGTCACGTGTTTCGTTTTCGACAATAACTTTATACCGCTCACCCACGCCAATATCCTGACGTAACTTCCACGCCTTATCTTTCTTAATCTGGTATTTTACCACCATGTCCACAGAGACATCATAGTCATCCGCCGTTCTAAGAGCTGCCTCTTTTCGCTCGTCGTGTCCCATATGAGATGGTTCTTTTGCGAGTTCAATGGTCTGGACGGTGCTATCATAAAGATCCCACTGGTCAATGCCGGTAATTGCCCTGTGCCAGCCAGGACCGTAGTCCTTATGTACAATACCCCTGGTTACGCCCCAAATACGCGTCCTCACGCCTACTTGATCAACACCTACCTTAATTACAAAGAATTTTATACCAATAATAAATACAGCGATAAAAAAGAAAATTCCAATAGGAATGATATATTTGGCTGTAAGTTTTCCTATGTGCATTTTCACCTCTTCTCAAATAGCAGTTTTAATGTGCCAATGTATTAATGAATATAAAGTGTAAATTATAGCGTTATTAGGGTGATTTATCAGGTCCGGGTTTTAATGGGCTGACCAGTGCTGCGTCAGGTGGTTCCGGGAACATGTAATCAATCTTTGGCGAATCTTCAATGTACTTGAACCTCTGGATACTTTGAGGTGTTTCGATGCCCTGTCTGACAATGGGTATGCTGCGAATAATAGCTTGTTTTAAACGTTTGGCATATTCGAGTCTGACCATATTCCGACCGCCTTCTCCATCCAATGCATTGCGTAAAGCCTTAATACCTTCTGCATCGGCCTTTACTGTTGCAAGAACTGCCTCCGCTTCCTTTGCAAGTCTTTCGTATTCAGCGTCTGCCTCGTATCTTTTCTGAATCAAGTAGGCGTCGGCATCTTGTTTTTTTGCCTCAGCGCTACCTCTTGCATCCATGATGCGTTTGTCGCATTCCCCTCTAAACCTTGCAACCTCAACCTCTAATTTTTTCGTTTCTTCTACTACGACTTTTCTCTGATTTTCTCTGGCCGCCGAAGCCCTCGTTTTTTGTTCTTCGACTTCCTTATCAGCCAGCCTGCGCTCTTGTATCTTCTCTGCATATTCACGGTAGTAGCGATAATCAGAAAGGTTAATGGACGTAACGTAAAAACCGTGAAGTTCTAACATTTTATTGATTTCGTCACGTGCCTTTTGTGCCTTCTGGTCACGCAGAGAAGCAACTGGGAATTCTCCCAACGTTAATTCTCCATAGCAGTAATAACAAATGGTACGTGCGTAATCATATAACCATTTTTGTTTAAAGATATCACCAACGCCTGTATTCTGTACAACATGGACAGCAAAATCTGGGTTTAATCTATATTGGATTTGCAAATCTAATACGACATCACCACCATCTATGGATTTCATGATTAGCGGAATTCCTTGTGGATGCTTTTCGTCAATTTCAGCTGCCGTCATTTTTAAGACTTGCTCGCGTTTGTCTAAGATGTATATATCCTGAATAAAAGGATAATAAAGTATGGCGCCTGCCCGATTGACTAACTTTATACCACCCGTAAGATTATTTACAACCACAGCCACTTCGTCAGCAGCTATTTCTTTCCAGCTTAATTCCCTGCCGCCATAGATGCCGCCTGCTATTATTGCGAGTATTATAACAACGACAATGACCTTGCGATAAATGTGAAAATGCCTTATTTTTGGTTTAAAACCTTTGTCCATATATTATCCTAGTTATAATTTTTACCAGAATATAATAAGCAGTGAGAACGACTTATAAGTTCTGAATTATAAAAACATGTTTCCGTAAGGTCAATAGAAAATTAAAAAACATGCAGTGTTTGATTGTTCAGTATTTATTAAGCATGTTTAGTAATATTGAATTTCCTTGGAATGTATAAATTGAATAGTTTTTATGACGTATGTCTTTTGAATTGTTTGGTTAAATAAAACTATGATGCATATTGTAAAAAATATTTCACATATGAAATATAAAAGCAATTAAACTTTAGTATTATGCAGTTGATAGATTGCAAGCACGTTATATTCTAACTTGTTAGCTTGTGCATACTAACGTTCTTTTTGTTGGCTGTAAATACATTGGGAATAATATTTGT
Source organism: Planctomycetota bacterium (assembly GCA_016188675.1). GTDB lineage: Bacteria > Planctomycetota > Brocadiia > Brocadiales > Brocadiaceae > Wunengus. The sequence continues at coordinate 6,692 of JACPHJ010000014.1, forward strand.
TTGGTTTGTTAATAAATAAATCGTTTAACATGATAACAGGGGTGTCTTGGTTTGGAAATACAGAATGCATCCATTTGTGTGACAGTCTAAACTCCGAATTGATAGAAAACCGCGGTAAGGTGGACAGGAAAGGTTGTAAAATAGGCTATTATTTCATCGTATTTATTTTGTGAGCTTTGATAAAAGGAGTGTCTTGGAAAAATAAAAATATTCTTGACACTACCGAGCTTCGACATATAATGTGCTGACCAATGTCTATTGTTATAGTGTCTTTAGATGCAAAATAAGCAAAAACGTAAAACATGAGGAGGAGAAAGGAGGCCGGTCTATACTAGCTAATTTTTGTAGTACGTTATGTTTTTGTTTTGTTATTTCTTAATTTAAGTTGGGGTCCGAGTGGTTTTATTTAAGAAGGGGAGGAAAAAAATGAAGAATGGTTTGTGGAAGACATATTTAGGTAGTTTTGCAACTGCCGTCTTCTGCGTTGTGACTTGTGCCCAGTCTTTCGGGGCAGACGCTAAGTCGGTTGAAGATATGGAAAAGGAGTTGAATGCCTTGAAGGCGTCTGTTTCAAGTTTGACGGAACAGATTCAATCTGTTAAGCAGGAAAAGGTTGCGGTATCTTCCGATACAAAAGAAGATGTAGCGGCATTAAAGAATGAAGTTACCACTTTAAAAGAAGAAATGAAAACTGCTGCTCAGGCAGAACAAACGTTGAAGGCAGAAGATATTGCCGGCAATGTTTATTCCGAGTTTGCCAAGAAGGTAAAATTAGGTGGACAGATTAGGACCAGGGCTGAGTATGCAAATGGTTTTTATCAAACTCCGACAAGCAACGCAACATTGGGCGGTGCAACCAGGTCGCCTAATCAGGCTGTAGCTGGTCATGCGGCCGAGTCAATCGATGACGATTATGTCATGAACCAGACAAGGCTGTGGGCTGATGCTGACGTTAACGAACACTTAAGGGTGTTTATCCAATTACAGGATTCGAGGGTGTTTGGAGCTGAGGGATCCACGGTTGGATTTGCAAGCGGTTATAACGCAGATACTACCTTTGATGTTCATCAGGGTTATTTTGATATAAGGAAGCTATTTGACTTGCCGTTAACGGTAAGGGTTGGTCGCCAGGAGATTATATGGGGTGACCACCGTGTGTTAGGTAACTTCGTATGGTCAAACGTAGGACGTGTATTTGACGGCGGCAGATTCCTCTGGGATACTGATAGTATTCATGCTGAAGTGATAGCTTCTAAGGTTGACGAAGATGGTTATTTTGGCGCTGATGGTAGCGGTAATTCTGACGAGAACATGTATGCGGCACAGTTGGCATTTAAAAAGCTCGTGCCAGGTGCATTGTTAGAACTTATGTACATACAGAAGAACGATCAAAATGATACTGCTAATAGCGCAGTTGCGAATGGATATGCAGTTGCGGGTGATGGCTCTGGTGTTGTGATTCATGACATCGGTGCAAGGATTGATGGTAAGCTGCCAAACCTGGATGCCATAGATTATACATTGGAAGCTCATGGCCAGGTTGGTGATTATGGTGGACAGGACCAGAAGGCCTGGGCATTTGCAGGCAGGACCGGTTACACATGCAAAGAGGTTGCCTGGACGCCGCGTTTTGGAGTTGAGTATGATTTTGCATCAGGTGATGATGACCAGACGGATAATGATCATGAGACCTTTGATAACCTCTATCCAACAAACCACTGGCAGGGTAACTACGGTTTTGTCGACCTATTATCATGGCAGAACATGCATGACTTCAGGGGTAACATAAAGGTGTCACCGACCAGCAAGATGACGGTACAGGTTGACTATCATTATTATTTGTTAGCTGAGGAAGAAGACGGTTGGTATCTTGCAAATGGTTCTCTTGCCACTGCCCGTCCAGCCGGCGGTTTTACATCTAACGATGACAATCTGGCACAGGAAGTGGATTTGACGGTAAGTTATCAGTTGTATAAGAATGTAGGTATCCTTGCCGGATATTCCTGGTTTGGTGCTGAAGACTGGATCGAGGATAACATCGGTGATATTGATACCAGTTGGGGTTATTTGCAGACCACCGTTACGTTCTAAATATTGTAATGGATGGCTAAGGTATCGTAGCTAGTAATACATTAGATTGGTGTTAAGTTAATGGGTGTTGCTTTATGCAACACCCATTTTTTTTGGCAAAAAGGAAGTTTTTAAAAGTCTTGAAAGTGAGTGGAATGAATTGTATTGTATATTGAGGATTTAATTTTGTTACACTTTTTCTACTTGTTATCCACCAATAAAAATATTGCTGTGAATTAACGTGACAGATCAGAGAAAAACAGAACGACAAGACAGATATTATCCTGACTTTGAAGAATTTAAACAGTTAGCTGCAAAGGGTAATATTGTTCCCGTTTACCGGCAGTTATTTGCAGACACGCTTACCCCTGTCTCGGCATTTCAAAAGATTTCTGACGTAGAATATGCCTTTTTGTTGGAAAGTGCAGCAGGCGGAGAAAAGATTTCAAGGTATTCCATTCTTGGTATTAATCCTTTTATCGAGGTTACCTCTTTCGGTCATCGTATTGAAGTAAAGCGGGAAGCCGGCAAAACAGAGGTAATCCATGCAAAAGACCCTTTGGAAGTATTGAACAAAGAGATGAGCGCTTTTACTCCTGTACCGGTGAATGGATTGCCTAAATTTTTCTGTTGTGTAGTAGGATATATTGGATATGACACGATACGATATTATGAACGGCTGCCCAATATTCCCAAAGATGATTTGTTACTTCCAGACATCCAGATGATGTTTTTTAACACAGTGATTATATTTGATCACCTGACAAAAACAATGAAGGTTGTTTTTGCCGCACAGATCGGTAAGGACAGCTTGGAAAATGTATATGCTGAGGCAAACCATAAAATAGACCTTATTATCGATAAACTGCGCACGCCCATAATGTCTTTGAGTGATGATATTACGTCAAATGGAGAAATTGATATTCCCTTTTCATCAAACTTCGAAAAGACTGATTTCCTTGAGGCCGTAAATCACTGCAAAGAATACATTCGTGCCGGGGATATATTCCAGGTGGTAATCTCGCAGCGATTAAAGACGCGAACCCAAGCTGATCCTTTTAATATTTATCGTATCCTGCGGGTAATCAATCCTTCTCCGTATATGTTTTATCTAAAGATGGGAAAACTTAAGCTCATTGGGTCTTCTCCTGAAGTTATGGTGAAAGTCGATGGGAAAAAAATCATTGTAAGGCCAATTGCCGGTACGAGGAAAAGAGGTCGGGATGATTCAGAAGATGCGCTGTTTGAACAAGAGCTGATCGCGGACCCCAAAGAACGCGCCGAGCATATTATGCTTTTAGATTTGGGAAGGAACGACGTCGGAAGGGTATCGAACTACGGGAGCGTACATATTGACGAAAAGATGGTAATTGAGAAGTACTCACACGTGATGCACATAACCTCAAGCGTTTGTGGTGAATTACAAGAAGGCAAAACAGCTTTTGATTCCTTAAAGGCATGCTTACCCGCGGGAACACTGTCCGGAGCCCCTAAAATAAGGGCAATGGAGATCATTGATGAAATTGAAACGACCAAGCGGGGCCCTTACGGAGGAGCCGTTGGATATTTCGACTTTTTTGGAAATATGAATACGTGTATCACCATTCGGACGATAGTTTTAAATGGTAACGACGCTTACATTCAAGCCGGCGCCGGGATTGTGGCTGATTCCGTTCCCGAACGTGAATATGAAGAGACCCTGAATAAGGCCAAAGGGTTATTGAAGGCAATAGAACTGGCAGAAAAATTACGTGTAGAGGACAATAAATAAAATGAGTATTGCCAGAATTTTACAGATTATAGGGATCATTCTTGTATTGGAAGCCCTTTATTTTGGTATTGCAAAAGATTCCATGAAGATGGAGGTTGTTTTCTTATTCATTGGCGGCATGATTTTTTATGCAGGACGTATTTTCGAGAAAAGAAGTAAGTAACTCATAACAATGATGTAATATTTTGGTTATTGTTATATCTGTTGCGATTAAAGGGGGGACGAAGCTAACCAATGTGTTTTTCTTCAATAATATCTGCAGTGAAGGTGTAAATTTCCACATCCCCATATTTCCAGGAGTCGCTCGGTAAACCAGCTTTGCCTGAACAGCAGTGTGACAGAAATTCTTCCTTGCTCCATCCGGTTTCAGTGGCGACCTGTGGTAAAAAACAACCTATTTGTGACCCCATTTTTATAAATACACCGTGTTTGCCAAGTTCAAAATCAAGCGGATTTTGAATTAGCTTTAACGCTGATAGTACAGATATCTCAATTTCGAGGTGGTTCAGTTCTGAGGGTTTGATACGATTGAACTCGAATCGAGGGTCTTCCGTTGCCGAAGAAATAGCCATCTCTGAGACTAATTGATAGAGTGGAGTGTCGGAAATGAAACGACCGATACAGCCGCGGAGTTGTCCGTGAGTTCTTAGGGTGACAAAAGCACCTTGCAGTCCTTGAAGGTCTGGATGATTGCAGGTGACGTGCGGGATTGGTTGCCTTTTTATAGCGGCCTCAATGCTTTTTCGTGCAATATCTAAAAGAATTTTTTTCGCCTGTTCATCCAAGTAAATAAGCGCCTCTATTTAGTGGAAAATTCAAGAAATTGAATAACGTAAAGAAATGGGTTAGGTTTTTTCTCCCTCATGAAATACGTCCGCAGTGAAAACGTAAAATTCCATGTTGTCGTCCTTCCATGCATCTGGTGATAGCCCTGCCTTTCGGCAGAGTTGGCAGAGGGTTTCTGTCCTGTCCCATCCTTGTTCATTGGCAACTTGTGGGAGAAATACTGCGCTGGCTTGTCCCTTGCGTATTACAATGCCCTCTTTGCCTACGATAAATTCATCCGGTCCGTTTATCTTTTTCATTTGACTCAAAACCGAAATCTCTATGGTAATATCAGGAATTTCCGTGGCTCCAACAGGACTAAATCGCCAGTCATTAGCAGAGGAGTTGATAGTGTTTTCGATTACTGCCTGAGAGAGGGAAGTTCTGGGTATTATATGGCCAATGCATCCACGGAGTTCTCCGTGTTTTTTTAATGTCACAAACACCCCGTATTTTTCTTTTAGCCTGTTAGAAAGTGCATAGTCTGTTTGGTCAAGGTTTGGAGGAGTACCGGTTTTTGTATATGTTTCCAGGGTGCTTCTGGCTAATGATAGCAGCAGTGCTTTTTCTTTGCTGGTCAAGCAGAAAGACGAGTTGTCGTCCAGTGTTTCAGCTTTTGGGAGATAGTGTCCGGATTTAGTCTCTAAAGGTTTGGTGAATAAAAAGGATGCATAACTTACAGAAAATGAAAAATCATTGGATTGATGTCCCGATGTGTCATAGTTTAAAATTTCGCCTTGTGCTTCATTGGGCACTAGTTTTAACAGTAACGCAATTGGAATAATACCGCAGGCATTTATACCAGTTTGTTTTCTGTACATCCTTAGTCCTTCAAAATCCTTAGAGAGAATTCTGTCAAAAGCGCCATAGTCCAAAGTGTGAATGTTTTTTTCTATATCCTTTTTGAATGGTACATAGCCATACCCCTCGCCGTAGTGCGTAAAATCGGAACTTACTACCACGAGCGTTTTATCATCCACTAACGGCCTGATAGCATCGGCAACTTGATCGTAGTCATTGTCTGTTAATATGCCTACCATAATAGGGACGACTTTAAATGTGCCAAGTGACGCTTGCAGGAAAGGCAGTTGGGTTTCTAGTGAATGTTCTCCTTTGAAGGCGCCTTCGTACGATCCAAAGAGATTAATGGTTTGACGTGAAGCATCAGGTTTTGATTCCTTAGAGGCGTTGCGTAGCTGGTTGCAGGCATCCTCGTCTACGGGGATAACCCCTAAAGGTGTTTTAAGGTTTTTTACGTTAAGAATTGAGATGCCTCGAAAGCGTTTGCCACCCATAAAATGGCTTGGTGCAAGTATAACGACCCTCGTAAAACCGAAGTCCCTGATAGCATTGTAGCCATAAGCTGCCACCTGGCCAGAATACTGATATCCTGCATGGGGGGAGATGATAGCGACAGGTCTTCCTTTTAGTTGTTGCTTGGGGATATTTTTGAGAAAGGTATTTATTTGGTCTTTTAGCGCCGTTTCGTTGCCGGGATAGAAACGTCCGGCTACTTGAGGTTCCCATACCTGTTGTTGCTCAGTTTCCGCGAGTAGTATGGATGGAGTTAATATGGCAATCGCGAGAGTTATTAACGAAAATAGGGATTTCATAATATTTCCTTTATTTGAATAATTTTATAAGGATAAAACTTCCAATAAGGATTACTACAAAAGCTATGGAAATAATATTAAAGTATTTATCTATAAAATTCTTTATTTTCGGTCCAAAAAGGAAAACAAGCCCCGCCACAATAAAAAACCTTCCAGAACGGCTGACAGCCGATGCAATAAGAAATGTCCATATATTAATCTTGCACACACCTGCTGCTATGGTAAAGACCTTATAAGGGATGGGTGTGAATCCGGCAATGGCTACGGCTGCAAAAGCGTTGGCGTTGTACTTGTCTTTAACATAGTTAAATTTATCCGTTACCCCGTAAAGATTAAGGATAGGCAGTCCTATATGCGCAAAGAATTGGTACCCGATAAAGTAACCGAAACAGCCGCCTAAAACAGAACCTACTGAGCAGATTGCCGCATATTTGAAGGATTTTTTCGGAAGTGAGAACGCAAGCGCCATTAAGAGTACATCCGGCGGTATTGGGAAGAAAGAGGATTCACAAAAAGCTAATGCAAAAAGGGCTATAGATCCATAAGGTGTGTGCGCCCAGTGTAACGTCCAATCGTAAAGCCTTCTGTGAAGACCTGCTTTCTTCGCCTGAGGCAATTCAATTTGTTCTGTATGATTCATGCATGCTCCTTACTGTGAAACTAAATAGAGATTAGTTTTATATTTTTCTGGAGTAACATCGTAGCACAAACTCCATTTCCAGTCACTAATTTTTTATTACGATAAATTTTTCCCACGCCACATGAAGGACTTTTACTTTTAAGGTATGCTTTTTTGATATTGAAAAGAGTAAACAACCTTTCTGTCTCGGAAGTCCCTTTGATAAATTGTGCCGTGACATCGGTGCCAACCTCGTTGACTACCCTTGACCTTTCTTCTAAGACATCTTCTCCGTCACCATGGGTAATCCAGGCACGATATCTCGGCGTGGGTAATCCGCCAAGTTGTTCCGGGCAAAAAGGAATAATGTTGGTGCTTTTTAGAGAAGAAATCAAAGGTTCGCTCACCTTTGATTGTCCGTCATAACGACAGTTCAAACCCAAAAGACATGCACTAACCAAAATCATGTGGTACAAAAGTAGTTTAAATGGGGAAGGCAAAAACAGTTAACTATGAAAAAAAATTTCAACATAATGTCAGGTGAAAGTCAAGGGAAATCTAATTGCCGGTAAAGAGTTTTAGTTTGACAACAAGAAGCTTTTCGCTATAATAATAAGGCTTAATATTATAGAGGGATAATCTTTACATTTGGGAAAACAAGTACTTGCGTAGTGATAAAATTACAAAGGGTCTCGAACGTGTTCCGGCTCGGGCTCTATTATATGCAACAGGTCTTAGCAGGGAGGATTTAGGCAAGCCGTTTATCGGTATTGCAAGCAGCTTTACCGATCTTATCCCTGGTCATATACATATGCGGTCGCTGGAAAGAGCGATCGAAAAGGGAATTCATGCAGGCGGCGGGATTAGCTTTATCTTCGGTGTGCCAGGCATTTGTGATGGAATTGCAATGGGACATGAAGGGATGCATTATTCGCTTGCATCAAGAGACCTTATTGCGGATATCATTGAATGTGTGGTAAGCGCCCACTGCCTGGACGGGCTGGTAATGCTGACAAATTGTGATAAGATTACTCCGGGCATGTTGATGGGCACTGCCAGGTTAGACATTCCTGGGATTGTAGTGACCGCAGGCCCCATGATATCCGGACGATCTGGTAAACAAAAATTATCTTTGGTAAAAGATACCTTTGAAGCGGTGGGAAGAAGGCGTAAGGGGGAGATTACGGACGATCAACTATCCTGCCTTGAGATGGAGGCATGTCCAGGTCCTGGTTCATGTCAGGGGCTTTACACTGCAAATACCATGGCGTGTGTGTCTGAGGCATTAGGTATGTCGCTGCCCCGGTGTGCCGCAGCATTGGCGATTTCTTCCGAGAAGGAACGGCTTGCTTACAAGAGTGGGCAGCAGATCGTTGAATTGGTTAGAAAGGGTGTTACTGCCAGAAAGATTATGACTCGAAAGGCCTTTGAGAATGCCATTATGGTGGACATGGCGCTTGGCGGCTCTACAAACTCATGTTTGCATATCCCCGCTATTGCGAAAGAAGCAGGGGTAGAAGTTGATTTAAAGTTGTGTGATGATATTAGCAAGAGAACTCCGCATATAACGAGTTTGCAGCCAGGGGGTGAATATCTATTGGAAGATCTATATTATGCGGGTGGTATCCCTGCTGTTATGAAACGTTTGTATAACGATTTAAATGACGGTTTATCCGTCAGCGGTTTAAGTATAAAAGAAATAGCAAATAAAGCAGAAGTTTGTGACGAAGAAGTTATCCGGTCAAAAGAAAAGGCATATCATAAGGAAGGCGGAATTGCCGTTTTGTATGGAAGCTTGTCGCCAAATGGCTCTGTGATTAAACAGAGCGCCGTATCCGAGAAGATGATGCAGTTTCGGGGTAAGGCGAAGGTGTTCGACAGTGAAGAAAATGCGATGAAGGCTATCATGAATTCAGAGATTAAAAAAGGCATGGTCGTAGTCATACGATACGAGGGGCCACGCGGTGGGCCTGGAATGAGAGAAATGTTGGCGCCTACAGCAGCGCTTGTTGGAATGGGTTTGGGGGAATCGGTGGCATTGGTTACCGATGGGCGTTTTTCCGGTGGTACCCAGGGGCCTTGTATTGGACACGTGTCTCCTGAGGCAATGGTTGGCGGCCCTATTGCATTGGTGGAGGACGGTGACGAAATAGTCATAGACATACCAAATAGAAAATTAGATATAAATATTGCAGAAGAATTGCTCGCAAAGCGTAAAACAAAATGGGCGCCACCTAAGCCAAAGATAGCGAAAGGTTTGTTGGCCAGATATGCAAGATGTGTGACATCTGCGGACAAAGGGGCGGTGTTAGTAGCAGAATAAAAAAGGTCTTGTTGTGGATGTTTTACGTATTTAAAACCTTCTGTTAACAGGATTGCTACCCGGTGGTGTAATGGTAACACTAGAGATTTTGGTTCTCTCATTGGAGGTTCGAGTCCTCCCCGGGTAGCCATTGTATTTATAGGCGTAATTTTTGCATTTTTATTGAATGTCGTGGATGATGGGAAACGCCACAGCGGTCATTCTTGCAGCAGGAAAAGGGACTCGTATGCGGTCTGCAAGACCCAAGGTACTCCACGAGGTATGCGGGATTTCCCTTTTGGAATGTGTGGTCGAGGCTGTGCAAAATGCAGAAATTTCGCAAATAATTGTAGTTGTAGGGGATAAAAAAGAAGAAGTTAAAGATAGTCTTAATGGAGTATCTGTCGAGATTGTAGAACAGCAGGAGCAATTGGGAACGGCGCATGCCGTTATGTCTGCCAGGCATCTTATTGCCGGTCTCGCGGATGTCGTTGTGGTGTTAAATGGCGATGCTCCTCTCGTTAAGCCTCAAACGCTTAAAAGACTGATGGCGGTAAATGCAGAGGCCGATGCAGACGTGGCATTATTAACGGCTTTTTTAGACAGTCCTGAAGGATACGGCAGGATTTCCAGAGATGCTAATGGGCGTATAAAAGGAATTATTGAGGAGAGTGAAGCAAGCGCAGAAGAATTACAGATCAAAGAAATTAACGTAGGTATGTATGTTTTTAAGGTAAAGTCCCTTTTGGAAGGGTTAAGCGAAATTGCACCGCACAATAAAAAGGGCGAGTTTTATTTGACGGATATTATTTCGGTCTTTTACCGTAAAGGCAAGAAAATTGAGGGTCTTGAGGGTGTAAATACTTCAGAGGTGTTGGGGATAAACACCCAAAGGGAGTTGGCGGCCGTCAACCAAATAAGACGCGATGAAATTGTACGTTATTTTATGGATAGAGGTGTAACCGTTATTGACCCGGCGAGTACGTTTATTGAAAGCCGAGTCGGGATTGGTGAGGGGACAAAGGTGTATCCTTTTACTTATATTTGTAAAAATGTAGTTATTGGCCAACGATGTTGTATCGGCCCTTTTGCGTATATAAAGGCAGGTACTAAGATAGAGGATGATGTGGAAGTTTCTAATATGATGGACAAAGCAGGGCTTTTTTCTAGGATAGAAGGATAAATATGGATAAAAAAAGAAGGCTGGAGGAAATAAACCACTTAAAGATTTTTTCGGGAAATGCGAATCCCGCTCTGGCAAAGAAAATTTGCGAACATCTGTCGCTTGAATTGGGAAATGCTTATGTAGGCCGGTTTCCTGATGGCGAAATTGACCTGAAAGTAAATGAGGATGTTCGTGGCGCGGACGTGTTTTTGGTGCAACCGACGTGTCCCCCTGTTAATGAGAATTTGACGGAACTGCTTATATTTATAGATTGTCTGAAAAGAGCATCCGCTGCGCGTATCACGGCGGTGTTGCCATATTATGGTTATGCAAGAAAAGATAGAAAGGATGAGGGGCGAGTCCCTATAACCGCAAAATTAGTTGCGAACATTATAACTGAAGCAGGCGCCGACCGTGTGCTTACGGTAGATTTGCATGCGGCGCAAATCCAGGGTTTTTTTGATATCCCTGTAGATCATTTGTTTGCCTTTCCTGTGATATCAAAATATTTCGAAAAGTTGGCTTCTGCAGACCTGGTGGTGGTAACACCGGATGTTGGGGGTATAAAACTGGCCAGAAATTATTCCAAGAAATTGGGGATAAAGATGGCTATTGTGGATAAGCGAAGGGTAGGGCCGGAAGAGACAGAAATTGGATTTGTAATAGGAGACGTAGCAAATAAAAACGTGGTAATGATTGACGATTTAATTGCCACGGGAGGTTCGATTGCTCAGGCGGCGAATGTGCTCAAAGAACGTGGTGCAAAAGATATTTATGTAGGCGCTACTCATCCTGTATTCTGTGGCTCTGCAGTGGAAAAGCTGTCCGCTGCGCCGATTAAAGAAATTATTGTAACCGATACGATACCTCTTTCTGAAAAGGCAAAAGGATTAGGCAACAAAATAAAGGTCTTGTCTATTTCTGAACTTTTAGGAGATGCGATTATGAGAATTCACCGGCATGAATCGGTCAGTTCTCTGTTTGTTTAATAAATTTTGTTTTTGGGAGTAAAATAGATGAAAATCCTGGAATTAAAGGCGGAAAAAAGAACAACAAAAGGTAGTAAGGCAGTTAGAAAGCTTAGAGATGCCGGACAAATCCCGGCAATATTGTATGGGCATAAACAGGACAATGTTATGCTTTGTCTGAACGAACACGATTTTAATCGTATTCTTCATACCGGGACAAGGATGATCAATTTGACCTTTGATAATAAAAAAGAATCTGCGCTTATAAAGGACGTTCAACATGATAGTATTCTGGACTCTGTGCTTCATGTGGATTTCTCGAGGATTGATTTGACGGAAAGGGTGAAATTGCGTGTACCGGTTGAGTTGCATGGTGAGTCTATAGGGGTGAAAAAAGGCGGTGTGTTGACACATGTTATGAAAGACGTAGAGATAGAATGTCTTCCGACTGCTATCCCTGAGAAAATAAAAATAAGCATATCTGAGCTGGGACTGGGTAAGGCGATTCACGTTAAGGAATTGCCAGTACTGGAAGGTATTCGGTATATCTCGGATCCGGAATCAGTTGTTACATCCGTGCACCAGATTGTAGAGGCAAAAGCCGTATCTGAAGAGGAATTGCTGGCCGAGCCGGAAGTCATTACCAAGAAGCCAAAAGAAGGAGAAGAAGAGGAATCCGCGGAGTCTGCAAAAAAGACTTAATAAGTGGTATGTGCTAAATGAAGATTATTGTTGGTCTGGGCAATCCCGGGGAAAAATATTTGAAGACGAGACACAATTTGGGTTTTATGGTAATAGACCGGCTTGCGCAGCAACTTGAAATGGAGTGTTATCGAAAGAAATTTCAGTCCCTCTTTTGTAAGAAGTCTGTGGAGCAGGAAGAGGTTGTCCTGTTAAAACCGCAGACGTTTATGAATTTGAGTGGAGTTGCCGTGAAAGAAGCCGTAGATATGTATAAATGCCCGCTGCAGGACCTCGTGGTTATATGCGATGATCTGGACATACCGCCGGGGAAAATACGCATTAGACGCAGTGGTGGTTGTGGGGGGCATCGGGGGCTGGAATCTATCGCAGACCGCCTGGGTTCTACAGATTTTTCCCGTTTAAGAGTTGGGATAGGGCGGCCCGCAAATGGAGATCCGAGCGATTATGTCCTCTCCATGTTTTCTAAAGAAGAAGAGCACTTGAAAGAAGAAGCTATTGAAGATGCCTGCCAGGCCTTAAAAACATGGATGTTTGAAGGCGTTGAGGCTTGTATGAATAAATTTAATTGACCTTTTGGTGTGTATATAAAGGTATAAAATAGTTTTGTATTTTATAGTATAAATGTCAAAAGTAGGAGGAATAGAATTTGAGGATGTACGAAGGGTTGTTTTTAATTGATAATACCCATGCCAACACAGAGTGGGATAATGTGGTCAAACACATTCAGGACCTTCTGCAAAAGAACGGTGCAGAGATACTAAAAACCGAAAAGTGGGGTGAAAAAAAATTAGCATATAAGGTCAAAGGTCACAAACGCGGGACATACCTATTGGTCCATTTTAATGCTAAAAATTCAGCTATTATAACGATCAGGAGAGATTTCCATCTTTCTGATTATATTATACGCTTTTTGATTGTAAAAGACGATAAGATTGAAGATTTATCTCAGATAGGTGCGGTTGCGCCAGTAGTAGAAAAGGACGTTGATAAAATACCTGAGATACCGGTTGTGGATTTATTGGAAGAAAGCAATGTACCTGTTAAAGTTGCAGAAGAAGCATAGGATTTTAAAGACGCAGTCCGTACTTTGGGGTTCAAAAAACCTGACAGAATCTCTATAAAAGTAAATTTGTAAAGTAATTGTCAAAATGGGTTTTTTAATGGGAGTTTGGGTATGGCAAGTCTTAATAAAGTGTTTCTTATTGGAAACCTCACGAGAGATCCTGAGCTGAGATATACCCCGGCAGGATTGGCGGTTGCAAGCTTTGGAATAGCGATCAATAGGGCTTGGACGGCTAAAACCGGAGAACAGAAGAAAGATGTGTGTTATGTTGATATCAATATCTTTGGGCGAAGCGCGGAAGTTGTAGGCGAATACTTCAGTAAAGGGAATCCGATTTTTATTGAAGGGCGTTTGCAATTTAATCAATGGGAAACTAAGGATGGACAAAAACGAAGTACGCTCCGTGTTGTTGCTGATAATTTCCAATTTATTGGAGGAACGGCTAAACGTCCCGGAGGGGAAATGGGCTCGCCGTCCAAAGAGGGTAAACCACCTGACATGATACCTGAGGATGTTAATCTGGATATTAACAATGAAGAAATTCCATTTTAGTATTGTTTCATAGAATTTTTATAGAAGGATAAATAATGTATGAGTAAAAAAAAGTTTAACAAAACGAGTAAGTGTCGGTTTTGCAGAATGGGTGTAGACGAGGTAGACTATAAAGATTCGATACATTTACCGAAACTTGCAACTTCTCAAGGAAAGCTTTTTTCGAGAAAACGTTCTGGGAATTGTGCCCATCATCAGCATTCAGTGAAGGTTTCTATCAAAAGGGCGAGATTTATGGCGCTACTTCCGTATGTGACCTAGGAGGATATAATCATGGAATTGTTATTAAAGAAAAATGTAGATAAACTCGGCCGGGTTGGCGATGTTGTGAAAGTAAAAGAGGGCTACGCTAGAAATTATTTGCTGCCCAAGGGGTTGGCAACGAATGTTTCTCCTGCCAATTTAAAGCAGATAGAAAAAGAAAAGATAAAGATGGAACTGCAACTGAAGGAAGAGAGAGACCGGTTATCGGGAGTATTGGAAAAACTTTCTACGGCTTCCTGCACGATTCCCGCAAAGGCAAACGAAGAAGGCAGGCTCTTCGGTTCTATCACGTCCGCTCAAATTGCAGAGGCATTGGGAAGGGAAGGGTATCCTGTAGATCCGGAGATGGTAAAATTGGATAGTCCCATTAAAGTCTGCGGTGAGTTTGAGGTCACGATCGCCCTGAATATAGAAATGCAAACGAGGTGTAAGGTGACAGTTGTGAATGAAGATGTGGTTCAGCCGGAGAAGGCCTAGTTTCTTTTTAAGGTAGCGACTGATGGTTGTTGAGTCCATACTTGAACGCACTATGCCTCAAAGCATTGAGGCTGAGATGAGTGTCTTGGGTGCAATGATACTGGATAACGAGGTTATTAGCCTTGTTATACCATTATTGAATAAGCTGAGTTTCTACAAAACGGCGCACCAGGAACTATATCAGGTAATTGTCGAAGTCTATGATAAGGGGCAGCCGATTGATTTGGTTGTTCTTAGGGAGGAACTGAAAAAGCGTTCGCTGCTGGAAAAAGTCGGTGGTGTGGAATACTTGATGGAATTGGAAGAGTCCGTCCCTACGATAGGAAATGTGGAATATTATGCGAATATAGTACGTGAAAAAGCTATAAAAAGAAATCTGATCGAGGTCGCAGCTACCATACAAAAACAATCCTTCGAAGAGTCCGCAGATACCGAGCAATTGTTGGATGCCTCGGAAAGGGCTATCTTTGATATTACCCAAAAGAAATTTAATACCGCATCGACAAAGCTAAACGAAATTCTTAAAGAAACATTCAGCCGTATTGAGAATCTCCATGACAGACAAAGCAGACTGACCGGATTGTCTGCCGGATTTTATGACCTTGACGATATTACTTGTGGATTGCAGCCATCGGAACTTATTATCGTTGCTGCAAGGCCAAGTATGGGGAAGACGAGCCTTGTGCTGAACATTGCAGAACACGTTGGTGTGGTAGAGAAGAAGCCCGCCGTAATATTTTCCCTAGAAATGTCAGCACAGCAGGTGGCGCAGAATATGCTTTGCTCGCATGCGCGGATAGATGCGCACAAATTGCGGATGGGTTTTTTGGATGATAAACAGTGGAGTGATCTTTCTTATGGACTTGGTTCTCTTTCTGAAGCGCCGATTTTTATAGACGATACCCCCGGTCTTACTGTGCTGGAAGTGCGTGCAAAGGCACGCAGGCTGAAGGCGCAGTATGATATTCAGTTTGTTGCAGTAGATTATTTGCAGTTGATGGAGAGTTCGCGGGCGGAAAATCGCCAGCAGGAAATTTCAATAATTTCACGAGGTCTGAAATCGCTTGCCAGGGAATTGAAAATACCGGTAATCGCCGTATCGCAGTTAAATAGATCTGTAGAAACGAGAGAGGGGCACAAGCCCAGGATGTCGGACTTGCGTGAATCGGGATCGATCGAACAGGATGCAGACGTTATTATTCTTTTACACAGAGATAATTATTACGATCCGGAGAAGGATAATACGGCAGAACTCATTATTGCAAAGCAGCGTAATGGGCCAACTGGAGTGGTAAAGCTGGCGTTTCGATCGCACTTTATGCGTTTTGAGAGTTTAGCCTCTATGGGTAACAAATGAAATCGAACAAGGTTTTATTGCAGGCAACGAGCATTATCGTAACGCTTGTTATAACCTTATATTTCAGCTACTCAAAGGTAGTTTGTGCTGAAACTCAGGAAAAGATAGTCCGTATTATTAAGAAAATCGAAATCAAAGGCAATCAACGAATAAGTGCTACCGCAATAAGGAGCAGCATCCGCGTAAAAGAAGGCGATCCTTATGATCCCCAATTGGTAAGTCAGGACGTGGATGCGATTTGGTCATTAGGGTTCTTTGACAATATAGAAGTCGAACTTGAAGGGCTGGCAGACGGGCTGAAGGTTGTGTTTCTCGTTACTGAACGCGCAGTAATTGACGAGATACAATTTCAAGGCAATAAAAAGATTAAGACCAAAAAACTGAAGAAACAAATCGAGATAAAGGAGGGGGATTATATAAAGCCCTATCTCCTGAAGCTGGATGAAGACAAGATTAAAGAGCTTTATATCAAAAAGTGTTTTCATAGGATACAAGTCCATGCGGAAAGTAAACTAATAGATGGTAAAACGGTCGTTGTCTTTAATATTGAAGAAGGCCCAAAGATTCGCATTGCAAAGATAGGGTTTACGGGTAACAACAATTTTAAGCGCAGAAAACTCCTGAAGCAGATGGAAAGCCGGCAAAAACATTTTCCGGCATTTATATTTCCGGGGCGGTTTGAACAAAATAAATTTGAATCCGATATCGTCAAAGTAAAAGAATTTTACATGAATAACGGGTGGTTGGATGTCAGTGTCGGTTATGAAATAACCTATAACGAAGATAATACCAGGATGTTCATAAACGTGCACGTAAAAGAAGGTGAAAGGTATTATGTTGAAAACTTACAAATCAATGGGGCAACGCTTTTTACCGAGGAGGAATTGAAGGAAAAATTAAAATTGAAAGAAGGCGGCCCTTTCTTTCTTGATGCGGTAGAAAAAGATACCTATCAACTCCGTTTGATGTACGGAGAACAGGGATATATTGCCGCTGGCGTCAAAGAAAAACACATCTTTAGTTCCGAAGGTACAAAGGTGAGTATCTCTTTCGCCATTGAGGAGAAGGATAGATATTATATCGAAAAGATTAAAATAGCAGGAAATGACAAGACAAGGGATAATGTTATCCGGAGACAGGTAACATTTTATCCCGGCGAAAGGCTGGATACAGAAAAGATACGTGACAGCCAGAGACGTCTTACAAATACGGGGTATTTTGATATGGAATCGGGTGCTCCTGCGGGGATTAATTTTGAACCCGGTTCTGAGTCAAACAAACAAAACATATTGATAGATGTGAAAGAGGGACGGACCGGCATGCTGCGGTTTGGCGGTGGTTATGGTGCAAACGTTGGGGCATTTGGTGACATTTCTTACACCGACCGGAATTTCGACGTCTTTGATCTGCCAAAAAGCTGGAATGATTTTTTGCAGGGCAATGCCTTCCGTGGCGCTGGTGAGATACTGACTTTGCGGTTTAGTCCGGGTTTTCAGAGGACAGAAATCATGTTGTCGCTAACCAACCCCTCGGTATTTGATTCTCCTTACAGCGCCGGAGTGAGTTTGTTTGATTATCTTAGATGGTATAAGGAATATCAGCAGCAAAACATGGGTTCAAGAGTTTCTGTAGGAAGAGAAATTCAGAGGGATTTTTTTGTAAGATTAAGCCCGGAGTTTGATATTATTGACATAGAAAGGCAGGACGATAAGGAGGACACGCCCCAGGATGTACTGGATGTTGAGGGAGGCCATCTGAAGGCGGGTATTACGTTGTCAGCGAATATAACCAGAACCGATAATATCTATATGCCGTCAAAGGGTTACGAAGGGGAATCTTCTCTTGAGTTTGCCGGGTTAGACGTGGATATAGCAAAGTATAAATTCCAGACAACAAAATACAACACGCTCTTTGAAGTGCCTAAGTGGGGTAAACACGTTCTTGCCTATGGGGGGACTTTTGGTATTGTAGAACCTACGTCCGGAAGTGATGTTCCTATATTCGAAAGATTTTTTGCGGGTGGTTATGGCTCTCTTAGAGGATTTCAGTATAGAGGTATAGCGCCCGTTGATGAGAAAACAGGGGATCATATCGGCGGCGACATATTGCTTGTAATGAATACGGAATACCTTGTTCCCATATATAAGGATATTCTTCGCGCCGCATTTTTTATTGACACAGGGAAGGCGGACGAAACAGTCAGTGATATTAATTTAGATCACTTCAGAGTATCAACGGGGTTGGGATTAAGAGTGAATATTCCTTTTCTTGGCCGTTCTACGATATCGATTGATTACGGCGTTCCTGTTATAAAAGAGGAAGGGGATGAGATTCAGGCATTTTCGTTTAATTTTGGAGGAGGCAGCAGCTTTTAATTATGAAATTAGAAAAATCATGTAAAAAGAAGAGTGGAAAAATAAAGGTTGTTTTTGGCGTTATTGCAAGCATTACGTGTCTGTACTTATTTTCTTTAAGTGCTGTTCATGCAAAAGAACCCGGTGCAGCCAGTTCACCTTCAAGGGGTTTAAAGGTGGGAGTGGTTGATTTAAATAGTGTGTTTGAGAAGTATGAAAAACGGAAAACATCCGATGCGCAGCTAAAAGAGCAGGAAAAGCAGTATCAAAAAATTATCAGCGACAAGAAGAAGGAACTGGTGAGTTTAAACGAGAAGATACAGTTGTTGGATTTGGGGAGTGAGGCCAGAAAAAAGGACGAAGAAACGTTTGAAAAAAAGAATATGGAGTTGGAATCCTATGCGAAGTTTGCCGAGAAGAGTCTCATGAAAAAGTATAAAGACTATTTCGGAAGTCTCTATACAGAAGTCTGTAAAGAAGTAGAAGATATAGGTAAGCGCGAACAATATGATTTGATTATAAAAAAGGAAGAGCCGGAGCTGCAGGGCGGTGGAATTTCTGAATTACAGTTCAAGGTCGGGATAAAAACCGTTTTGTATCATTCCGAATCGGTAGATATCACAAATCAGGTGATTGATAACTTAAACAAAAAATATTCCGAAACGACGGGCAAGGGAAAGTAGTTCGTGGATAGCGCGCAAAAGACAATTGGAAGAGAAGCCGAGTGCTCCGGGATAGGGATGTTTCGGGGAAAGTCCGCAAGTATCCGTTTTAAACCGTCGCCATTGAACTCGGGTATATCTTTTATCCGTGTCGATTTGCCCAATCGTCCGAGGGTGCTTGCTCACGTACATTCTCTCTCAAGCAATTATAAACGCGTTTTTTTGAAGAATAAGGAAGCCGAGGTGGAAAGCGTAGAGCATTTGATGGCGGCTTTGGCGGGGTTGGGGATCGATAATATCGAAATAGAGATAAATGGCCAGGAAGTGCCGGCAGGAGATGGAAGCGCAATACCTTTTTTGGAAGTTTTTAAAAAAGCCGGCATTGTAGAACTGGGTGGAAAGAAGAAAGTATTTATTGTAAAGAGCCCGATTATGGTCAGTAGCGGAAATGCAAGCGTTATGGCAGTTCCTTGTGAAAAAGGATTGGTATTCTCTTACACCCTGGATTTTAATGGTTCTTTTATAAAACGGCAAACTTACGATATCGAGATTACTGAGGAGAATTTTTGCAGGGACATTGCGCCAGCAAGGACATTTGGTCTAAGTACATATATTGAGGAATTTAAGAAACTCGGTTTAGGAAAAGGTGTTACAGATGACAATAGTATCGTTGTGCATGAAGATGGAAAGATGACCAAACCGATTTCAATGAAACCTGCAAAATTGAGATTTCCTGATGAGTTTGTCAGACACAAAATTTTGGACCTTGTAGGCGATCTTTATCTGGCTAATGTGCTGATTCAGGGACACATCATCGCAAACAGGTCTGGACATTCCCTGAACGTTCAATTAGCAGAAAAGATTGCACAGGTTGCATGACGCAGAGGATGAACCTTAATAGTGGCATTATTAAGGTTATTGGAGCATGCAAAGAAAAGGGGAAACGGGATGAAAATTCATAAATCGGCAATCGTACACCCTGATGCTATTTTAGGGGAAGAAGTTGAAATCGGTCCTTTTTCGATAATAGATGCGAATGTAACGATTGGAGAGGGCACTATTATAAAAAATCATGTTACAGTCACAGGAAACACTTCTATAGGGAAAAACAATATTATCCATCCTAATGCCGTTTTGGGTGCAGAACCACAAGACCTTAAATATCGCGGTGAGTGTACATTTCTTGAAATGGGTGATAATAATGTTGTTCGGGAAGGTGTGACCATTAATACCGGTACAGCAGGGGGTGGTGGTAAAACGATTGTTGGTGATAACAACTTTTTTATGGCATGTGTACACGTTGCCCATGATTGCATTATAGAAGATAATGTCCTTTTGGCAAACGGGGTGTTGCTGGGCGGTCATATTACGATCGAGAGGGGCGCCAAGTTGATGGGGCTTGTTGGTATACAGCCTTTTGTAACCATTGGACGGTATGCTTATATAGGCGGTCATACCAGGATTGTTCAGGATGTCCCGCCTTATGTAATTATAGAAGGCCATCCAGCAAGGATACGGCAGGTGAATGTTGTTGGATTGGAGAGAGAGGGGTTTTCAAAAGAACGAATTGATGAAATCAAAGACGCATTTCGGGCATTATTTCGTTCTGATGAATTGAACAGGAGCAAAAATCTGGAAGAGTTAGAAAGGCAGAAAGATATTTCTCCGGAAGTCAGACACCTTGTTACTTTTTTGAAGAATATGGATAAGGGCAAGTTCGGAAGGTATCGGGAATCTTTTCGGTATTCGACTGTAACAACGAATTAAACATGCAGAGATTAAAGGTTGCCGTTGTCGGTGTTGGACATCTGGGGAAGGAGCACGCAAGGGTTTATGCCGAATTGCCTGGGGTAGAGTTATATGGAGTGGTTGATATACAAAGTAAGCAGGCTGAAAAAATTGCGCAACAATACAGTACCCGTTATTTCACAAATTATAAAGATGTAATAGATAAGGTTGCTGCGGTAAGCATAGCGGTGCCTACGAAGTCTCATTACACCATCGCAAAAGAATTCCTCCAGCAGGGAGTCCATGTCATGATCGAGAAACCCATGACGGGGACGGTGCCTGAGGCGCGGGAATTAATAGGGGTCAGCAAAGAAAAGAAGATAGTTCTTCAGGCAGGATATATTGAGCGATTTAATCCTGCAATAGTCGCAATAAAAAAACTTTCCATAAATCCAAAATTTATTGAGTGTCACCGCTTGAGTCCGTTTACGTTTCGTTCCGCCGATATCGGCGTGGTATTGGATTTGATGATACATGACATCGATATTATTCTGCACATAACCGGCTCGAAGGTAAAGAAATTTGACGCTGTAGGGGTGAATGTTATATCGGATAAAGAGGATATTGCCAATGTCCGTATTCAGTTTGAAAATGGGTGCGTGGCGAATATAACGGCTAGCCGTGTGTCTCTTGCGCCTATGCGTAAGATGAGGTTATTTTCTGAAGATTCGTATATTTCTATTGATTATCAGAAAAAAGATGCGTTAATATATAAAAAATCGCCTAAACTGACATTAAAGTCGTTAAATATATCGGAAATGGATATTTCTACGATTGCTGATTTGAGAAGTTATGTATTTGGCGACCTGTTAAAAATCGAGCGTATCAAGATGGACGATTACGAACCACTCAAAAAGGAACTCGAATCTTTTGTGGATTGTGTAGTGGAGCACAAAAAACCCGTCGTTTCAGGTGAGGAGGGCTTGAAGGCTATTGAGGTCGCAAATGATATTGTATGCGAGATAGGAAAAAATCTCAAACTCTCTCACATACCAGGCATGGAGGATAAAAAATGAAATCATTTGATTTTTTACATATCGAAGCCGAGATCATTGGAAATAAGGTCGTCGGGAAGGCTGACGGAGTGTTGGGCAAGATGCTTCAGCCTTACGTGGATCAGTTTTTTGAAAAGATTAATTCCCTGAAGGTGATTGCTAAGGTTAACGGTATGCACGTGTATAATCTGTATAATCCGGCTTTTCCCAGCCAGGCGGGAATGAGATTTCTGGAAAGAAAGCTGAGAATGATGTTGTATAAAATGGCATTCCCTGTTACGGCTAACCTGGCCATAACTCATAAGTGCCAGTGTCAGTGTATCCATTGCAGCGCAGACCCATTTATCGATCCTGCGAAGAAAGAACTTACCATAGAGGAGATAAAGACAGTGGTAGATGGGGCATTGGATCTCGGAGCAAGCCTGATTATCTACGTGGGTGGAGAGCCTTTGCTCAGGGAAGACCTCTACGAACTCATCCGGTACGTGGATAAAACCAAGGCCATTCCAATGATATTTACCAACGGATTGCTCCTGACCGAAGAAAATGTCCAGAAACTTGCCAAGGCAGGGTTGTTTTCATTAAATATTTCCATAGACAGCAGTGAACCTGAACTGCACAATGAATTCCGGGCAGTGCCCGGTTGCTATCAAAAGGCATTTGAAGGGGCTGAACGATGCCGAAAGTCTGGTATTTTAACGGGGATTTCCACGTACGCAACCAGCGAGAGTATAAAGACGGGAAAGGTTGAAAAGCTTTTAAAGATTGCACAAGAGCAGGGTTTTTCAGAAGTCACTATCTTTGATTGCATACCATCTGGCCGATTCTTAAAAGACACGTCAAAAATATTGACGGCAGAAGACCGGAAACAACTGATTGCCATTACCAAAAAATACCATGAAATGGACCATCCTATGGGAATAAACTGTATGTCAATTATTAATTCTCCAAGGGGCGTGGGTTGCTACGGCGCGCAGTCGCAATTCTATATGACGGCATACGGCGACATCAATCCTTGCGATTTTAATCCGATTAATTTCGGGAATGTGCGCGAGATGCCCATTCAGGAAATATGGAAGAAGATGGTTACACATCCCGACTTTAACAAGCGATACCCCACCTGCCGTATGCAGAGTAAGGCGTACAGAAAAAAATATATCGACCCGCTTCCGAAAAACGTGCGCCTGCCGGTGAGTATAGAAGATATTGCGCCGGTTGAAATGGCAGAGCAGGATTCCACCCTTGCGGGGGTTAGTTAGTCTTGGGGTGTGGAATACAGAAATATCCGCTGAGGAGACAGTTTAAGCAGAAGAACGGCATGAGTCACTGGCCACAAATGCAGAGGGAAAGTTTTCAATGAATAATTTTACCATTTTAGCGTTTTTTATGAGGAGGCTGGAATTATGGGCGGTGAAATTCTCATCACGAAAAAAATGAGTACGGGAGAAGTGACAAAGAAATATCCCGCAACAAAAGCGGTTTTTACGAAATATTTCGGGAAAGGGTGTTTCGACTGCCCTTCCTTTGGCACCGAGGATATAAATCTTGCCTGCATGATGCATAGCACGGATGTTGATAAGTTTGTTAAAGAATTAAACGAAGCGGCGAAACAAGAGGAGGTTAAAAAATAGATTTGGAACCTATATACTTAAAAGAAAAAATAAAATTTAACAAAGAACACTTTATTCCAAACATTCTTTTTGCTTCACCAAAGGTAAAGATGCCCCTTATTTGCATGGAACCAGGGCAGGAGATTCCTTCTCACGGGGGACACAGCGTGGGTATTTTTTATGTAAAAGAAGGCAAGGGCGTCTTCACGCTTGACGATAAAAAGATCGATATGGAAAAAGACATGATCATTGTCGCCCCTGAGGGCTCGTCGAGGGGAATGAAGTGCTTGGAACGAATGGTTGTTTTGGCTATAAGCGTGGGATAAATAAATTGATTTGAATAGGAGTAATCATGAGTAAGGCACAGCCTGTTATATTAGATGTTAGAAATATTGTACCAAGGGAAAGGCATCCAAAGATTTTTAATACATTTGACGGCCTGAAAAAGGGTGAAATGATGGTGCTGATAAATGATCATGACCCCAAGCCGTTGAAGTATCAGCTAGACGCTGAGCGTACCGGGCAACTGGACTGGAAATATATAGAACAGGGACCGGAAATCTGGAAGGTCGAAATAACAAAAAAATAAGTAAAGTAATCTCATGCGTTTTTTATTTGTGTGTTGAGTGGGAATAATGGAAAGGAGGAAGAAAAGGGTATGAGCAGGGGGATAAAATTTACAGTCGCTATGGGTATAGTGGCGCTGTTCGGCTGTATTCAGTTAGGTTGCGAACAGCCGGGTGTGAAAAAAACAGGGGCTGCTTCCCCACAGGGGGAAGAAAAGGCGGTTGTTGCTAAACAGCCGGAGGTTTCTGCTCCCGAAGAGAAAAAGGAGGCGAAGTCTTGTTGCGCAGTAAAGAAAGAAGAAACGGCGTCTCATCCAACGGATAAGAGGACAATTCAACAAATTATTTCTGAGATAACGGGTGGAAAGATAGGTCCGGATAATTCAGGCGATCTTTATCCAGGGGGATTAACGGCAACATATACACGGCCAGAAGAAGTGTTTCCGGGTGAAGGTAAATTTGGGAAGCTGTTTAATTTTCTACCCCTTATTCGGTGGTATGATCCCGATCATTATTATACACCAAACATGAACGTATCCGGGGAGTTTAAGCATGAAGAATGTGTTATGTGTCATACTGTGCAAACACCCGGAATCGTTGCACAATGGAAAAAAAGCAAACATGCCTCAACAGAAAAGGGTGTCGTGGGATGCGACAAATGTCACGGGAATAATCACCAGCAGTTGCATATGCCTACATGGCAGCATTGCGGCGAGTGTCATCCTGAACAGAAGGCGGGACATCGCGGCGGTAAGATCGGCTCGCATACATACGCATTTCATGTAAGCACGGTTGAAGCTACATGGCAGATATCAAAGCCAGAAGCAGAGGTAACGGCCTGCGCCACATGCCATGCCATTGCGGAAAACCGATGTGATGGATGTCATACAAGACACGATTTCTCCTTGTCAGAGGCGAGAAAACCCAATAACTGTGGTATTTGCCATACTGGTCTAGACCATTATGAGTATGAGATGTACAGGGAATCGTATCATGGTATGATTTATGAAGCTGAGCAAAATACATGGGACTGGTCAAAGCCCATGAAACCGGAAAACTATAAAACACCGACCTGCGCATTTTGTCATATGAAAGGCGGAGAGCATAATACACAGAAATCAGCTACGATCAATAGCCACATGGGGACCGCTCTTGTAGACAGAGGAGCGCCCAAATTTAAGGAATCCAGACAGAATTGGATTAATACCTGCAAAGGGTGTCATTCACCAAGATTTGCGGCTGATCAGCTAGAGGCTATGGATGAAGCCGTAAAGGTCAGCTTTATCAAATGGCGTGAGGCTATGAAGATTGTAACTGATCTTTATAATGATGGCATGTTGGATCCCATGCCGAGCGACTTGGCGCCTGATTATGCAGGACACTATACCTTCAGTTTGTTAGGTGGCGAAGGCAGGATGTTTAATGTTTCTGATGTAGAACGTACTTCCTTTGAGATGCTTGTCTATATAACAAATGCAATATATAAGGCTATGGCGCATGGGGCTATGTATGGAGCCACCTATGGCAAGGGCGCCTTCCTGCAGGATCGTTGGCTTATCCAGATAAAGGGTGAAGCAAGCCGTCTCAGGAGAATAAAGGCACTAGAGGACCAGGTGGGTATAAAACACAAGGCGTATGATTTCTGGAAACACGGCGAGTATACCGATATGCTTTTAGGCTGGAAGAGGAAAGCCGGCGATGTAGATAAGTCAGCATGCAAACACGAGGGTGAAAAGTGTATGGCTGAATAGAAGTTGTCTGTACCTTTGGGAATTTTCTCAACAGCATGCAGGTTTTTATATAAAAAGGGTAGGCTGTACAGCCTACCCTTTTTATTTTGAACAATTAACTACACAAAAACTTCTCAAACCGGTCAATCCCTTTTTCAATGTTTTTCATGGAGGTTGCATACGAAATCCTGATGTACTCATCAGCCCCGAAGGGCGCGCCGGGGACGAAGGCGACGTGCGCCTTTTCAAGTAATAAATTTACCAAATCAAATGAGTTTGCCACAGATTGTCCTGCGATCTTTTTTGTGTACAAATCGGATACCTTTGGAAATGCGTAAAATGCACCCTGTGGAAGCAGACAGGAAATTCCCTGTATCTTATTAAGCCGTTCGACGATATACTTTCTCCGCTTGTCAAATTCACGAACCATTCCTTGGACTGACTCCTGATTGCCCTTGAGTGCTTCAACGCCAGCCTTCTGGGCAACGGAGTTGGCGCCGGAAGTCGTATGGTCCTGGATGTTCGTTGCCGCCTTGATGATTTCTTCAGGGCCTGCGGCATATCCCAATCTCCAACCGGTCATTGCATACACCTTTGAAAACCCGTTTACCGTAATAACCTTTTTATAGCATTCATCACTAAACGTAGCAGGGCTAAAATGGCGGGCGCCGTCATAGAGAATTTTTTCGTAGATTTCGTCGGAGATAACGTACAGTCCCTTTTCTACGGCAAAACTTATGATTTCTCTGAGTTCCTTTTCCGTATACACCATGCCTGTCGGGTTGCTGGGACTATTCATAAAGAGCACTTTAGAGCGTGGTGTGATAACTTTTGCAAGAGATTCCTTTGTTGTTTTGAAATGTTCTCTGTCTGTGGTCTTTAGAAATACGGGAGTTGCACCTGCCATAACCACCATTTCTGGGTAACTCACCCAATAGGGGGTTGGGATAATCGCCTCGTCTCCCGTGTCACACAAAACGAGAACGATATTTAGAATGGATTGCTTTGCGCCGGACGAAACGATAACCTGTGAGGGGTTGTACTTTAACTGATTATCTTTGTAAAGTTTTTCGCAAATGGCCTCTTTTAATTCAGGTGCGCCCGCCGTAGGCGTGTATTTGCTGTAGCCGTCATTAATTGCCTTAATGGCTGCATTTTTTACGTTTTCCGGAACGTCAAAATCAGGTTCTCCCGCGCCAAAACCAACTATATCGATTCCCTTTGCTGCGAGTTGTTTTGCCTTCGCCGTAATGGCAAGTGTCGCTGATGTCTTTACCTCTCTTGCGATTCTTGATAACGCCATATACAAACGTCTCCTTTTCTGCTGATAAATTAATTTCTTAAGATTAAAAAGTTTTCTTACACAAATATTTTTCCTGGATTTAATAGGCCTTTTGGGTCTAGCAAATTTTTAATATCTTTCATGATCCGCAGTTCATGAGGAGGTATCTCTAAGGGTACATATGCCGATTTTACATTCCCGATACCATGTTCTCCGGAGATTGTTCCGCCAAGTTCGACAGTGGTGCGGAGAATTTCCTCAATCATCTTTTCTGCCATTACCCTTTGCTGATCCCCCCTATTATACATAATATTGACGTGAATATTGCCGTCTCCGATATGTCCGAAGTTGGCCACTTTCAAAGACGGGTACCGCTTGTGAATTTCTGCAATCCTGTTCAATGTCTCCAGTATTCTGCTTCGCGGAACGCAGATATCTTCATTTATTTTAAAGGGGGCTATGTTATAAAGCGCGGGAGAGATAACACGCCTTACCTCCCAGAGGGTGTCGCGTTCCTTCGGATTTTTTGCATAAACAACACTAAGCGGCTGATTTTCCAGGGCAATTTTTTCTATGAGAGATACTTCTGTCTTCACGCTCGCCTCTTTACCGTCTATATCGATAAGCAAAATAGCGTTTACATTTTCAGGTATCTGTATTTCTTGGTCGTATCCTTTAATACAGTCGATGCTTGATTTGTCAATAAATTCGAGCGCCCTGGGCAAAAGATTGTTGGAAATAATCTGGCTGGCGGTTTTCACAGCATCATGAGGTGTCGTAAAGAATACAAGAAGAGTTTCAATCTTTTCCGGTAAAGGAATCAGTTTCACCGTGATCTGTGTAAAGATACCCAGCGTGCCTTCCGAGCCGACAAACAAGCGGGTAAGGTCGTAACCGGTCACGCTTTTCAGTGTCTTGCGGCCGGTGTGGATAACGCTTCCATCAGCAAGAACCACCTCCAGAGATAGAATATAATCCCGTGTTACGCCATACTTCAAACCGGTGATTCCGCCTGAACACTCTGCTACATTGCCGCCTATCGTACAAAATGCAGCGCTGGCAGGGTCTGGTGGATAAAAGAGCTTATATTTAGCCGCTTCATTTTGTAATGTCTGGGTGACAACTCCTGGTTCAACCGTAGCCGTAAGGTCTTCAGGAACGATCTCCAATATTTGATTCATTTGGGTGAAGTCCAGTACGATTCCCCCTTGTACCGGTACAGCTCCCCCTGTGAGACCGGAGCCTGCGCCGCGCGGATAAACGGGTATTTCTTGCTCGTTTGCATACCGCAGGATGTCGGATACATGCCGGGTCGAGTGTGGCCTTACAACAACGTCTGGTATGCATTTTTGTTTGGTGCCGTCGTATGCATAACATATCCGGTCTTCGAGCCTGGAAAGCACGTTTTCTTTCCCAACAAGCCGGTTTAGCACATCCGGCGATACTATTGTTTTTTTTGATTTGGTAAGCAAGGTTGTTTCGTATTAGTTCGAACCCCTCCCCCTTTCTCCCCATCAAGGAGAGGGCATGGGAAGGCTAGGTGAGGGGCGCTGAACTATTATATTATTTCCATATTAGTTGTTGATTTACTCTATTAAATTAAGAGAAATAAGTCAAATCCTTTTTCATTTGCAAATAATTTAAGGAATTGCTATAACTCTTGTTATATCAAAGCCTTCTAAATATTTATATCGTTTATTGTAGAGGGAGATGCAAGTGTTGGATAATAAAAACGAGGTTTTACAAGGTATTCCACAAGAAAACGAAGGGGGAGAAATACGACAGTTTATAGGGATGCGGCTTGGGCAGGAAATATACGGCATCCCCGTAGAAAAAATAAAAACGATTGCAAAACCTCTCCAGATAACAAGCATTCCGGGCACGGCTCCGCATATTATGGGGTTAATGAATTTGCATGGGGAAATCCTGTGTGTTGCGGATGTAAAGATATTGCTAAATATGGGAAAGGCAGTTCCAGCGGAGGACGGTCGGGTGGTAGTCATAAAAACCGTAGAAGGCCCCGTAGGGATTTTTTGTGATGAAGTAATAGACATATACGATATTGCGAAGAAAAATATAGAAGCTGCACTATCTACATTAAATGCTGAAATTGGTGTTTATATTCAAGGGCAGGTACAGGTTGAAAGTGGATTAATGGGCATTCTGGACATTGAAAGATTATTGTTTAAACAGGAGAAATAACTATGTGGGATATCTATTGGAGTCTCGTCATACCCCTTGTCATCATAATGGTCTTTAATATTTCCTTGTTTGTACTGATCAAGGTAAAGGTTATTCAGAGGTTGAAACTGACAAAAAATTTAATTGTCGTATTGCTCGTCGTAACCCTGGTTCCTATCTTTTGCACCGGATTTGTCGCACAGAGAAAGATATCATCCGTTATATTTACTGATGTGTACAATAGTTTAATGGCAGTGGGAAAGACACGGATGATATTTGTGAATGATCATCTGGAAGAAGTTAAACTCGATGCGGAAACCATTGCAAAAAACTGGATTGTGATGGAATCTCTAAGGCAGATATCGATTGAAAAGGTGAGTAAAATTGACCCTAATTTTAACACGCTCTATAAAAATATGCATGGTCACTTAACTCGTATTGCGTCGACAAAGGGATACGATGACATCATGTTGGTTTCTGCCGAAGGGAAGATAGAATTGACAACGGGCGCTAAACATGCGAAAGAATTGGGCTTCGACGTGTCTTCAGAAATATATTTTAAAGAGGGGAAAGCAAAAACCTATTTTACCAACCTCTTCTACAATAAAATTACGGATACGAATCTCATGTATGTAGTGACACCGTGTCTTGGCGTGCAAGGGCAGTTCCTGGGTTGTCTTATAATAGAAATGGACATGAAAAAGATTTATAGTATCTTGTCCGACCGTGAAGGGCTTGGTAATACGGGAGAAACATATATTGTGAATCAGGAGAAACTCATGATTTCTGAATCCAGATTTCTGAAAGATACCGTGCTCAAGGTCAAAGTTGATACGATGGGGGCAAACGATGGTTTGGCGGGTAAAAGCGGGATTGCTATTTACCCGGATTACAGGGGTATTCCTGTGGTCGGTGCATGGTATCCCATAAAGCACACAAACTGGGTATTGCTTGCAGAGATAGACGAAGCAGAGGCCTTTGCTCCATTACGGATTAACAGGATAAACCAGATTATTCTTGTATCGGTAACGGTAATCATGGTGGTTATTATTGCCATCTTTTCTTCCCGCGCCATGGTAAAGCCTGTGCATGAATTAACGGAGGTTTCTTTGCATATTGGAGAAGGAAAACTGGATCGGGATGTGAAGATACATAGTAACGATGAAATCGGTATCCTGATAAACGTATTCAATGAGATGATTAAGAACATGCGGCTATTGGCAAGGCAGGCAACGGTTATATCCAAAGGGGACCTTACAATCAGTGTGGATGCAAAAGGAGAGCTTGCAAACGCCTTTAACTACATGCTTGAAAGCTTGCGTGCTTTGATTAAACAGACCCAGGATTCGATTGGGCGTATTTCCTCTGTTTCCATGGAAATATTCGCCAGTTCTGAGGAGCAATCAAGCGGTGCGGCTGAATTGGCAGCCTCTGTTGGTGAAATAACCGCGACGATTGAGGAGCTTTCCAGTTCTGCAAAACAGATTGCTGCAAATGCTGAATCGGTAGAAAAGGTTGCAGAGGATTCTGAAGCCACATACCATCACGGTATGGAAGCCGTTTCAGCATCTATTCATATTATGGAAGATATCAAGGGGGTGACAAAGGACAGTGCAGGGAAGATTCTTTCTCTCAGTGAAAAGGCGCAGAAGATTGGAGACGTGCTGGGGATTATTAAAGAGATTGCGGGTGAGACGCATTTACTGGCCTTAAATGCCTCGATAGAGGCATCTGCAGCGGGTGAATTTGGCAAACGATTCGGTGTGGTAGCGGCTGAGGTAAGAAGACTCGCTGAACGGACGAAGATGTCTGCCGAAGAGATAAAAGGCGTTGTTTCAGAAATCCAGATGGCAACAAATGCCGCCGTTTTGTCTACGGAACAGAGTGTAAAAAATGTGGAGAAGGGTGTTGAGATAGCGCAAAAGGCTGGGCAATCTATTGAATCCATCATGAATCTGACTAAGGAAACTACGGATGCCTCCAGACAAATCGTCATGGCAACGCAGCAGCAGAAAAGCGCCACGGAGCAGGTGGCGGTAACCATGAAAGAAATATCTGAGGTCGTAAGACAGACAGCCGTGGGATTGAAACAAACTACAGCAGCCGTTGCCGAATTGAATAAACTGGCGGATGATTTAAAGGACGTAGTTAAAAAGTTCAAGACGTAATATGGTAAATATCTTCGTATTTAAAATTGGGGCAGCCTGTTTTGGTATAGAAACGGCTAATGTAAAGGCTATTGCCAAAAATCTTGAATGGGTGGAAGACGAACCTTTTCCAGACTTTGCTGATGGCCTTGCGGATTACGATGGCCGAAAGTTATCTGTGATTGATTTAGAGAGAAAGTTTTTGACGAAGACAGACAAACCTTTCATAGGCACATTGGGGAATGAAAGTCAACCTGAATCTCCCTTTTCTAAAGGGAGACATAAGGGGATTGATGTATTTTCAGATAAAAGGATAAACGCATGTCGTGAGAAGGAATTTATTGTAGTATCATTCGAAGGTCATGGGTTCGTAATACCAATTGACGAGGTTGGAGATATCGTCCAGGTTTCAGAAAAAGATATATTGCCAATTCCTGTGTTTGCTGTGAGGCATATGTCTAAGAACTTCTTTAAAGGTGTGTTTGCCATAGGTGATAAATTGGCACTAATACTGGATATTGGTAAGTTGTAAATTTAGGCTGCTTTTGGCAGCGCTTTTTAAGGCTCCCTCAAATCCCAAAGGATGATTAGAAAACAGTTCGATGGTAAATTACCGATATCTATTTTATTTCATGCTGATATTTCTTATAGTAATTTGTAAGGGAGGATTTGCTGAAGAAGTTGGGGAACTTCACGGAAATAAAATTATGGACAATTCTTTCCTGATTGAGGAGGCATACAATCAGGAACCGGGAGTTATCCAGCATATTCAAACGTTTCAATATTTAGAGAAAAGTAATACATGGGAATATTCCTTTATCCAGGAATGGCCGGTTCTTGGACAGAGGCATCAGCTTTCTTACACTATCCCTGTTAACTATCTGAATGATCCTGTAAAAGAGACTAATATTGGTGATGTAGCGTTAAATTATCGTTACCAGCTTATTTTTCAGGAAGCGATAGCCCTGGCTCCCCGTTTCTCAATGCTTTTTCCCACAGGAGATTATAAGGAGGGTTTTGGCAGCGGCGTTCTTGGCTATGAAGTGAATATTCCGCTCAGTTTGGAGCTTTCCCATAAATTGGTAAATCACTGGAATGCGGGAACTACAATTATCCCCGGAAGTAAAGCGGCAGGCGGGGCAGATGCTGATACCTTTGGATTCGGACTTGGAACAAGTCTTATCTGGCTTGTATCGGAAAACTTTAACCTCATGTGTGAGGCCGTATGGAATTCTCCTGAATCAGTTCAGATGGACGGCACAAAAACAAGGAATGACACATTGTTTATTAACCCCGGCGCTCGTTTTGCCATTAATTTCGAATCCGGATTACAGGTTGTGCCCGGTATTGCATTTCCGATTGGCGTAGGTCCTTCGAAGGACGAATATGGTGTATTTCTGTATCTTTCCTTCGAGCATCCATTTTTTTGATTTGATTTCTAAAAGATAGATTTGTTGTATAGGAATTTTCACCTGTAATTGTCATTTCGACCGAAGGGAGAAATCTTAAGATTCCTCAATGCGTTCGGAACAAGGATTCCTCGTTCCGCTCGGAATGACAGCCAAAGGGAAGATTTCATCCTCCCTTTGTTAATGGGGATTAACTTAACAGGATAATACTATAATATGAGCAATGGTTTTGACATAACGTCGTTTGTCCCGAAATTCGTTGACGAGAACAGGGACAGGATACAAAAATTAAATCAGGCAATTCTCGCCTTCGAAAAAGATGCGTCTAATCTCGAATTGCTCAAAGAGATCATGCGGGAAGCCCACACCCTGAAGGGGACGGCAAGGATGATGGGATTCAGCGATATCGTAACCTTGTCTCATAAAGTGGAGGATATATTTGTAAAAGTTAAAGAAGGCGGCCTGCAACCCACGAAAGGATTGTATGATGTTATGTTTCGGGCATTGGACAAGCTTGCAAACATGGTGGAGTCAAAACTGAAGGACGTAGCAACGGTGAACGTGGAGGAAATGTGCGGACAGTTAGAGGCTGTTTTGAGTGTTACCGGGTTGCAAGGCAAGGAAGAGATGTCACAACCGAAAGCAGATAAAGTTATTTCTGAAGTAGCAGAATCGAAAATTGTGGAGGATAAACTACTTCAGGTTCTTCCGATAGAACCAGAGGGTAAAGCGTCCGTAAGTGAACTAAAGATTACACAAGAAGGTAGAAAGACTATACGCATCGGGCTGGACAAAATCGAGTCATTGTACAATCATTTAGTTGAATTAATCATGACACAGATGACTTTTCGTCAGCGATATGAGGATATGATGAAGCTAAACCAGCATGCTAAACTGTTAAGGACAATAAAGGCTGAGGCTGATTTAGGTTCTCATGAATCGAATAATATAAAAGTGCATCAGAGTATTACGCGGTATAATAGTGCAGAGGATTACCTCCTTAAAGAGTTATCGAGGTACTCGGAGGCGTTAGAGCCGGACATTGTTAAACTCGACGCAGTCACTGAGGGTATTCGTCAACAGGTGATGTCCATGCGCATGCAGCCGGTTTCTACGATCTTTGATCTGGCGGCGCGCCTGGCAAGAGACCTTTCGAGACAATTCGGAAAAGAAGTAAACCTTCTGATTTCAGGCGCAGAAGTGGAGCTGGATAACAATATCATAGAAATGTTAAAAGACCCTTTAGTGCATTTATTGAGAAATGCAATAGATCACGGCATAGAAGATACGTCTTTCCGTGTATCGCATGGTAAGAAAAAAGAAGGCACTATTGCATTAAGCGCAAAACAGGAAGGCGGAGACGTCCTCATTACTGTCGAAGATGATGGAAAGGGTATCGACAGGGAGCGGGTGAAAGAAACAGCTATACGGAAAGGGTTTCTGCGTGAGGAAGAATCTAAAAAATTATCGAATGAAGAGATTTATGAATTTATAATGAAACCAGGGGTTTCCACAAGCAAGATTATTACGGACACGTCCGGGCGCGGCGTCGGCATGGACGTCGTAAAAACGGTAGTAGACAGATTAAATGGTTCTCTCGTTGTTGAATCAACTGATGGGCAGGGTACCAGGTTTATTTTAAAAGTGCCGGCAACAATTGCCCTCATAAATGTGTTGATTTTACGGGTTGGGAATACGATCTATGCCGTTCCCTCTCTAAGCGTTGACCGTGTTACTCATGTTTACGGGAAGGATATAAAAACCCTGGAGGGGAAGGCCTCTGCTTTTATCGAAGGCCAAACCGTTCCTTTGGTTTATATGGCGGATATTTTTAAGCAGGAAAAGGAAGGTGAAAACAACGGGGAAGGTATTCCGATTATCATTTCCCGATCCGAGGGGAAAAAGGTTGGTTTTATCGTCAGTGAATTTTTATATGAGAAAGAGATTGTTTTCAGGGAGTTTAAAGGATATTTAAAAAGACCGAGGTATTTTTCCGGCGTTACTACGCTTGGGACAGGTCAGGTCCTCCTGATATTAAATATGCAGGAGCTTATCAAAGCGAAAGACGTGGCGGGTATGTTGCCGGTAAGCGAAGCTTTGAAGACGGTAAAACCACAGACAAAAAGGAATACGATTTTAATTGCCGAAGACTCCATGATTACGGCTGAATTAGAAAAGAATATCCTTGCGAATGCGGGCTACGAAGTAGATGTTGCGATTGACGGTATGGATGCGATGGGTAAATTATACGGGAAAAAATATGACTTGCTGGTAACGGATATTGATATGCCCAGAATGGGTGGATTTGAGTTGACCGCAAAAGTAAGAGCGGACAAAAGACTGAAGGATATGCCGGTCATCATTGTCACCGTAAGAGAGAAAGTCGAAGATAAGAGGCGGGGTATAGAGGCAGGTGCAGATGCGTATATTTTGAAAAAAGAATTTGACCAGAGTAACCTGCTAAACACGATAAAAAAGCTGATAGGGGAATAATTTTATTTATGTTTGAAAAAATTAAAGTGCTGATTGTAGATGATTCGGGTCTTGTCAGGGAAATATTAAAAAAAATGCTCGAAACCGACCCGTCTATACAGGTAATAGGAATGGCCGAAAATGGAGCAAGGGCAGTAGAGTTGGCACGGAAGTTAAAGCCGGATGTCATTACTATGGACATTAATATGCCTGTGATGGATGGTTTTCAAGCAACGGAACATATTATGGCGTATTGTCCAACGCCTATATTAATCCTTTCATCCGTTATAGATAAAGAAGGAATTTATACTACCTTTAATGCGCTTGCCGCTGGCGCCGTAGACGTAATGGAGAAACCGTCCGGTCTTGAGAGCAAGGTATGGATTAAGATGGGCGACGTGCTTATTCAGAAGGTGAAGGCGGTATCCAGGGTAAAGACGATAACCCATGTGAAGGGCAGGGTAGGCGAATTTCTTAAACATGCAAATGCGGCTTCTATTCGTAAGCCGGATAAATACGAAATCGTCGGTATTGGGGCGTCGACAGGTGGGCCTTCTGTCGTGATGCAAATCTTAAAAAATATTACCGCAGATAATACTTTAGGAATTGTGGTTGTTCAGCATATGGCAAGTGGTTTTATAAGAGGTTTTGTGGACTGGCTGGCCGCTGCGTGCAAGGTAAGAGTCAAGCTGGCTGCGGATGGTGAGAAAATTGGAAAAGGAGAGGCGCTAATCGCTCCCGACGGATTCCATACGATAGTTCGCAACAAAAAAGCAATAGGGTTGGTTTCGGGTGAAAAGGTACACGGCGTAAAACCATCGGTAGATATTTTGTTTGACTCTATTGCCGAAGTATATGGCGAAAGCGCCATTGGTGTTTTGTTGACCGGTATGGGTGCGGATGGCGCAGCGGGCTTAAAACATATTAAAGACAAAGGGGGTATTACGATTGCGCAGTCCGAGGATTCCTGTGCTGTTTTTGGCATGCCAAAGGCCGCCATAGAAAAAGGGGCCGCAAGTAAGGTGTTATCTGTAGAAGACATTATACGTACATTAAAAGGCATTGTGAATAACAATGGTCAGTAAAATGGAGATTTTGTATGGGTAAGGGAAATGTTCTGGTTGTAGATGACAGTCCACTGGTGCTGGATGTAATAAGCAAGTTTTTGAGTGCTAATGGTTTCGAAGTACTTACCGCAGGCGATGGAATTGAGGCGATTGAAAAGGCATTCAGGGAACTGCCGGATTTGATTGTCCTTGATGTTATGATGCCCAGGATGAACGGGTATCAGGTATGCCGTTTGTTAAAGTCAGACCATGAAACCTGCGATATTCCAATTATTATGCTGACCGTGAAAGACCAGGCAAGTGATAAATATTGGGGCATCCAGACCGGCGCTGATGCCTATTTGTCTAAGGAATTTGAACAAACGACGCTGTTAAAAACGATAGAGACGCTTATACAAAAAAGGCGGAAGAGACACGTTGCAAAGTCACTTATCAGAGGAACGAGTTTGATTAGTGCGGTAGATATTGTTTCTAAAGTAAACGAACAGCTTGATAAAAAGCTGTTTGAGGCAACCGTGTTAAACGAAATGAGTTCGTTGGTTGAGAAGAGAATAGAAGATTTCAAGGAAACGGTAAATGTTGTGATGGAGACCATGGCGAAAGTGCTGGCATATGAGGTAGGAGTAATTGTTACCATAAAAGAACATGATGTAGAGTGTTTCTTTGTAATTCGTCGTTTTGTCAGCGAACAATGCCTGAAAGAAATTCAGGAATATACAAAGAACTATTTAAAAGCAAATAATATCTGTTTAAGCCCTGCGCCTGTGATGGAAGTATTTAGCAGTGATAAAATAAAACAGGCCGATTATACAGAAGAGCAAAAGATAGCGTATTTTACAGTGCCGATACATTGCGCCAATAATCTGGGAGGGTTGGTTATCTTAGCGCATGATGTTTCAGAGGTTATAGATAGTAAGGAAGAAGAGTTTTTCAAAATTGTAGTCAGGCAGGCATACGTTATCGTAGAAAATTCATGGCTTTACAACAAGGTGAAAAAGCTTGCAATTACGGACAGTTTGACGGGTATCTATAATCACGGTTTCCTGTATGAATGTCTGTGTAAAGAATATGCCAGAGTGGAAAGGTACAAACTGCCTCTTTCCTTTTTGATGATAGATGTAGATTATTTTAAAAGTATAAACGATACTTACGGTCATCCACAGGGCGATATGGTGTTATATAAATTGTCCCAGATTTTTAAGAATAATATCAGGGTTTCTGATACCCTGGGGCGCTATGGCGGCGAGGAATTTTCTATTGTCCTGCCGGAATCAAAACTTGAGGACAGCGTAAATTTGGCTGAAAGAATCAGAAGGGAAGTTGAACAATATAATTTCGGAGATGCAAACAAGGCAATCAGGTGTACCGTCAGTATTGGTGTTTCCAGCTATCCCGATCCGGGCGTAAGGAGTTTGGAAGACCTGATCAGCAGGGCAGACAAGTCTCTTTACAATGCAAAGACCGAGGGTAGAAACCGCGTGTGTATTATTTAGCGGATACGGTGCAAAATTAATACACATTTAGCTAGTCGCAGGTATTTCGATGGAAGAAACAAAACGAGTATTGTCTAAAATAGATTTCGATAAATTCCGTCAGTATATAGAGAGCCGCACAGGTATGTATTTTGACGATAGTAAGCAAAATTCGCTCAAAATAAGCATAGATAGCCGTATGGCTGCCCTGGATATAAAAGAATATAGCGCGTATTATTCGCTGATTATAACAAACACTATGGGGAAGAAAGAATTTGATGAGTTATTAAATATCATATTGATTAGAGAGACGTTTTTCTTCCGCGACGATAAGCAACTAAAAGTGTTGACTAAAAATATCCTGCCTGAGTTGATAAAAAGAAAGAAAGAGAAAGAAATAAAAATATGGAGCGCTGGGTGTGCCACGGGAGAAGAACCATATTCCATAGCAATGGCGATCATGGAATGTTATTTACCCGACGATATTAATGTCTCTGTTTATGCTACAGACATTAGTGAGTGGGCTTTAAAAAGGGCAAAAGAAGGCATTTACAATAAAAGCAGCATGCGGGCCGTCGACAAGGCGATGTTAAATAAATATTTTACCCAAAGAGACGGATGGTACCATTTAAATGATCAGGTAAAACAATTTGTTCGTTTTGATACTATAAATCTGATCGAACCTTTTTTCCCTATAGAAGCCGTTCATGTTGATATTATTTTTTGCAAGAACGTGTTGATCTATTTCAGGACAGAGACAGTGAAAACGGTTATTCGCAAATTTTATGAAATGCTTGCAGCAGGGGGTTATTTATTTGTTGGTCATTCGGAATCCCTCTGGCAAATATCCGATGACTTTGAGTTAGAAGAAATTTCCGGGATATTTATCTATCGGAAAGACGGAAAAAACAGGGTTGCATCTCTAACAAAACGGTTTCAGCAAAAGGGAAAAGCGTCGGGTAGCATTAATTTTACTGGAAAGGCGCCTTCCTCCTTAGTGAAAAAGGGATCTCGGCATATCACACTCACACCACAAGCGGCAGGAGAGAAGGTGTCGCCGCAAAGTGTCGGCCTGATGCATAAAAAAGATGTATCCAAATGTATGAAGAAGGGAGTGCCGCCTGCAGGAGACGATAATTATGAATCGGTATTAGAGGAGATCGAAGAGGTTTTAGAGGGCGATCCAAAGAATGTTGATGCGCATTTGCTGGCGGGCAAGCTGTATGCGAATATAGGGTTGTATGATAAGGCGTTAAAAAAGGGCATGGATGCCCTGGAAATTGATGACTTATCAGCAGACGCCTATTTGTTGATGGGAAGCATTTACTATAAAATCGGGGAGAAAGAAAAGGCCATTTCTGTCTTTAAAAAGACAATTTATTTAGATGACAATTCTGTAATATCACATTACTATCTTGGGAATTTGTATAAAGATGCCGGTCTGAACGAACAGGCCGTAAATGAATATAAGAAT
Organism: Planctomycetota bacterium; assembly: GCA_016188675.1. Lineage (GTDB taxonomy): Bacteria > Planctomycetota > Brocadiia > Brocadiales > Brocadiaceae > Wunengus. The sequence continues at coordinate 45,652 of JACPHJ010000014.1, forward strand.
GTGATTCGTATTTTCGAGGCAAATCCGGAAAGTAAAGAATGGTTGGTAGGTGAGGTTTTTACCGTAAAGCAATTAAAAGAAATATGTACAAAAAATATTGAGCTGTTGGCATCAGTATTTTCTATTAAGGAGAGTATGCGGTGAATACAAATAAAGAGTTTGTAAAAGAGAAGATATTAATAGTAGATGACAGTCCGCTTGTATGCGAAATGTTTGGTAATACATTACGTAAAAAAGGATATGATACAGCAACTGTTAATGACGGGGAATCAGCTTTAAAGAAACTGAGTGCAGAAAGCTTTCAGGTTATGCTGTTAGACCTTGTTTTGCCGGGAATGAATGGTATGGATGTGCTGAGGGAATGCAGGAAAAATAACCATGAGATATGTATTATTGTTGCGACAAGCTATGGCAGCGAAGCGACGGCCGTAGAAGCGATTCAGGAGGGTGCGGATGATTACGTTGTGAAGGATTTTATGCTAATGAACGATGCCAGGAGTTTAGATATAGTAATTAGCCGCGGGTTAGAAAGAAGAAGACTCGCCATGGAAAATATCGAGTTGAACAAACAACTTAAGGAACTCAATGCGATGTTACAATCTGCTTATTCCCGCGCAAAAGACGAGAAAGATTACATTCGTAATCTGTTCGCTAACATGGCGTATGCCGTAGTTTTGTCAAATAACGAAGGGCATATTCTCGGGTTTAATGATGTCTTTGTAAAAATGACAGGATTTCCCGAAAGAGACCTTTGCGCGATGTGCGTGTTCGATTTAATGGGGAATGAAACCAAAGAGGATGTTAAATCATTATTTAAAAAGATTCGAGCCGGTGTTGCTCATGGCATAAAGACAAGGATGGTCACAAAGGCACAGAAGGATATAGACGTTACTTTGAATGCGACATCTTTTAAGATGGGTGCGGAACGACTTCTCCTTGCAACGATTGTAGTTTGATATTTGTGTTGGATAGTACCCCGCGGGGGAAAGGAGAAAAAAATGAGCATTGGGAATACGATCGAATTGAAAGTTGAGGATATTGCAAATTCAATTAAGAAATTAAAAAAAGAGGATAAAAAGGTTGTTTAAATTGTGATGGTTGGGAAAAGAGAAAATTTTACGAAAAATTAAAACAGAGATTATCGTAACAGGGTATTTATATTATCTAACCGAAGATGGTAAATAGACGCTGAGAACTTGTACTCGTTTTCACGCGGAGCATGGAAACGAGCCGAATAATCTGCATAGGAAATTTTTTACTGCCAGGGGTTGTCCAGAAAGTATTTTTTAATGGCTGTACAATTTAAAATACCATAAAGTTCTTTTGAGTGATGCAGGACTTTCTGGTAGAATAATTTATAACAATTATCGAAAACATAAACAAAAGGACTTTTTGAGTCATTTCATTCAATAATATAAAAAATTGAAAAGATTAGAAAAAACTATAACCTATTCTATTGGATAATAAATCATAGGAGTATACATGCTCAAAGATTTTAAAAATATTAAATTCAAGATGCCCAAAAAATTTTCTGTCTGGCACATTATCATCGCCTTTGGCTTCTTTATCCTCCTCCAGATGTATCTGATGAATCCCGGTGTGCGAAACATCACTTACAGCGATTTTAAAAAACTGGTCAAAGAGGGCAATGTGCTGGAATGTTATATTACCAATACCATGATCCGCGGTAAACTGCGAGAGATGGAACGCGGTACGGCAAAAAATGCCGTTTTTATCACGGCCCGCGTGGACGACCCGGACATGGTAAAAGACCTGGAAACAATGGGCGTGAGGTATGCAGGACAATACGAAAGTCCCTGGTTTAAGACGTTTTTTTTCTCATGGGTGGTGCCTTTACTCATCCTGTTCGTAATCTGGCGTTTTGTGTTTAAGCGATTCGGCCCCGCCAGCAGTATCATGTCCTTTGGCAAGAGCAAAGGTCGTCTTTATGCACAGGAAGACTTAAACGTAACTTTTGACGATGTTGCAGGAATCGACGAGGCGAAGGAGGAACTCCAGGAAATTATCGAGTTCCTGAAGACCCCTGAAAAATTCCGCGCACTGGGCGGGAAAATACCGAAGGGCGTTTTGCTGGTCGGCGCGCCAGGAACAGGGAAAACCCTCCTGGCAAAGGCAGTCGCTGGCGAGGCGGGTGTTCCTTTCTTTAATATGAGCGGTTCTGAATTTGTCGAAATGTTCGTCGGTGTGGGCGCCGCACGGGTGAGGGATTTGTTCAACCAGGCGGATCAGAAAGCCCCTTGCATCATCTTTATTGATGAACTTGATGCACTTGGCAAGGCACGTGGCATAAATCCTATGGGCGGACACGACGAGCGGGAACAGACACTGAACCAGTTGCTGGTAGAAATGGACGGGTTTGATTCCAATAAGGGCGTAATTATCATGGGCGCCACCAACCGACCGGAAATGCTAGACTCCGCCCTCTTGAGACCCGGCAGGTTTGACCGTCAGGTAGTTGTTGACCGGCCCGATCTCCACGGCCGGGAAGCAATCCTTAAAGTACACGTAAAAGGGGTGAAACTGGAAAAGGATATCAATTTACACTCCGTCGCAGCCATGACACCGGGATTTGTCGGCGCAGACCTCGCCAATCTCGTCAACGAGGCAGCCCTGCTTGCAGCCAGGAGAAACAAGAAGGCCGTGAGTATGCCGGAATTCGAAGAGGCAATTGACCGCATTATGGCCGGTCTCGAAAAGAAGAAACGATTAATGAATAAAAAGGAAAAGGAGATCGTTGCCCATCACGAGTCAGGCCATGCGCTGGTGGCATGCTCTTTACCGCACGCAGACCCGGTACGGAAAATATCAATGATTCCCCGCGGCATTGGAGCGCTTGGGTATACATTACAAAAACCTACCGAAGACCGATATCTTATGACAAAGGCCGAACTCCTGGATCGTATCGCCATCTTGCTTGGGGGAAGGATCGCAGAGGAAATTATCTTTAACGAAATATCAACAGGCGCCCAGAATGATCTGGAAAAGGCCACAGAAATTGCCAAGTTGATGGTCAAGGAATACGGAATGAGTGACAAGATGGGGCTGGTAACGTTCGAGCAGGGCGACAGACCCCTCTTTTTAGGCGGAGGGTTTGCCGCCAGCAAGGAATACAGCGAAGAAACGGCGCGGGAAATCGACTTGGAGATAAAGAAGATCGTGGACGAATCGTTCCATCGTGTAAAGGCGTTATTAACCGAAAAAAAGGAGATATTACAGGGTATGGCAAAGACACTGATGGAAAAGGAGGTTATTGAGGGAGACGAGTTAAAGAAACTTTTAGAGGAACTTCACAAAACCAATGGGAAAAAAGAACCATGCTAAAAAAATATATTAGCAAATATAAATACTGTGCAATCGGCGCTCTCATTGCCGCAAATTGCGCCGTTGTTAGTATTTTTAAACTGGAAGGAATTATCTTCGGTTTAGTAGTTCTGGCTTTTTGTTGCACGCTGCAGTTTTTCATTCATAGCGAAGAACCCAACAAATCAACCGGTACCGAAAAGAGTACAGTATCAGAAAAACTATTCCACCGCGTCATGGATATTATTCCGGAGATCGTGTACATTTCCACGTTTGATGGTTCAGTAAAATATATCAGCGATGGGATAGAAAAGATTGTGGGACACAAGCCCGATGAAATTTACAGGACGCGCAATTTCCTGCTTCAACTGGTACATCCTGATGATAGAGAAAAGGTGTCAGCGCAAATCCAAAAGTTACAGAATGGAAGCGAAGCAACAATAGAATATCGGTTATTAAAAAAAGACGGGTCATATGCATGGGTCTCCAATTACCTGAATAGCGTCAGGAATGAATGGGGTAATGTAACCCATTACAATGGCATTTTAATGAATGCCGAAGAAGTAAAATTACACGACAGGAATTTGCAAAGCTTGAATGCAAGAATACACCAATTAAATGAGATGGTCAATCAGCATGCGGTGCGCGATAGTTTAACCAATGTCTATAATAAGCGCTACTCGCTCGTAATCCTTCAGAATGAGTTTAATCGGGCGCGGGCACAAAACAAGTCATTGTCGTGTATCATGCTGGATATCGACCACCTTGAATCCATCAACAAACGGTACGGCTATTTTATGGGGAATCGTATCCTTATTGAATCTGCAAGGTGCATACAAAAACAAATTAAGTCATCCGATATAATTTCGCGGTTTGGGGATGACGAATTTTTAATCGTATTACCTGAAGTTGATAAAGAAGAACTCAAGAGGGTATCAGGCTTGTTGGTAAATGAGATTGAGAGGTGTGTCGTAAAAGATGAAGAGAAAAATGTAAAAATCGATTTTAGGGTAACGATAGGCGCTAGTTCCATTACCCCGGCGACGAAAAGTATTACCGATATGATCGAACAGGCGAATAAATCAGTTTCTATCGCTAAAGCTGTGAAAAATACATAGCTGAAAAACCGACCTGAAAACAAATTGGAAATGACAAAGAAAGCAAAATTTTCTTTTCACAGACGGGACGATGGAATCCTGCCCGAAATCATTAGTATCATCCCACTGAAGGACGATGTTGTTTTTCCGCATTTGATCCGTCCGATATCCCTGTCTGGAGAAGAAACGGTAAAGGCATTAAACGAGGCGATTTCCAGGAATGAACTCATCGGTATTGTAGCGCTAAAGTATAATGTTGAATCCCCGAAGCACACAGACTTTTACGACATAGGAACGGCAGCAAAGATCGTGCAGGTATTTGAATCTACCTCCGACAACATAAAGTTTCTTGCAGAGGGCATAGTCCGGATCAAAGTCATAGAATATCTGCAAACCGAGCCGCATTATAAGGCGCGAGTAGAAGAACTTCGGGAATTTACAGAAAAATCCGAAACGATCGAGGTGCTTGTACAAAGCGTAAAAACGCTTTTCAAGCTGAGTGCCATGCTTGGGAAGACGTTGCCAAAAGACATAATTCCTATGATCGACAACGTCAACAACCCATCAATGCTGGCCGACCTGGTAACCATTTACCTGGAATTGTCTGTTGATGAAAAGCAAAAACTGCTAGAAATGATTGACCCGCAGAAACGATTAAGGATCGTATTCCATTACCTGAATAAAGAGGTGCAGATACGGGAGGTTCAGGGAAAGATAGACGAGGAAGTCGCCAAGGAAATGACCAAGACACAACGGGAATACTTCCTGAGAGAGCAATTAAAGGCAATCCAGAAAGAACTGGGAAAAGACGATCCTCACATGGAAGAAATCAACAAACTGGAGGAAAGAATTAAAGAGGCAAAGATGCCAAAGGAGGTGGAAGAAGTGGCCATCAAAGAATTAGACAGGTTACGGGATATTAACCCTGCATCGGCTGAGTATCCGGTTTCCAGGACATATCTGGATTATCTTATTAATATCCCATGGAACAAAAAGACCGTTGACAGCCTTGACATCCGCCAGGCGGAAAAGATACTGAATGAAGACCATTATGGGCTTGAGAAAGTCAAAGAGCGCATCCTGGAATTCCTGTCCGTACACAAATTAAAGGAGAAACTAAAAGGCCCCATCCTCTGTTTTTGCGGACCACCGGGGACAGGAAAAACGTCATTAGGCAAATCAATTGCGCGGGCGCTAGGCAGAAAATTTATTCGCATTTCTTTGGGAGGTATCCGCGATGAGGCTGAAATCAGGGGACACAGACGCACCTATGTGGGCGCTTTGCCAGGACGCGTAATGCAGGAGATCTGTCGTGCGGGATACAGCAATCCCGTTTTCATGTTAGACGAGATTGACAAGATTGGTGCTGATTTCAGAGGGGATCCTGCTTCAGCCCTGCTGGAAGTGCTGGATCCTGAACAAAACTTTAGTTTCGTAGACCACTATCTCGACGTATCCTTTGATCTCTCGAACGTGTTGTTTATCACGACGGCCAATATCCTCGATACAGTTCATACCGCGCTGAAAGACCGGATGGAAGTCATATACCTTCCCGGTTACAGTGAAGAAGAGAAATTGAAAATAGCACAACAATTTCTTATCCCAAAGCAAATCAGAGAAAATGGACTGGAAGAGCACCCGGTTATATTCATGGACCAATCCATTTACAAGATCATTCTGGAATACACCAGAGAGGCGGGATTGAGGAACCTTGAGCGAGAGATTGCGTCAATCTGCAGAAAGATCGCAAAGGAGATCGTTGCCGGTGAACAGATAACAAAAGAGGTAAGACCGGAAAGTGTGGAAAAATTCCTCGGACCAAGAAAATACTTCTATCAAGTTACTGATGAAGAGGATCGGATTGGAGTGGTTACGGGACTTGCATGGACAGAAACAGGGGGGGATATCATCTTTGTAGAAGCGTCTCGTATGAAGGGCGAGAAGGAACTTACCCTCACAGGACAATTAGGCGACGTCATGCAGGAATCGGCCATTGCAGCGCTCAGCTATATCCGCAGCAATGCAAAACGACTGGAAATCGAGGAGAATTTTTATGATACTTCAGAAATTCACATCCATGTCCCTTCCGGCGCCATACCCAAAGACGGGCCTTCTGCCGGCATTACCATGTGCATGGCGCTTATTTCACTGCTGACAGGCAGATATGCAAAGCGAGAAGTTGCACTCACCGGCGAAGTCACGCTGACAGGAAACGTATTGCCCATTGGAGGGGTGAAGGAAAAGGTGCTTGCAGCCATAAGGGCAGGCGTGAAGACGATTGTGCTTCCCTTAAAAAACAAGGATGATTTCGAAGAAATTGATGCAGAAATCCGCAACAAAATCCAATGCGTTTATATCCAGAAGATTGATGATGCCATCAATACGGTATTAATTCAAAAACAATAGAAGGAGGAAGACGCGTGATTAATATACAAAATATCCTCTGCCCGGTCGATTATTCGATTTATTCGGAAAAGGCATTAAACTATGCAATAGAATTTGCCGGGAAATACGGGGCAAAGCTTTTACTGATACACGTGCTGGATATTCGCGTTTACGACATTAACGATCCGGATTGATGCCATTGTTTTACAAGGCGTCCCTTTCGCCGAAATTATCAAGACGTCAAAGGAATACGATATTGACCTGATTGTGCTCGGCACGCATGGAAGGACAGGTCTGTCTCATGCAATCATGGGCAGCGTGGCGGAAAAAGTCGTGCGCAAGGCGCCCTGCCCGGTGCTTACCGTCAGGCATCCTGAGCATGATTTCGTTATGCCATAACAAGTCATGCCAAAAACATGATTTGTTATTCTGCTAACAGGTTTTCCTAAATAATTATATGCCTAAATATATACTTATCGATCACACGGCAGATATTGGAATTGACGTATTTGGGACAACATTACAGGAATTATTCACAAATGCAGCCTTTGCCCTGTTTGATATCATAGCGGATTTGTCTAAAGTAGAATGCAAGGTCGAATATAATGTAAATGTTTCGGGAATAGACAGAGAACAACTGCTCGTCAGTTGGTTAAGTGAATTGTTGTACCTGCATGATGTAAAATACCTGCTTTTCAAGGATTTTCATATTACGGATATGAAAGAAAATCAATTGACCGCATCCGTATGCGGTGAAGCATTTACCGATGGCAAACATGAAATTAAGACAGAGATAAAAGCCGTCACATATCATGGTTTATCAATCGTTCAGGAAGATCATCAGTGGAAAGCGCGGGTTATATTTGACCTGTAGTTTAGCCACGAATTTGCACGGATGGACACAAATGAATAGTTATCAAGTAGGATGGGTGAAGCGGCAGCGCACCCATCAACAAAAGACCGAATTATGTAGAGGCAATTCATGAATTGCCTCTACAAGATTACAATTCCTTAGCATCAAAATAAAAAGGGGTTTTTATGGCAGACGATAAATATAAAATTCAGAAAATAGACGACTACCGCTGGCGCATCCCCAGAGAAGGCAAGATGCGGGTGGATGGCATCGTATATGCCGACAAACACATGCTGGAAGAAATTCAGAAAGACGAAAGCCTGCAGCAGGTGATTAACGTCTCTTATCTTCCGGGGATTGTAAACCATTCATTGGCAATGCCCGACATCCACTGGGGATATGGGTTTCCCATCGGCGGTGTCGCTGCATTCGATATGGATGAGGGCGTGGTGTCCCCTGGCGGCGTGGGGTACGACATCAACTGCGGAGTGAGGTTGCTCAGAACGGGCTTGCATCGTGTGGAAATTTCCAACAAGTTAGAATCTGTAGTTAACACCCTGTTTGCCAATATTCCATCTGGTGTAGGGTCGCATCGCAAGGATTTGAAACTTTCGCAACAGGAAGAAAAAATCGTACTCAAAAACGGGGCACGATGGGCGGTTTCACAGGGTTATGGCACAAAAGAAGACCTGGAACATATCGAAGAAAATGGGTGCATACCGGGGGCAGAACCGGAGTTGATTTCAGACCGCGCCCTGGAAAGGGGTCGGGCGCAATTAGGCACCCTCGGTTCCGGAAACCACTTTGTCGAGGTTGGCTATGTATCAGAGATTTACAACGAGGAGATTGCCCGCTCATTGGGACTCGAAAAGGACGGTATTACCATTGTGGTGCACACGGGATCAAGGGGCTTAGGTTATCAGGTGTGCGATGACTTCATACGGGTTATGATCGATGCATCCCGGAAATACAACATTGAACTTCCCGATCGGCAGCTATGCTGTGCCCCTATTAATTCACCGGAGGGGAAAGAATATCTTGCTGCGATGGCCTGTGCTGCCAATTATGCATTTGCCAACCGGCAGATGATTACCCACTGGGTTCGGGAATCCTTCGAAAGGGCATTACACGTAGGCCCTAAGGAGTCCAGAATATCCCTGGTGTATGATGTCTGTCATAATATTGCCAAATTCGAGGACCATATCGTCAATGGTATAAAGAAGCGGTTATGTGTTCACCGGAAAGGCGCCACCCGCGCATTCCCACCGAATCATCCTGATACACCGGATGTATACAAAGCAGTGGGACAACCCGTGCTAATACCGGGAGACATGGGACGCTGTTCATATGTGCTTGTCGGAACTGAAAAGGCATATTCAGACACCTTTGGCAGCACGTGTCACGGGGCGGGGAGGGTCATGAGCAGAGGACAGGCGACAAGGGTAACCAAAGGCAGAAATATTGCTGAGGAACTGAAAGCAAAAGGAATCCTTGTCCGTGCCGATAGCCGGGCCACACTCGTTGAAGAGGTGCCAGAGGCATATAAAGACGTAACGGAGGTCGTCGTAACAGAGGTCGTGGATGTCGTAGACCACGCCGGCATCAGTAAAAAAGTCGTTCAACTAAAGCCGATGTGTGTTATTAAAGGATAACTATTCCAGAGGAGGAAAGATTTTATGTACAAAACCATAGAAGCCTATTATGAAAATGGCAAAATTATTTGTAAAGATGCCATGCCGCCTCTGAAAAAGGCTAAATTGCTCATAACCATTGTAGAAGAAGAACCCCGTAAAACTCAAAAACTTCTCCGCTTCAAAGGCATATTTTAAAAAATAAGAAACGAATGGAATTAAAAGAGTAACTTTCTAATTCGGTCATTTGTATCCCTGCTAAAACATTTGATAGAAAATCGGAGGTATCTATGAAAGATTATAGAAGTCGCATAACGGTCAATCCTGAAGTGCATTTTGGCAAACCATACGTGGTTGGCACAAGAATAACCGTTGATAATGTGCTCGAACTAGTTCAAGAAGGAATTTCCTTTGATAAAATTATTCAAAATTACTATCCAGATTTACGAATAGAAGATATCAAGGCTTGTATTCAATACGCATTGGACTTAATTAGAAAAGAAGAGATTCATGCGGAAGTAAGCTAATGAGGTTGTTAACAGATAACGATGTTTATAAAATAGATATATTGCGTAATTATACAGTTTGAAAGAACCTTAAGGTTACGATGTATTTTAAATAGCAGAAGATGCCAGCCTAAAGTTGATAAGAGCGGCTATGTTCCTAAATCTTCGATTGTAATCGATCATTTTGTGACGATACACCTGGGCAAGGATTTGATATTTCTTCATACGACTTAACACATGTTCAACAAGAATACGTATTCGAGAATGTTTCCTGTTAAAACGCTTTTCAGAAAGACTCAGGGTGCTATGATTCCGTCTCCTCTTTACCGGTATTATAATCGTGTGTTCAGGGTAGTCATTCGGAGCGCCATCGTATCCGCTATCTCCATAATGGGCACTTTTCGTTGGCAACTTTTTAGCAGTATTCTCTTGCTTAAAGACGTTATAATCATGAACTCTTCCAGGGTAGCTTTTACTTACCATGAGAATTTGCCCTTTGGTGTTTACCGTAATTTGAGTCTTGATGGTATGACGTTTCTTCTTTCCGGAATAGTATTTCTTTTGTATCCTTTTTTTCGGTCTTCGTCTTTGCTGTTCAGTAGCATCGGTCACGACCTCTGCAAAGTCAGGACACACCACAAGCAGTTCCTCCAACGTAGAAACCTTTTTTACGTCTGGAGAAATCCTGTGTCTTATCGATTGACTCAGAGAAGGATCGGCAGCTTTTTCTACCAAGGGTTCCATTTTAATCCTCAGCCTACAGGCATTGCTTGGATGAATGCCAAAGAGATATCCCATAAGTTCATCGGTAAGGTAATAACGGTAAAACACCAAAATGAATACAAGTTTATCTTCTATGGCAGAGAGTTTATATTTTCTTCCTTGTCCAAGTGTGCGCTTTCGTTCTCTTTGGGATAAACGCTTTTTCTCAGCTTTTTCCCACAATGGTTTTAGTTTTGTACAAAGAACAGTAAATTGTTCTATCGTTAATCCCGTTAACCGATATAAAATGCGTGGCCTTTTCGATATCTTTACATATTTTAGCATACCTCACCCCCTTTCAGGGGTAGTATGCCATTTTTAAATTAATTATGCAATAGATTTATTATATGTCAGCACTTCCTTGAATCATTTTTAATTCATTTCTATATAAAAAAGGAACCCAATAACTAGGATTTTTTTTATCTCCCTTTTCCTCGAAAATACCTATATCCACAAGTCTTTTAGTTATTTCCTTTGCTTCTTCATTTTTCACATTCCAAATTTTTAATAAAGTATCTAGATTTTGTTCCGTTTTTTCTCCTTCCAACTTTTGAATATATTCTTTAAGGGTTGGATATTCTGCATAAATAGTTTGTTCAAGCCTAACTTTAGACACTTCATCTAATGCACCCTTAAAAGCAGTTCTCCCGATTAACCATTCATTTTCCAAATCATTTTGCCCAATCTCCATACGTCTAATTTGTTCTTGCTTACTTTCGTTTAGTAAATGAATAACTTCTCTAGGAGCTATGATTCCTTTACCATCTCTCACTCTACTAAGTATCCATTCGATTGTTTTTGGTTTTTTATCGCCAACATCTATTTTCTCAGGAAAGAACCTATAAAATAATGACTCTTGGGTGGGATAATCATTAAAGACCTTATCACTATTA
>JACPHJ010000017.1 GCA_016188675.1 Planctomycetota bacterium
ATTATGTTTGCATCGGTAAACAACTTTGCAACCTCACCGATGCGGCGAATATTTTCAGACCGGTCCTCGGGTGAGAAACCAAGATTTTTATTCAGGCCATGACGTATGTTGTCACCGTCGAGTATGTATGCCTGATGCCTGTTCTCAAGGAGTGCATGCTCAAGCTCTACGGCAATGGTTGACTTTCCAGAGCCTGACAGGCCTGTCAGCCATATGGTCACGCCCTTTTGTTTCATCAGTTTTGTCCTGTCCTCTTTGGTAATCTTGCCGTGATGCCATTTAATATTGGTAGCCTTTTGCACTGTCATGTCATCTCCTTATTTCTGTATCAAAAATATTGTAGAAAGTCTGTCTGAATGAAAAATGGTTTTTTAAAATTACAAATATTATAAGAACAATGCTTAAAATGCAACCTTTTTCAGAAACAGATATTTTCAAGTAATAAGTAAACAGGTATGAAAATCCATCCCTTATGTATATGAGATAACTGGGATTTTGGGTTTTTCCTTGAAATAGATTCAGTATATAAAATATAATCATTACAATTGATTTAGATTAAAAAAGTATTTCAATAAATTGCGGAGGTTAATTTGTGAAGTGCAAGAGTTCGAGTTTCAAGGTATTCGCTACGGTTGTAAAAAAAGGGACTTGTAATTATTATAAAGAAGGTGATACCTTTCCTTTGACAGGATTTACACCCAAAGGACTGTGTGACAGCGCTTATGCCGTTCTTTCCAGAGATGCCCTGGCTTTGCGATATGGCGCCAAACTACCCTGGCAAACAAGCGAGCACACCTTGCTAACCCATTGCCCTGACCCTACCGGCGCCGTGTGGGAATTAAAACGCGTACCACGGGAGACAACAGATACTGAACCGATGCACTAATTTAAAAACAATGAATAAATCTCATGGATGATAACAAAGAACAAAAAGAGCAAGAAGAAGCAAAGATTCGCAAGATGATTACGGATTACGCAGCCCACAGCCCCTATAAGCTTAATCCGGATACGAAAATCGTCGATAGGGTAGTGAAGGGGTTGGTAATGCGTAAGATCAAATTCGGATACGAATACTGTCCCTGCCGACTGGTTATGGGGGATCCAGAAAAAGACAAAAAGATCATTTGCCCGTGTGTCTATCATGCTGAGGAGATTGAACGTGACGGTGAATGTCACTGCCAGCTTTTTGTGGGCGCCAAAAAAGGCGAGCCGCAGAAGGTTTAGCAAATTAGGCCTTCGGCTACTATATGAATCGTAGTAGGGGCAGGTTTGAAACCTGCCCCTACATTACTAGCCTCCCCCATTCCTTCGGCTTCGTTCAGGACAGGCAAGGGAGAGGAACTATGGTTTGAATCCTGTACATGTACATTAATTACATAAGGAGAATTACTCATGTCTGAAGATGTAGCTGTAATAACGGATGCAAATTTTGATGCAGAGGTATTAAAATCCAATGTTCCTGTGTTAGTTGATTTCTGGGCGGCGTGGTGCGGGCCGTGCAGACAACTGGCACCCGTGATAGAAGAGTTGGCAAAGGAATACAAGGGGAAGGTCAAGATTGGAAAACTTGACACGGAGGAAAATAATAACACACCTGCCAAGTTTGGTATCACAGCAATTCCTACGATTATCGTATTTAATAACGGACAGGCCGTGAATAAGATGGTAGGTGTAAAATCCAGGAAAGACTTAAAGGCCGCGCTGGATGCGCAATTAAAATAGTCTTATCTATTCACCGCAAAGACGCAAAGAACGATACAAAGTTTTTTTTGGCTTTCCTTTGCGAGCTTTGCGTCTTTGCGGTGAATTATTACACCAAACCTAACAGTTCACGGAGCTTAGCAGATATATCATCACTCTTCATTAGGGTCTCACCTACCAGGATTGCATCTACCCCTTCCTCCATTAGTTTTTCTACATCCACCCTCGACTTAATACCGCTCTCGCTTACCACTATCTTTTCGGCTGGAATCATGGGTTTTAGCCGAAGTGTGGTTTCCAGGTCAGTCTTAAACGTTGCAAGGTCCCGGTTGTTTATGCCGATAATGCGGGCATTTGTCTTTAAAACCATCTTCAATTCTGTTTCCGAATGGACTTCTACCAGGCACTCCATCCCCAATTCACTTGCCAGGTCTAAATAACGTTGCATTTCTTCCCAGGAAAGGAGTGCGGCAATGAGCAGAATGGCATCTGCCCCTGCCGACCGCGCCTCGTAGATTTGATAAGGATCGACAATAAAATCCTTCCGCAGGACGGGTAAATTCACAGACTTTTTCACCCCGGTTAAATAAGACAGGCTACCCTGGAAGAATTTCTCGTCCGTAAGGACAGAGATGGCTGCAGCGCCATTTGTTTCATAAATACGGGCAATTTCGACAGGGTTAAAATCCTCTCTGATAATACCCAGAGACGGAGAGGCTTTTTTTATTTCCGCTATTATCCTGATATTAGTACCGGATTTTAGCGCCGCACCAAATGGCATTGCACTCTGTCTTTTCTTACATTGTTCCTTTAGCGTTTCAATGGAAATACGTTTCTTATTTTCGGCAACCTCACATAATTTATATTTAAAAATCTCGTCCAGAATTGTCATGAGTGCTTCTTCCTCAGTAAAAACCGCATAAAGCGGTTATCCCTGTCGGGAAAGGCATTTGTCATAATGAGTTCTCGCATAGAAGAAACGGACTGGAAGAGACGATAAGAAACCCAGGCACACAATACAAATCTTATTGTTAGATAAGAAGTGTGATGGGCTACGAGTCTGAAAAGGAAATTACAAGAGAGAATCGTAAACAGCGATATTGCTGCATAAAGACAGTATTTATGACGGTAGCGCATGCCGTATCCAAGCCCCATCATTAACAGCCCTATAACAACATAACCGAATCCGTAGCCGCGCTGGGACAGACCATGGCTGATGGTCAACGCAACAATACTCAGGATGATACCCAGGATGCCCAGAAATATCACCAGATTTGCTACTTTGCCAACACGTTGAGCATGATTTACCGAATATTTCTCGTTCATTTGATGAATTTTACCAATAATTTGTCATTATCTCAACCTATCGAATAGCGTCAATAATAATTAAGACGCCAAAAATAATGAATATGCTCGTTGAAACATATTTTATTAATTTCTCAGGAAGTTTTTTCCCTGCAATAATACCGACAACTATTGCAACCGCATCTGCTGCAACCATACCAAGCGTCGATCCCAGCCATACACCCAGGAAAGAGTGATATTGAGCGGCAAGCGAGATTGTCGCTAATTGGGTTTTATCGCCGAGCTCCGCAAGAAAAAAAGCAATAGCAACGGTTGCTATTGTGCCTAATTTATTGCCCTTCTTTTCTTTCTCATTACAGGTGTCACCCTTTAATGTCCAGACGCCAAAGCCGACAAATGAAAGCCCGATTAAAATCTTCATATAGAATAAGGGAATGAACGCACTTACCTTCTCACCGATCACCACAGAAAATAAATGGACTACAAGCGTCCCGATAAAAATGCCTATCAAGACCTTTGCCGGTTTATACTTTGTTGCAAATGAGAGCGCCACTAATTGGGTTTTATCGCCCATCTCTGCGATAGCAATGAGAAAGAAAGACGATACAGAGCTTAGCATTTATCAATCATTGTAAACATATTTTGTAATGTATTCAGTAAATAAAAAGCCTCCTGCACTTTTTCAAATGCAGAAGGCTTTTTGAAAACTATCTGTTTAGAAAAGACTTCTTAGTGGTGTTCCTCTTCTACTATAAATTCTACGGCATCATTGTAAGAATCTTTTCTATATCCAAATAAGGATACGACGGTTCCCGCAGCAAGCCCTGTTATCCAAGCAACAATAAAGGTTATAAATACGCCTTTGATCTGTAATCCTGGCACAACATTCTCGGCAATAAAGATAGCCGCCAAACCACCCAACATACCAGGCATACCATGTAGATTGTGGACGCCGCATGTATCAATACCCTTTAATGCCTTCTGTACGCGAGGTTGAATGATAGCGAAACCAATCACGCTCAAAACACCTGCGATGAAACCCAATATCAGAGATGCCGTCGGTGTTGTATGCGCACATGAAGAACCAATTGCCACGCCGCCAGCAAGGGCTGCATTGGCCATATCTTCAATGGCGATCTTTTTCCTGATCATCGTGCTTGCAATGTAAGTAGCCACCGTTGCGCCACACAATGAAAGAATTGTGTTTACAGCAGCAATAGGCATTCTTGATATCTCAGCCGGTGCGGCACAGAATGACGGCCAGAATATCCACAGCATCATACTCCCAAGCATCGAGAATTGATTGCTGATCTTATCGGATTCTATTTTTTTGTTAAAGTCTTCACTGGTGGTCATTCTCACAATCACACCTAGTCCGAAATACGCCCCAAACTGGTGAATAACAATAGAACCGCCGGTATCAATCAGTTGTCCCTTCGGGATAATGCCCATACCATTATCTAACATAATCCATTCATTCAGCATATAAGACGGAACGAATATCAAAGCCATGATAATATACTGGGACATCTTCAATCTGCCCAAAAACGCCCCTGTGGCAATCAATATGCTTGCCGCACAGAATTCAGCAAGGATTAATCGGTCCATTTTTAATTCGGCCGGTTCCCCAAAAATACCCATTCTCTTGAGAAACATGTAATATGGAATAACAATACTTACCGCAATATAGGTAGCAGTGACAGCGCCATAACCATATCTCCTAACGAACACCATTAAAAAACCGAAACCAACCATCAGCATAGCCATTACATGTATGGCCTTGCCGTATTTCGCCAATTCAAGAAAATCCTCAAGAGCCGCAGAGACTGCGCCTGCCGCTTCAGCCTGGTGGGTTGCAGATTCGGCGCCTGCTTTTGCATGTGATTCCGCCGTGTTACTGGCAAGAACAATATTATGGCTTCCTGGATTTACATCCGATGCATGAGTTCCAATCGTGCTGGCTGTCATTCATTGCGAGCAAAGGTTGATCCACCGTACGATTTTCCAATTCATTCCCTGTCGCTTCGGCCCCACTGGCAGTGGTTGTCACCCCCAGCAAAGGGAAGCACAAAATACCCATGCATATAACGACGTACAACTTCAAAAACCTTTTTATCGCCATCTTGATTTGCCCTCCTTTTCTAATAACGTTTATGAGATTAGTACATCACGCATAAATTCTATATATTTATTCTGTGTAATAAATTAATATTTTAGGGGATATATATATTCCATTTGACTGGAAATATCAAGTGAAAATATGAAAAATAGGATATTAATGAAATATCGATAAATATTTGATTTATTGATCCATCAATTGTGCTTTCTTGAACTCGTAGTCTTCTTCGGAGATTACCCCCTCTTCTTTCAATTTATTGAGCTCTGATAACTTGTCGTTTTCTTCTTCTTTGTCAGGAGCAGGAATAAGGTCTTGTGGGTTTGAGCCGGAAAGCTCATTAAGCTTATGGTTATAGTCCTCTTCCGTAATAAGCCCTTCACTGTACAATTCTTTAAGCTCTTTTATCCTTTCATCTTCGCTTTTATGTTCAACCGTGTTTTCAGACGGCACAGAAGCCGGCCTTTCTTCCGGTATGCCAGTTAGTTTACTTTTCTTACTTTCATAATCCTCTTCAGTAATCAAGCCCTCTTGCCTCATTTCTTCTAACATCTTCAATTTGTCTTCAGATTGAGGCGCTTTTTCTTCCGGCTCGACCTCGTGTACCGTCGGCTCAGTCTCACCGGATAAAGCGGGTGTATCCAATTGAGAACCCTGCTCTTCATGAGAAATGCTTTCTTCTGCCGGGACGTGTTCCTCCTCTAGTTTTTCTACTACGGGTTCTTCTTCTATCGGTGACTTCTTTTTCGAGGGAGCTTTTGGCTCAGGCAATTCACCGATGTCTTCGCCTTTAATGAGTGCATCCTTCTTTTCCTCATATTCTGAAGCGGAAATCGTCCCTTCTTCTTTTAGCTCCAGCAGTTTCGTAAGTTTTTCGTGCAAATCGCTGATATTTATTGCGGGTTTTTCGGCTGGTACTGATGTTTTTTTTGTCTTCTTTTTTTTACCTTCTGATGGAGGCGATCTTCTGGCAGGAACCGAAGTTTTTTCATTCCCTTCCACTGTATTCAATTCGTCCTGGAGAGCCTCATTTACAGGCTTTTCGGTTACCTTTTCCGGTTTAAACGCAGGCTTTTTTTCTTCCCTATCCCCGGATTCTTTAGCAACTGAGACATTCTTCTCTTCTGTAACCTTTTCAGGTTTTTTCACAGCCAGTCTTTTTTCTTCCCTTTTAACCCGGTCAGTCTTTCTTTTTTCCTTGATTCTTTTTTCATCCCTGCCGTCAAAAGGAGGAGAGAAAATGGAAACAGCAACAAAGGGTTCACTGCCGGTATTGAGGAACTTGTGCACGGTTTTCGTGGGAATTTGCAAAATAGAACCCGGTTTCACCATATACCTGGTGCCGTCAAGGGTGGCAATACCACTCCCCTTTTTTACATAAACGACCTCATCATGCCGTTTGTGATAATGGGGATGCAGTTCCCCGTTTTCACGGACTTGAACGAGATGCATGCTTGAATTTTTATTCTCACTAACGTCGGTAATTTTCACTTCTTCATCTTTGCCAAGCGGGTTCTTTTCCGCAACTTCTTCAATATTCTTTACCGTAGATGAATATACTTCTGGAAATTTTGTAGGATGTTTTAAGGACTCTATGAAGTTGGTTGGATAATACCTTACCGTTGTACAACCAAGAAAGGCCAGCGACAGGAGGGGAAATACAAAACGCAGAATAGTTCTAATATTGTTCATTAATTATGACAGGATACCACTAATACTTAGAGTTTGTCTAAAAGATGCATTCGATGGACATACCACCATATCTATGGTTGATCATTATGTACTGTTTTTGTATTAAAACAAAAGATTTATGGTATTGCAAGTGAGTATTTAAAATGCTCGATATATTATCACTAAGGCATCTTATGCTTTGAGAATAACTTCATTGACATTTTGTCAGCTTATTTCTATCATAAAATTACAAATATGAAGATAAACAAGGAAAGACGAAGGTTTCTTAAAAAAACCTTGCAAATAGGCGGCGGTATTTGTGCATCCACCATCATTGGAAGGACAATGATTGAAAATGCCTCATGTATTTCATGGGGTGGAGAAACGCTTACAACAGACCCATCCGCTGTGATTATCGCACGCGATGACAGCATATTCGCAGAAACTGGAGACTTAAAAGAAAATATCGTTTCGGGTTTACTACACAAAGCCGTGATGCAGTTGACCAAGGCCCCCTCGCAAGAAAAGGCATGGCAGACCCTTTTTAAGTCTGACGACATTGTCGGCATAAAATTAAACTGCCTCTCAGGGAAAACCATGTCTCCTCATGTAACGATAGTGGAATCTATCATACAAGGTTTAAAATGTGCTGGCGTTAAAGATAAAAATATTATCGTATTCGAGCGGTTCAATCGTGAACTTGAGACCGCCGGATTCCGCGTCCGGCGTACGACAGATGGTGTTCGGTGTTTTGGTACCGATGAACTTCCAGGCGGCGGTTACGAGTCCGAACCGAAATTCGCCGGCAGTGTCGGAACGTGTTTTAGCAAAATAGTCTCACATCTGTGCACCGCTATTATTAATGTCCCCGTACTGAAAGATCACGACCTGGCGGGTATTAGCGTGGCCATGAAAAACTTTTTTGGTGTTATCCACAATCCCAATAAATATCATGGCAATAACTGTAATCCTTTTATTGCGGAATTAAATACCCATCCCTATATTGCCGAAAAGACGAGATTGATTGTGTGCGATGCCCTTCTGGCACAATACAATGGCGGACCGGGTTACAAACCACAATGGACGTGGAATTACAACGGAATTATCGTGGGCAGAGACCCTGTTGCCCTGGATCGGATTTGCCATAATATAATTGAAGAAAAGCGAAGGGAAATGAGGCTACCTTCATTGAAGCAGGCGAAACGTGAACCCAAATATATCTCAACTGCCGCCATGTTAGGTTTGGGCATAGACGACCTTTCTAAAATCAAATTAGTCCAAGTATAAAATAATTGTGCTTCTTTGGTATACAGATAAGTAAAATCTATTGAATGATACTGTACCCTCTGTTATAATTTTGCACGTATGAGTTATTAAATTTGAATTAAGGTCATGTACGAGACATGACCTTTTTTATGTAAATAAGATCGTTATAATAATTGGCAAGATTCTATAATTAAATAATCAATAGGGAATAAATAAGATGTCATCACCGTTTACAGAAGAACAAATAAAGCGTTATTCCAGACACATTATCCTTCCGGAGGTAGGAGGAAAAGGGCAGTTAAAACTTTTAAAAGCCAAGGTATTTTTGGTAGGTGCGGGAGGCCTGGGTTCTCCGGCTGCTTTTTACCTTGCTGCCGCCGGTATCGGTAAAATCGGCATTGCCGACAGTGATTGTGTAGACCATTCAAACCTTCAAAGGCAGATACTGCATTCCACTAAAGATGTCGGACGTTCAAAGGCGATCTCTGCCAAAGAGACACTGGAGGCGCTAAATCCGGATATCGAAGTGGTTCCTTACACAGAGCGTCTTACTTCAGAAAATATCCTCGATATTATCAAGGACTACGATGTCATCCTTGACGGAGCCGATAACTTCCCAACCCGATACCTCGTTAACGATGCCTGCGTATTCCTCAAGAAACCCCTCTCTCACGGCTCTATCTTCAGATTCGAAGGACAGGTTACTACCATTGTCCCCTTCGAGGGACCTTGCTACCGTTGCCTGTATGAAGCCCCTCCCCCACCGGGTCTCGTTCCTTCATGCCAGGAGGCAGGCGTCCTGGGTGTATTGCCAGGAGTGGTCGGTTCTATCCAGGCCACAGAAGTTGTAAAACTCATTCTGGGTAAGGGAGAAATATTAAAAGGTAAATTGCTTATCTATGATTCTTTAAATATGGATTTTAAAAAGGTCAAGATACACAAAAATCCCAATTGCCCGGTGTGCAGCGATAAGGCAACAATCAAGGAACTAATCGATTATGAAGAGTTTTGCCATGCCCATGTTGGATCGTAACTAAACCATATGAATACTAAAACAATTTCTTGCCAGACAGGCAAAGCAATATTTGTTGTACTTACAATTTTATTTATGAATATGATTACAGGTATCACCACCTTTAAAAATCTCAATGCCGGCGAAACACCGCCGAAAACACAAACAGAGGTAAAAAACATTTCACCAAAGCAAGCCAAAGAGCTAATAGACAAGGAAAAGGATGTATTTGTGCTGGATGTGCGCACCAAAGAAGAATATGACAAGATGCATATCAAGGGCGCCAATCTCATTCCCATCCAGGAGATGGAGCAAAATATCAGCAAAATTCCCAAAGACAGGAAAGTGATTGTGCATTGCGCAGCCGGAAAACGCAGTGCAAAGGCATGTGAGATGCTAAAAGACAAGGGATTGAAAGAGTTGTATAACGTGGATGGCGGGATTAATAAATGGCAGGCAGAAGGCTTCCCGGTTGAAAAACCTTAATTTATCTTTTCATATCTTCTTCGTCATCAAGCCAACAACCATCCCTAAAGGTTTTTAAGTTCTTCTATTCGCATAGTTACTTAATAATATCGCGTCCCGATTTGCCAACTTCTCCCTTCAAAACCATAAATCAATACTTCGGATATCATACGACATGGTATTTACATTCCCATAAAGAATCCGGGTATTTATTCTCTTTTTGATTATCACAACTCTGTAGAAATTTACTTTTTTATGGAATTCATATCACAGCTATGGCAACCCTACCATAGAATCTTCACCTTTCAAGACGTATCTAGCCTTCGTTACATTTTGCCAGCCTTATAAATAAAGCCTTCAACTTTCCTTTTTTTAAGCAGATATAACTTATTAAAAAATCATTTTTTTGATACGCATGTGAGGCACGCTTTTGGCATATAAACGATAACAACAAGATTGGATGTTGGTAACACAAATTAAATACGGCATGCAAGGGTTGAAGAATTTCAACCCCTGCGTTGAAATTCCTTTACATCAAGCCAATCCATTAAATGTACGTTCTGTATTTTATTTAAATATTTGGAAAAAAATGAAAGGGGGTGATAAACATGGCAAAGGTACAAAAATCCACCGATTCGTCCAGTCTTGCGGAGGTCGTTGACAGAATACTCGACAAGGGTATCGTTGTCGATGCATGGGTAAAGGTGTCACTGGTAGGTATTGAGCTGCTTTCAATCGAGGCCAGGGTTGTGATCGCATCAGTCGAAACGTATCTGAAGTACGCAGAGGCGATTGGTTTGACGGCAACAGCCGCTTCACCGGCCTAGTCTAACAGATACTTGTTCTACGAGAGTGACCTCGGATATATCGCAACTGTCATTCGAATAGCCTTTCCGGATAAAGCCGGAGGAAGAAAAGGAGTTCGAATAACTTTAACACGGAAATTTTACTTATAACAAAAGGAGGGTAATAACATGGCAAAGGTACAAAAATCCACCGATTCGTCCAGTCTTGCTGAGGTTGTAGATA
>JACPHJ010000181.1 GCA_016188675.1 Planctomycetota bacterium
CTTCAGGAGCAGCCGGTTCCGCAGCAGGAGCTTCAACGGGTTTTGCCTCTTCTACGCCCGGAGCAGCGGCCTCAGCTGCGGCAGCTTCAGGAGCAGCCGGTTCCGCAGCAGGAGCTTCAGCGGGTTTTGCCTCTTCTACGGCCGGAGCAGCGGCCTCAGGTGCGGCAGCTTCAGGAGCAGCCGGTTCCGCAGCAGGAGCTTCAACGGGTTTTGCCTCTTCTACGGCCGGAGCAGCGGCCTCAGGTGCAACGGCTTCGGGTGCAGCCGGTTCTGCCTTTACTTCTACTTGTAATTCGGGAGCTTTTGTTTGTTTTACTTGTGTCTGAGTGGCCACACAAGAGCTCAAAAAAATTGTAAGACTTACCAAACCCACACCTAAAAAACCTTTTTCCATAATCTTTCTCCTTACTTATAAAATGGTAATTACGATTTAATTCCTGGTACCGTTGTTGATCATTAATTCCAGTTTCTTTGGAACTTCCCACTTTTCGATATCTACGCCTGCCGCTGTGAAAAACTTTTTTCGTATGGTATCAAAAATGACGCTTGATAATGCCTTATTGTTAATATTGCCAAAAGTACCCAAATCTATACTACCCGCTGCCATATTAGCGTGACCTCCGGCATTCATAAATCCAAACGCCTTTTGTAGTAATAGCGCAAGGTTGACACTTGAATCTATACTTCGAGCGGATAGTTGAACTTTGTTTTTGTCAATGCCAAATACAAGCACTGTAGAGACACCCTCCAGTTGTATCATTAATTCAGCCGCTTGTGGTAATGCGTCCCTATCCGTTATGTATTCCACAAAGGAAATCAGATATGACCCTCTTACTTCCCGGTTTTGAATGGCCTTTCCAAGAATGTCAATGGTCTCTGCGCTCATAGGAAGGTTCTCGATTTGTTTTAATAGGCCCACGTCCACTAACGGCGAGAGATAGGCAGCCGCCTCAAGGTCTTCGGTAGTTGTGTTTCTCGTAAATCCGCCGGTGTCCACCCTGATTCCGTAACGGAGCGCTGTGGCAAGTGATGAGTCAGGCACAATACCCAGTTGTCTCATGTATCTCGTCATAATGGTAGAAGTGGCGCCAATTTTTGGCACTATTTCAATAAATTCCCCCTTTACAAGGTGGAAATCAGTTTGATGGTGATCAATAATAATATTGGGGATTGTATGTGCAGGTAATATATTGTTTTTTGAAGGGATAGACGCTTCTATTAAGGCCGTCTTATCCGCAGCATTAATTATTTTCTGTGCCTCATCTGTTGTTTTTAATCGAATGAGGTCCGCTTTCAACAGACTGACTAATGTTTTATTTTGCCGATAACCAATGTTTCCACCGTAATAAATATCGGATTGGATCTCATATTTTTCAGCAATACGTTTTAATGCAAGTCCGGAAGCGATGGCGTCCGGGTCCGGGTTATCCTGTAAAAAAATGGCCAACCCTTTGCGCGTTGCTGTCTTAATCACACTTACTAAATGAGAAGCAGACCTTTTTATCTTTGCTGACTCCAGTTCACTCAGGAAAGTATTTGTAATAATTCTGGTTGTTTGAACAACGCGATCAGCGCCGTTTTCTATTAATGCAGAAGCCTCTTTCTCATCGGTTGCCCTTGATACTATGAATTTATCGGGAAATAGCTTCTTGATACGCCTTACTAATGTCAAGTTATCTTTAAAGTTTTTTTGTAAGAGGACAAAGGCGATTGTGTGTTTTTCCGGTAATGCGCCTAAATCAAAAGTACGTATATCCGCTACATGTGTATGTAGATTGGATTCTTTTAACCCAAACAAAGCAGATTCATCAGTGTCAATAACGAATATCTCCTCTCCGGACTTGCTTAGATTTTGAACTAATGCACTTCCAATATCATCATAACCGAGGATTATATACATCGTAATATCCTTTTTAGAGACATTTCATTTCCTCTAAAAAATTTAAAGGGATTTCATTATACGATTGAGTCTTTTTGAAGTCAATATTAAAAACAAAACGCTCATTAAATTTAACCTTATGTAAATATGAGAGTTATAGAGAGAGTTTGCTGTAATTAAGGCAGGTATTCTCGACGGCTCATCAGTTTTGTCTTGAAATCAAAGGACGGGTTTATGTAACATCGCTTTTACAAAACTCTATTTATGTTCAAGGGAATTCCATTTTATTCTGTAATATGAGGTTTTATCCATCGTTCGTGCTGTTTACATAAGGGTAAATTTTTAGGTTACTATCCTTAATTCTGAGGCCATACTTAGAAAGTTAATGCATATGGAAATATATGACATTGTTAAGCAGGTAGGAATTTCTGTATCCGTATGGGACGAATCTGTTGACAGGCATGATGTTGTCCGTGAGGAATTCGATGGTGTCTGCTTTTATCGGGTGACGAAAAAGGTTGGTGAGTTGGGGAAAGGGGCGATAGTTACCCTGGAAGGCATCCTCTTTGATTTTCCGCGTATTGCCCGGATAATGCATCTGGAAAACGGTATCCACAAGGCCTACACGCAACCATTTTATGTAGAAGAAAAGGTCGATGGTTACAACATTCGGGTTGCACGCATTCAAGGCCGTGTGCTGGCCTTTTCGCGCGGCGCCTATGTCTGCCCCTTCTCAACCGACCGGATCGTGGATTTTTTGGACACAAAGAAGATATTTGATGGGCATCCGGAGTTAATAGTTTGTGGTGAATTTGCCGGCCCCGATAATCCTTATAATATCGAACATCCACCGTATGTAAAGGAAGATATCAAATTTTTTGCCTTTGATTTAATGATATTGGATAAACCGCAAAGTATTCCGGTTGAGGAGAGGTACAAACTCTTTGATACGTATTGTATGCCAACGGTCAGGAGATTTGGACAGTTTTCAGTCTCCGACATTCCGGCCATGAAAAAAGTTATTAAAGAATTGGATGAGACGGGGTGTGAAGGGATCGTAATGAAACCAACCCATCCTGACGAAAATATCCTGAAGTACGTGACATTGGGTTCATGTTTGCGTGATATCCATGTTACTGCCCCGCTGATGGCTGAGATGATGTCTGAGTTTTTTACCCACCGCATTATTCGCGCGGCTATGTTTATTCAGGAAAACGTCAAGTCATTGAAATCGGAGGTTTTTGCCCAGTTGGGGGAGGTGTTATTACAACCCGTGTATGAAA
This sequence comes from Planctomycetota bacterium, assembly GCA_016188675.1. Lineage (GTDB taxonomy): Bacteria > Planctomycetota > Brocadiia > Brocadiales > Brocadiaceae > Wunengus. Next base: position 3,163 of record JACPHJ010000181.1, read on the forward strand.
GTGTTACTAAGGCGGCGCGGGGAGAACTTATAGACGAAAGATTTCTCTTAAAATTTCGGGAAGAGAAAAATGTTCAAAGGATGATTGATCACCTCCATAGGTGTAAGGTAAAGTTCGAAATATTGTCAAAAAAGAAAGAAGGCGCTTACTGGCATGTCCGGTTTGCAAGAAAGTGTTACGCCTCGTACGAGATACTCCAGCATCACCTTGATGGCTTATCCCATGTTGATTAGTTTTTCAAGACGATCAAACTATTTGTGGGCTTGCTGTATTAACTTATCCAGGATACCCCGCAGCATGCGGGGATCAATATACCGGATGCCTAATTTATCAGCCCATTTGACAATGCCAGTATCGGCTGTTATCAGGATACCGTCCATTTCCTTGGCCAGGAGGATCAGATCAACGTCTTCCTTGCTGTCAATAATTCCTTCACGAAGCGCTGAACGGTATTTTTTCCTCAGATTATTAATAGCCTCCGGTTCAGTTTCAGGCGATGTCTCTCTTACAGCATCTTCAGCTACCCGTAAACCCTTGTCAATTCTATGACGCACGTCCTCGATAAGTTCATACAGCAAAAAAGCCGGAACTGAAAGTTCATACCTTTTTGGGGGTTTTTGAAATATACGGATTTGCAATTCGACGGGGATATCCTTTATTTCGACAAAATTCAGCAGCTCATGATAAATTGTTGGGGGCATATAAAAGGCCGGACCGTCCAATTTGCTGATAATCTCTAAGAATGCGCGTAACGCATCTGTGGGACTATTACCAAAGGTTTGGTATATCTCCGGATTGGTAAAAATACTCGTATCAATGATAATTCGTTCGTGTTGGATGTCTTTTTCCATAACATGCCCCTTTATTGTATTTACCACGAAAATAATTCGTATGCAACTCTTGGTGTTGCAGTGGGACTACTCTGTTAATAACTGTCAGGTTTGAGTTCCTGCTTGTGCCATATTTTTATGGAATTTCTTTCTTTTTCTGTAAGTTGAAATACCATTCTAAAGAGTTGTTCTTCTAGTGGGGTCATTTCTTTATCCCGCCTTTTCATCGCAATCCTTGCCACCTGTAATGCCTTTTCTAATATATAGACCTTCATTCCATTGTCTGAATACCATGTAAAAGATGGAAGATATTTTGGTGGATAGGCGGGGGTAATTATATTACAGGCGAAACCAAAAACACTGCCTGTCATGATTGTTGTATTAATGGCTGTTTTTGTGTGGTCCCCCGTTGCCATACCAAGAAACATGTGATTCGTATTGATAATATCCCCACCCAGTTCGACCTTTATATTTCCATAGGTATTAAGTAAATTGCTGTTAACGGTATCTGCCCCGATATTGACCCATGAGCCGATATAAGAATCACCGAGGAATCCGTCGTGTTGTTTATTACTGTGACTGTGAAAAATAGTATTTACGATTTCTCCCCCTACCTTGCAGCCCTCTCCAATGTTGGCGCCTCCGCGTATTCTCGAATTAGATTGAATCGTAGAATGGTTGCCAACGTAAACAGGCCCTTCAATGGTCGTATTTGGGGCGATGGAGACGTTATTGCCTATATAAATAGGCCCATTTTCCGCATCAAATACACAGCCCGGTTTGACCCGGCTTCCTTTGCCGATAAATACTAAGTCTTCATTGATAAGGTAAACACCTTCGTATAATTTTCCGGAAACAGAGCCTTCCTTGACAAACAGCATGAAATCCTTTTCTATTTGGGATTTGTTGTGTTTTATGATATCCCAAAAATAGTTGATGATGGGTACATGGGTGTCAACTACTCGTACCGTGCCTTTCAGCAATTCAATGACGTCTTGTGTAAGAAATTTTTCGTGAGATATCTTTTTTGCATTGTTTCCTTTGAGTCGGGCATAAACAAGCGTATTGTCCTGAACCCCAAGTTCCTCCGGGCCCTCTATAGGAACAGGCAGAGAAATAATCGCACGACCGTTTAAAAAAAGGCAGGTATCGTCTGTTTCTTGAAGGGTATTAACACGATAAGTGTAGTTCTCTTTTAATATATCGGATAGGTAATTTCTGCAAAAAAGGGTAATAGCGGCATCAGGATAGTGTTTGACAATTCTTTCCAGATTGGAAAATAAACCGCATCGGAGTTCAAACACGGACCTTGCATACACAAGAGGGATGAGTTGTGAGTGTCGGCTATCTTCAAATACACAGATTTGTTGCACTTGGAAATATCCTTTAAATTTTAAGTGGAATGCCTTTTATATCTTATTGAAGCGTGAATGTTTAATAAAAACATCATGTGTTGCATGTCGGTAGCATACTGAGACCAGTAATCTTTGTCAAGTTAATAAAGGCAAGTAATGAACACCTTGCCCGACGAACTACGGTGACGCTGCTATGTGTTAAAAAGTGCATTGCAATGTCTTTATTATGCAAAGCTATGCAGCCGATAGATTGTTTTACCCTAAGACTTTACGATTTATTTTATTAAAGTTGAAATATTTTTTTATATCCTTGACATAAGATAATTCAGGTAATAGAATCAAGAGCAATTAAAAAAGATGAAATTTTTTGTCGGTAATGTCTATGAGCAGAGCGCAAACACCTATATTTTCAATACCAATGAGACGGGTAGAAGGTTTTTTAGCCGATAAAATCTGCTTCCGGGATGCAAAGGCGCGCACCCCGCATCCCGGCTTAATACTGGAGAATGATTCTTATAACGAATGCCGGTTGCAGATATGGGATAAATTTCTCATCAAGCATGAATATAAAATTTCCAAGCAGCATGGTGAACGTTTTGTTGATGTAACCAACGACAATAATATCATCCACAGAAAAGGCAACATCATTCCTGGCGCCATGACCGTTTCGAAGATTATCCTTCCATTAGAAATTCTCTTTTCCGAATTAGAAATATCTTCCGTAAACATAAAATTTACCGGTTCTGCTTTTTATGGCGAAAGGACATGCAATCTCTTTTTGTGGCAGTTTGTCAGCAGCGATTACATTCAAATTGAGGTAAAAACCTATCAACAGGACAGGGCTATTGCTACCACGATCATCCTGGGAAGATTGAAAACAGCGACTAAGCAGGTCAAGGAGATAGACGAGGTCTTGGTAAACAAAAAATGTCTTGCAAGGGTGCAAGCCTATTTTGAGACCCTGGGGATTCTGAGTGATTTTTATCTGAATAAGGAAGGATACAAAGATTACACCTATCCTCTAGCGTATATTGCTTCGCTGCCCTCGGCGGAGATTGTCAATCAATTATCTGGTCAGGGTGGTATGATTAATATACTGCGGATGGATTTTGGCAATTATGAAAGAATCCCCATTACCGGGGATAAAGGTCCTGAGGTGAAACTAGCAAGGGCAAAGAAACGAAATACGTTTAATAAGATTATGACAGAGGTTGCAGAAGGGCTTGTTACGTATTACCGTGGCCTTGCGATCGTGAACCCCATAGCCAAATTTCAGAACTCTACAGAACCCATGCTGGACGCCATTAATAAGCTGATAAGTCCGCAGGACGACACCATGCCTTTGAGTGGTATCAATAAAGTATAGTCCTGTTTCGCCACAAATGAACACAAATCTGCACTAACAATAAAGTCATTAAATCTTTATATGATATTTTTTCCTATCCGTGTCTATTTGTGCCAATCCGTGGCTAAACAATTATTGCAAAATACCCAGCCAATCCCTGAGCAAGAATTGAATCCGGCCGATGAGTAACGACAACCTGCCCATGACGGTGTAGCCAAAGGATGCACCGAAGGAGATCATGAGAAACCATATCCCTACCTTCGACAATCTTCCGATTGCGCCTTTGTGTTCAACAGAGAAGATGAAGTAAATGAGTACCGAGATAACCCCCAGCATGATCAGTAACGTGTTGATGCTGGAGAGGACGGTTTCCCCGCCTGAAAAGACGGGATGCAAGGAAGGTTTTATCTGTTCCAGGATGAATGCCGAAATGACCCTCGGGATGCTCACCCCTGCCCCAAGACCCACCACAAATGCAAAAGTCCAGCGGCTCAGCCATGACAATTTCCTTGAAAATCTCAGGAGCATAAAGATTCCCAATAGCGAAGGGAAGATTAATGCATATTGAGGAGTCTTTTCTGCTGCCTTTGAAAACATGGGTACAATAAGGGGGTCGTATAAATCGGGTTTTAAGAAATTGAACCAGGTAATAACGATGGTATAACCAAGCGCAACGCCTACGTAAAGGTTTTCGGCGATCTTAAAGGCAGGATTATCCTTATAAAGAAAGCTGTAAACTGCCAGGGTAATCCCGGCGCCCAGGATGATTCCAAACCCATTGGAGGAGAAAGGCAATTTTCCCGATGCCATTAAAAAGATATTTATGCAGACGAATAAACCGATGGTGCCTACTAATATGAAAAAATTAGAGTCCTTACGCATGCCGCGCCCTTCTTGATGTAAAGTAGATGATGTTTCCAAATATGACAAAAAGAATAATAATCACGTGTACCACACTTTGAGGGCGCATCCCGCTCACGGCGTTTGCCTTTTTATTGACCAATGCCTCATATTCTGCCGCGCCTTTTAGCCCACCGAGCAAGCCGCAAAGCTGTTTTGATTGAAGAAAAGGATACATGTCGGGTCCCATCACGGCGGTGCATCCTGCGCCAAGCTCAAATTTGTATTTCTCTTTCCCGAACACTATCCATGTTTCTATCGTTGTTCCTGCGGCAAGATCAAACAGGAAATCGATTTCTCTGAGTGAGTCAACGCCTTGTAAGACAGGTAAAGCCGTCGTGTCATTCCCATAGAAATCTTTGGGGAATGCAGAATAGAGGTTCTCCCCCATATTGATTATGAGGGAGGCTGCGCCGGGTTTGTAACCTAAAAAGGTATAGTCTTCTCCAATCTTTTTTTGGTATTGGTTGGCCACAGATGTCATTGCCTGGTCTGCAAGGCCCGGAGCGCCTGTGTAATGTGTCATCCCGATCACCTTTAAATCTCTGCTAAAACAATGGTGAAGAAAGGCGATGGCCATAGGCTGTAACTCTTCCTTAGAGGAGGGGTCATAATCAAAGGAGATCATAACGTGGGAACCTTTTGGCAGCGATTCTATTTTTTCATAAACCCCCTGAACAGGCTCCGATGCGGGAATGGGTAACTCAAACCGCAGGATTAAAGAAACAATAACGGCAACGGTGATAATCGCAAAGATAATGCGGCGGTCTATTCGTAAATATTTTTCCACTAATCGCCTCCGCCCAGATAAGACCGTTCGATACCAATTATGATTTTGAGAGAGGTCGCAATCGCTCCCAGACTCACACCCAAAAGGATGCCCCGTTTGGCCGCAAGGTTAGGAACAGCCATAATCCAGTCGGCTATCGCAGGGATATATTGAGAAATATAATTTCCGATGGGCACCCTTCCCAGCATGACAATAATGGCTGCTATCAGGAGCACAGTTGATTCCTTTGTGCGTGCCCGAAAGGTACGATAAGCCGCAGAGGCAATAAAGAAGGCTAAAATGGAAAAGATTGTAGCCCCGGCAGGCACCTGTACGTAGAAATACAGCCAATCGAACATGGTGCCTTCCTGCTTGTCATTCCAGAAAAATTTCCCGCCGTTCAGGAAACCGAAGATCAGGGTGATTATAGCCCCGAAATATACAAAGACACTGTATCCCCAACCTTCCACCTTTCTTTTAATCCTCGTCCAGTGGAGGTGGAACAGGCTATATGCCCCAATAAACACGGCGAAGCCCGCAATAATTCTGTCCCATCTGGATACCACCTCAAGTAAATCCTGAGAGAGTTTGTGTGGGACGTAGTACTGCATAGCCATGAGCACGCCCATGACGAAGGCAATAACGAGTGGAACGGTGCGTTTTAGAAAATTCATAATTCACCACGGATTTTCACGGAATTATCACTGAATTATTAAAAAATCCTTCTCAACATTTCAAACTTTTCTGCACCAAAATTAAATAATAAACCCACCCTTAAGCGAGTTGTTTTAAGATAATTGATTAATTGGGCTTCGTCTTGAACGGTTATTTGTTTTATCGCCTTGTTTTCAACAAGCACCTTATTTTCCACAAGGAGGTCTGCTCTAAATTTGCGCTCAAATACAACGTTCTTGTAATGAATGTTTAATTCTACCTGTCTTTGGTAATGTATATTCAATAAATCCAATTCATAACACAACGCATCTTCATAAACCGACTCTAGATAACCACAACCAAGTTCTTTGTATACTTCCTGTGCTGCACCTATGATTTTATACGTTAAGTCTTCATATAAAACTGTACTCATTATTAACTATTCTGTGAAATTTCGTGTATTTCCGTGGTAAATTTCAAAATGCCTCAAATAGATGCGTAATAAATACCAGCCCAAAACTAGCCAGAACAGTTCCTAATATTAATATAATGATAAGGAGACCCTTTCCAACATCCTGTGCCCTGAGCGTACCCATAAGCATAGGTTCCCTGGATAAATATGCGCTGGCTGCGTAAAGCTCCTCCCCTATCAGGGTGTAGTCGCAGGTGGTAATAAAGAAGGGCAACTGGGTATAGGCGTCGGTGCCGGCTATCTGGATCGCCCCGGTTGTTGCGCCTGTTTCTGCAAGGATCAGGGCTTCGGCGTAAAAATATCCAATAAAAAAGTTGGCAGCCGGTTTTTCACGGGTCATGATTCCACCCACTGCCGCTACATAAGGAAATTGTTCAGAGGCTACCAGAAAAACGTTGTCAGAATTATAGGCATCAGGACGCCCTGCCTCCAGATAAGACTCCTTCACTACCTCCTGGCTCACGGACATGACAATGGGGTCGTTATTGACGACCTTCAGATTGGCGTCGTAATCTGCAATTTTACGGGCGATCCTGCTCAGGATGCTTGTTGCGGCAATGGTTGATATACTTCCCATACCGGTCAGTCCATGAACGAAAAGCACGGGTTTGCCCATTTCTGTGGCGCGGCCCAGGGCCTCGTCTACGGCATCAAGCCCGCCAATCTTTCTCAAGAACATATCGGGATTCCGCCGTGCATGCACAATAAAATAGAGGATAATGGCCGAGAGGACAATCATAATCACAAAATTGTTTATCTTTTTTGTGTGTATCAGATTGCCATGGGCTGTGGCGGAAGCTACGGTATCCATGAAAACTTTGGTATCGCCCGATACCATTGCCAGTTTGAAATAAAATGTTTGCTTTTTAGGAAGTGTTTCACCGTTATAAACTTTCCTGGGGAATATCTGAGCATAGTGATAATCGCTGTTCTTTTTTTTGTAACCGTAGATTTCAGGGGCGCTAGTTCGGTAGCCGGTATTTGACTTTATTCGGACGGCCTCCTTTTCAAAAGCGCCGTTTTTGTCCTTGTCGACATAAATAATGTAGAAGACGTCGGGTGAATCGTTGGGAGAAGCAGACCACGTGAGGGATATCGTTTCTCCGGCATCGTTGGGGGTATCAAATGCCTTAAATTCTGCTGGTGGAATGAGGAAAGCAGGAGATTGCGCAAAGAGAACAGTGGGGGTGAGAAAAGGTATTAAAAAGACAGCTATGAAAAGAATTGATTTTTTTAATAAATTCATAATTTTTGCAATTATAATTTATTACCTCTAAATTACAACAGGAAAGTAAGAAGAATGAAAACTTATCCTTTGAATAATGGAATAATGAATTGGCAATAAAAGAAATTTTGACAAATCAGACTTTCTGCTTGAAAAGTCTTGCCATGTATCCCCCATCTCCTGCATTCATAGTGGGCAAATAATACTCCTCTGCGTCCAGATAAAATTGGGATTCGTTACTGAGGAATTTCTTTATGATGTCCTGGTTTTCTTCAGGCTCGATGCTGCAGGTGCTGTACACCAGACACCCTCCGGGTTTCAGCATGGTTGCACCTGTTTTTAATATTGAGTATTGGAGGCCGGATAATTTATGTATATCTTCCTCTTTCAGCCGCCATCTGGCCTCTGCACGACGCGAAAGTACCCCCGTATTGGAACAAGGGGCATCTATGAGAATCCGGTCAAATTTAATATGAAAGGGAACCCTGCCTTCAGATGCATCCCCACATACAATAAAGATATTCTGCACCCCCAGCCGATGACAATTTTCCTGAACCAACTGCAATCGTTTTAAAGAGATATCCAGCGCACAAATTCGGCCTGTATTCCCCAGAAGTTCGGCTATATGAGTTGCCTTCCCGCCGGGCGCTGCACACATATCTAACACCGTATCTGATTTTTCTACCTTGAGGAATTGAGCTACCTTCATGGCGGATATATCCTGCACAAAGAATAATCCGTCCGCAAATCCCGGTATTTCAGAGATAGCACTATCACTAACAACTATGGCATCGTTGATATTGTATGAGCTGATGCCATTTTTTTTGAGCAATTCAATAAATTCCTGCGGGGATATTTCCCTGCGGTTGACACGAAGAAACACATTTGGGGGGAGATTGTTGGTTTTGCATATTTCAACGGTCTTTTCCCTGCCATGCCTGCTGATCCAGCGTTTTATCAACCATTCAGGATGACTATAATTAGCTGCTATGTAAGTGGAGGGATTTTTGCCCGGATCAGGTAAGATAGGATATCGGAACGCACACCACATGTTTTCTCTTTTATACAAGGCAGTTCGTGGGTCAGCGGTCTCTTGTTCCTGTAGACCTTTATTTTGAATGTTTCTTTCAGCGGATCTGAGAATTGCATTCGCAAATTTAATTGCATCCGGGCGCCGGACTAATTTCTTGACCAATTCTACGGAGGTGTTTATTGCAGCAGAGACAGGAATCCTGTCAAGATAGACGATTTGATAGAGACCCATACGCAGGGCGTATAATACCCAGGGTTCTATTTTTTTGAATGGAATCTTCGAAAAGGAAGAAATAAGGGTATCGAGAGACAAGCGATGTCGAATAATGCCGTTTACCAGTTCCGTAAGGAGGTTTTTGTCCCGTGGCAACCAATCGGCTTGCGAACATTTTCCAGAAATAAGCTCATGGGCAAAAACCTCTTTTTCGTCAATCTCTCGCAGGATATGAATGCACTCACTGCGGACGTCTGTCTTACGTGAGGAATTTTTCAATTGCCTCTTTTACCTCATCCAGATATACGTCCGTATCCTTGCAATACCCGTGAGGCCTCAGATTGGGCACTGCAAATATTGCCTTTGACATAGCAGCCATCAGGCCTGTCCTGAGTTCCTTCTCGCAGGCAATTGCCACTACCCCGTGTATTTCTTCGGACATGACCTTTTGAAGGGCAACGCGTCCACCCGTGGCAAGGGTAATATGAACCCCGTATTTCTCGGAGAATTCCAGCAGGTCCTTGATTTTGCATTTCCCGCAGCGCTTGCACTCGTTCAGGTCGTTTTTAACATTTTGCTTACACTGCGAGTTCTGGATGCAATGGGGGAAGAGGATCAATAGATTCTTTGGAGTACACTTTTTTTTACGAAACTTCATCATGAGGTTATTAATAGAAACAACTTTTTTATCAATAAATTCCATAACACCTGCCTTTAAATTAATGCATTATATAAATATATCATGGGCTGTTATCCTGCGTCCATGCCCATACTCCTGCGCGCCCATTGCACGCTTGCCTTCAGGCTGTAATTGTGTAATACAAAGAAAACCGTCAGCGGTGGCTACATGAATTCCGCAGGGAGCGATTTCAACCACAGTGCCGGGACTGAGAGACGTTTTCGTGTCTGATGTTTCATGAATCTGAGTTTTGAGGATAATCAACCGTTTTTTTTCTTCAGTGTCTTTTGTGCAGCAATATGTATAAGCGCCTGGCGATGGAGTTATCCCGCGAATGAGGTTGTGAATTTTCTGTGTCTCCTGCGACCACATAATAAATCCATTTTCCTTTTTCAATTTTGGGGCAAAGGTTACCTCTTTTTCGTCCTGTTTTGTATAGGTAGCATTCCCTGTTTCGATGCGGTTTAGTGTTTCTGTCAATAGTTCTGCGCCCATAGAAGCCAACCTTCTTTCAAGTTCTCCTGCATTTTCCTCAAAAGATACTGGTGTCGTTTTTTGAGCAATAACATCGCCGGCATCCATCCTAGTGGTCATGACCACGGCAGTAACACCTGTGACCGTTTCTCCTTGTATAATTGCCCAGTTAATCGGGGCTGCCCCGCGAAGTTTGGGCAACAAAGAGGCGTGAATGTTAATACAACGGTATCTGGGAAGATTGATGATCGGAGAAGACAAAAACTGTCCAAATGCAACAACAACGATGCAATCGGGTGAAAGGTTCAGGAGTTGTTTCACAACAGAATCTTCATTAATATTCATCGGCTGCATAATTTCCAATCCCAATTCCCGTGCTGCCTCTTTCACTGGCGAAGGACATGGTATTTTGCTTCTTCCCTTAGGTCTGTCCGGTTGTGTAACAACGGCAATAATTTTATGTGTTGATGTTGCCAGGGAGCGTAAACTGGGAACTGCAAACTCAGGCGTTCCCATAAAGACGACATTCATTGTTTGATAAACCGACCCGTGGTTATAGCGTGTTTTTTCATGACCATAGCAAACATTAATCACACAGGAATCCGGGCGCCTTTATAGGACCGTTCAAATTCCTTCAACTGATGGGATATGGCCAAACGGTTGGCCGGGCTCATTTTGTCAATGAAAAGACAGCCGTTGAGATGGTCAATCTCATGCTGCCAGGCGCGCGCTGCCAGGCCTTCTGCCTCTATTTCTATTTTTTGGCCTTTGAGGGTGTAAGCCTGAGCCTTGATCCGCTGGGAACGTATGACCTTGCCCATGGTACCCGGGAAACTTAAACATCCCTCTTCTTTATTCAATTCCCCCGCTTCTTCTATAATTACGGGGTTGATAAATACTTTTTCCATATTCCTGTCGCCATCAGCGTCGATAATAAACAGGCGGACAGACCACCCTACCTGTGGGGCCGCCAATCCAATACCCTGGGCCTGGTACATCAACTCCATCATTTCCTCCACCTTCAGGTAGACCTCTTTATTAATCTCCGTTAGTGGTTTTGCCTTTTGACGAAGCACAGGGTCAGGATATATGACAATATTCATTAAATTTCTCTGATATAAAATTATTAAAATGGTCGCAACATTATTTCAAATAAATATAATAAAAAAGCACACGGAATGCAAGCTTCTTTCGTTTTCCTGTTGACTTTGGGGGATAAATTACATAAATTATGAATTATTATTTTTTGAATTTATACCAAATTCTTATTAATTAGTCTTGATTAAAGGAGTGACACACAATGCCTACAATGCAATCAGCGAAAAAAAGGCTCAGACAAAATATAAAGCAGAACTTGAGAAACAGGACATATAGAAGTGCATTAAAAACCCAGCTCAAGAAATTTTTGAGTGTGGTAAAAGAGGGAAATGCACAAGCAGCACAGGAAGAACTCCGGCTAACGGTAAAAAAAATAGACAAGGGGGTCGCCAAAAACATTTTACACAAGAATACTGCCAGCAGAAAGAAGTCGCGCCTCACAAAGAAGTTCAATCAGATGAAAACACCTGCATAACAGAAGCATTGTTACTTCTGAACCAATGCCTTGAGGTGGGCTTCTATACACAAAGGAAGATCGGATAGATGGTAACCACCTTCAAGGCATGATACAATCCTGCCCTTACAATGTTTCTCAGCAGATTTCATAACAATCTCCGTTAATATTCCGAAATCTTTTACTTCAATATTCAATCCACCAATCGGGTCTTTTTTATAAATATCAAAGCCTGCCGAGATGATAATGAATTCCGGGTTAAATTGATTTACCTTCTGTTTCATAACATCCGTAAACATTTCGATATATTCTTCAGGCGTTGTATCTGAAGAGAGAGGCACATTGATGTTGAATCCTTTGCCTTTACCCTGGCCATCCTCCTCCATCCTGCCAGAACCTGGATAAAACGGGTATCGGTGCATTGAAAAGTACAACACCGTTGGGTCATTGTAAAACGTATCCTGTGTGCCGTTCCCGTGGTGGACATCCCAGTCAACAATGAGGATTTTTTCTAGCGGGTACTTTGACTGTATGTATTTTGCCGCAATGGCTACATTATTAAAAAGGCAAAAGCCCATCCCCCTTGCGGGTGTTGCGTGGTGCCCTGGCGGACGCACCAGGCAAAAACCATTTTTTTCTTCCCCTTTCATGATTAAATCGATGGCCGTTAAAGCTGCTCCAGCGGTATAAATAGCCGCATCATACGATGCGCGAGAAACTACAGTATCACCATCCAGCCAACCACCGCCAGTATCTGCGATGTGCTTGATGGTCTCGATGTAAGTTTGTGGATGAACCAGTTTGACTTCCTCCAAAGATGCGGCACGAGGCCTCTCCACTCTTAATTGATCCCAGAGTCCGCTCGAATGGAGGTGTTTTACCGTGTTTTCAAGCCTTTTGGCATTTTCGGGATGGCTGGTTCCCGTATCGTGCTTTAAGAAAATATCATCATAAATGAGAAGTGTCATAACGCAGCGGGACCGGTTCCTAAACTTATAAAATAAAAGTTGTATTTAGCTTGAGTATGTTGTTAATTGTATGGCTTAATACTATAACGAGCTACGAAATAAAGCAAGTTTTACTTGAAATTGACTTGTAAATTTGTTATTTTGTGCGTCAATTGTTTACTTAACCTGATGATAATTACCCACTTAATATTGAGGATGGCGGCGGCAAATTGACGCTCATATTGTACTGTTGAGGGTTTCAAAAGTATGAGAAATTTCTTATCCAGATTTTTTGAACGACTGGAAACACGTATCTATAAATTCAATGGGAATGGAAATGGGAACGGAAATGGGAAGCACCCGGTTGCTGAACTGCCCAAGCATGAATTGCGATTCGAGAGTGCGCCCGTGAAGACTGTTACCAATACTAATTTACCGGTAAAAAATCCATTGGATAATACCATAAGCAGTGCACAACAATATCTACTCAACAATCAAAACCATTCCGATGGACATTGGGTAGGAATTTTAGAGGCAGACACCACCATCACATCAGACTATATCATGCTCATGCATTTTCTCGGAAAGATAGATCATGAAAAGCAAAGGAAGGCGGTAAACCTCCTCCTTGAACATCAACTGCCCGACGGGGGATGGAATATTTATCATGGAGGTCCCAGTGAAATCAGCGCCTCGGTAAAGGCCTATTTTGCCTTAAAATTGGCCGGATATTCTGCCGATGAACTCTTTCTGCAAAAGGCCAGGAAGTGCATCCTGGATATGGGCGGCATAATGAAGACCAACTGCTTTACCAAGATTTACCTGGCCATGTTTGGACAGGTTGACTGGCAGGCGGTACCTGCCGTCCCTGCCGAAATGATCCTCTTTCCACCTGGTTTTTATTTTAGCATTTACGAGATGTCGTATTGGTCGAGGTGCATTGTCGTACCCCTCTCCATTGCTATTGATAAAAAGCCGCATATTCCTGTAGGGGATGATCTGCTGAGAGAACTCTACCTCGTTCCCCGCGACAAGGTTGTCTACCGTATCAAGAGAGACCAGTCGGGATGGTGCTGGCACAATTTCTTTATTGATGCCGATAGTATTTTCAGGCGTTACGAACAGCACCCGATTAAATTTGTCAGAAAGATCGCTCTCCGAAAGGCAGAAAAATGGATGCTTGACCATCTTGAGAAGTCCGGCGGCTTGGGGGCCATATGGCCGGCAATCATTAACTCCATCTTTGCCATGAAATGTCTTGGCTATCCGGACGATCACCCAGCGCTGGTAAATCAGCTAAGAGAAGTTGAGAAACTGGTGGTTTATGAAGAGGACAAGCTTTATTTGCAGCCGTGTGTATCTCCCGTTTGGGATACCGCCTGGGCTATCATTGCACTTCACGAATCTGGAATACCCGGCACACATCCTGCATTACAAAAGGCGGGAGAGTGGTTGCTCAGCAAGGAAGTCAGGAATTTCGGAGACTGGGCTTTGAAGTGCAAGGTAGAAGAACCAAGCGGCTGGTACTTCCAGTACGCTAACGAGTTTTACCCCGATACGGACGACAGCGCCGCCGTGCTTATGGCATTACAGCGAGTGTCCTTGCCAGAGAGTTCACACAAGGAAAAGACGTTTTTGCGCGGATTGAGATGGATTCAGGCCATGCAGTGCGATGACGGCGGATGGGGAGCATTTGACCGCAATAACAATAAGGCCATTTTAAATCATATACCATTTGCAGATTTTAATGCATTATTAGACCCAAGTACGAGCGACGTCACGGGACGATGCCTGGAATTTTTAGGACGTACTGGGTTTAGCAAGACCTACGTTAATATCAGAAAGGCCGTAGAACTTCTCCAAAAAGAGCAAGAAAAAGACGGTTCGTGGTTTGGGCGTTGGGGCGCAAACTATATTTATGGGACATGGTCTGTACTTTCCGCACTCCTAGCGGTTGGAGAGGATATGAACAAGCCGTACATCAAAAAGGCCGCTGAGTGGATGAAAAGTGTCCAGAATTCTGACGGTGGATGGGGCGAAACCATAAAATCGTATGACGACCCGTCACTGAAGGCAATTGGCAAAAGCACTCCATCACAGACGGCGTGGGCGCTTCTGACGTTGTTTGCAGCCGGTGAAGTAAAATCAGATGCTGTAGAAAAGGGTATAAAATTTCTCTTATCGGGGCAAAAAGAGGATGGAAGCTGGGATGAAATTGAATTTACGGCAACGGGCTTTCCTAAGGTCTTTTACCTGAAATACCACATGTATCGAAATTACTTTCCTTTATTCGCATTAGGCAGATACCGCAATCTTACCCAGAAATCATAACGCACAAATACAACTATTTAACTGTAGGGGCAGGTTTCAAACCTGTCCCTTACATAGTTTCTAACTAAAGCTCCACTTTGCCATCTCTATGATGTCAGATAGTCGCTTCCCGCCTTCCAGTACTACCGTAGGCTCAAACCCACAATGCATCATGCAATCCTTGCAGCGCGGGTCATTCCCTTCCTGATACTTTTCCCAATCGGTGCATTCCATATACTCGTTGAAGGTTTTGTAGTGCGTATCCGTAATGAGGTAACACGGGCTTTTCCAGCCCAGATAGTTTCTGGTTGGATTCCCCCAGGGTGTACACTTTAAATACCTTTCACCTTTTAGAAATTTTAAATACAAGGGCGAGTTCAATATCTTGTATTTTTTCGAAATTCCATAAATAAATCCAAATCTTTCCTCTATCTCTTTCCGGCAAAGGAATATTTCATTCTCGTTGTGTTCGAAGCTAAAACCGGGAGAGACCAGCATGCCATCCACACCCAGTCCATCCAGAAACGAAAAGAGTTCTTTAATTTCGTCTTCGCCGGTATTTTTATATATCGTGGTGTTCGTGCAGACCTTGAATCCTGCCCGTTTTGCTTCCCGGATAGCATTGGTAGCGCGTTCGAAGACCCCTTTTCCCGCAATAGCATCGTGCGTCCTGGCTAGGCCGTCGATGTGAACGTTGATATTAAAATACTTGCTGGGTTTCAGCTTTTTGATTGCCTCAGCTAACAACACGCCATTTGTGCATAAATAGATATGCCGTTTTTTTCTCAAAATACCCGTGATAATCTTATCGATTTCCGGGTGCATCAGCGGCTCACCGCCCGTGACAGTGACAACCGGCGTGGGGCATTCTTCTACTGCCTGAATACATTCTTCAGTACTTAATGTTTCCCGCATAGTTTCTCTGTATTCATGTATGCGTCCACATCCCTCACAGGCGAGGTTACATGCATGGGTAACCTCCAGCATCAATACGAGGGGAAACCGTTTCTTTGCTAAAAACCTATTCTTGATCAGATATCTTGTCAAAGAAGAACCTAATGATAGCGAAACCCTCATAATATGCAGAACTCCCTTTTTGTAAATAAAGGCAAAACCTAATACTGTTAAAATTTAAATAAATTCCAAATTTGAAATGCTATACCAATTATTTAACACTGTCAAGCGTTATTTAACGTATGATTGCAACCGGGCAATCTTTTTTATAATTGTATTGAAAATTATAACCAAATTTGATTCCATTTATGCGTTTAATATTACAACACTAAAGCGCCAAGTCACAAAGAAAAATTCGTGTCTTCGTGACTTTGTAGCTGTTTTGAATTCCCAAACATTGAATCAGGAAGATTTATGATTGCAGTATTCTTTGCATTAAGCCAGGAAATTGCATGCTTAAAATCAAAGGTAAATATCCTGAAAAAGATGCGGTATGCCCACGCCACGTTCTACCAGTCGGAATTTTGCGGTTTTCCATTGACCCTTGTCCAGACAGGCATAGGTAGAAATGTCTCCGATATTATCCAGCACTTATCAAAAAGTTTCAGGATACAGTTAATGGTTTCTTCAGGTTTTGCGGGCAGTATAAACCCGGCAATCGGCGTTGGGGATCTGGTTATCGGAAAACAAGTCCTCTATTCGTCTCAGGAATCGCTGGAAGGAGAAATCAAGATTGATTCAACCCTTTCCTGTGATGCATCAATCGCCGATCTGGCTGTTAAGTTATGCAGTAATGACGCCTTTAAATCACATTGCGGAGATATCCTGACCGTTAATAAAATCATTCGTCAATCCTCACTAAAAAAACATGTCGGAAGCCAAACTTCTGCAATTGCCGTCGATATGGAATCTTTCGCAATTGCAGAACGGGCTCATGCCATGGGAATTCCTTTCGTTGTTGCACGCACAATTTCAGATGGGATAGATGAAGACCTGGAAATACACGAAAACATGGTTACCGAGGGTGGCAATGTCAATATACCAGCCACGGCGCGCCATTTGTTAAATAAACCGCACCATATCCCGTACCTGAATCGTCTCCGTAAACAGACCAAATCCGCCGCAGACACTTTATCTGCATTCTTCCCAAATTTTATTACACAAATATATAACTCTTTGTTAACATAACTAGATTATATAGGGATTTTCATTTTATTTAAGTGGTTTTTAGGGTGGTGTGAAGTGTAAAATCCCCCTTAGAAAAGGGGGCAAGGGGGTTGTAAACTTGTCCTCATGAAAATGGGGAATAACTCAGGAAAAAACACAACCCCCTAAATCCCCCTTTGGTAATGGGGACTATCTGGAGGTGAATCATGGCAAACAAAAAGATCGGGATTGTAATGGGCAGCAATTCAGACCTGGAAACGATGAAAGAGGCCATAAACATACTGAAGGAATTCGGGGCAGATTTTGATGTAAATATCATGTCCGCCCACCGTTCGCCGGAATTGGTACATTCGTATGCCCTGGAGGCGGAAAAGAAGTACGAAGTGCTTATTGCTGCCGCCGGAGGAGCCGCGCACCTGGCAGGAGTTATTGCAAGTCTAACCCCCATTCCTGTCATTGGTGTGCCCATGCTCACTTCGGGACTCGGCGGATTGGATTCACTACTCTCCATGGTGCAAATGCCATCGGGTATTCCGGTACCCACGATGGGGATCGGAAAGCCGGGGGCCGCCAATGCTGCGATATTAGCGGTTCAGATTCTAAGCGTATCAGACCAAAAATTAAGACAGAAACTTGTTTTGTACAAAAAGAAGCTAGCAGACGAAGTAGCAAAAAAAGATAAGGAAGCGAAAAAGGAACTGGGATTATTGTAATAACATTCAACTATTTTCAAGAGGAGATGGAATGCCACTACCGACTATCGAATGGGAGGGCGGTGTCAACGGTCGTATCCGGCTGATTGACCAGACCCTGTTACCCAACGAACTAAAATACGTTTATTGTGATGATATCAAGAGCATCTGGCATGCAATTAAGACCCTCATGGTAAGAGGCGCCCCGGCGATCGGTATCGCAGGCGCTATGGGTGTAGTCTTAGGCATTAAGGAGATACAGGCGAAGGATGCCGATGCATTCCTAAAGGAACTCAAGCGTGTTACAGAATATTTGGGGTCATCGCGCCCAACCGCAGTCAACCTCTTTTGGGGAATTGCCCGCATGGAACGTGTCGCGCAAGAGAACAAGGGCAAGTCCGTTCAGGAAATAAAAGAGATTCTCCTGCAGGAAGCGATCAGGATAGAAAATGAAGACAAGGCAATTTGTAGGCAAATCGGTGAGAATGGGGCTGGACTTATCAAGGATAGTAATGGAGTTCTCACCCACTGTAATGCAGGGGGGCTGGCAACAGCGGACTACGGCACAGCGCTGGCAGTGATGTTCAAGGCAAAAGAACTGGGTAAAAAATTCAAGGTCTATGCCGATGAAACGCGTCCATTACTTCAGGGTGCGAGGCTGACGGCCTGGGAGCTTATGCAAGCGGGGATAGACGTCACCCTGATATGCGACAACATGGCGGCTCATGTGATGAAACAGGGAAAGGTGCAATGCGTAATTGTGGGGGCTGACCGGATCGCCGCTAATGGAGATACCGCCAACAAAATCGGCACGTATGGCGTCTCCATCCTGGCAAAGGAGCACGGAATTCCCTTTTATGTTGCGGCTCCTGTTTCCACCTTTGATTTGAGCATCAAATCAGGAAGTGATATTCCCATTGAAGAACGTTCACCCGAAGAAGTCACAAACGGATTTGGCAAAAGGACGGCGCCCGAAGGGGTCAAGGTCTTTAACCCCGCCTTTGATGTTACCCCTGCAAAAAACATTGCTGCCATCATTACGGAAAAAGGGGTAATCAAAAATCCTTCTGTCGAGAATATCCAATGTATCTTAGGGAGTTGTACTTCATAATGCATAAATGAAGATTGAATATGACCCAAAACATGATTTGCTGAATATTGAATTTATCTCCAAAGAGCCTATTACTGACTCAACAGAACTTGATGGAGTTATCATTGATTATTCAAAGGACAGAAGGATCGTCGCCATAGAAATCCTTGATGCTGGAAAGCGAACGGTAAATGATCCAACAGACTTACTCAATCTCACTATAGTAAAAGAAAAGGCAACAGCGTAAATTGTTAAGGAGAATTTTAATGCACAACCATTGGCACATCTTGCAAATGTTATCCGTAGTTACTATCCTTCCCGTGTTACTTCTAAGCTGCGGTGGTGACCGGGTCAATATAGAGTTTAAGACTTCACGGCAAATCTACGTTGATGATTCGAAGACAGACCCGGACAAGCTGAATAAGGAACTTGAATATGATATAAAAGAGGCGGAGCAAAAACGCAGGCAGAAACAGCGCGAAGCAGATGCAGCAACAAAGGCCAAGACAGAGGCGGAACAAAAGGCAAAATCAGGTCAGAGCATACAGGAACAAACATCTGAAGAGGAAACGGCACAACCAGAAGAGGCGGAACAACCAACACAACAAAAGTGATTCAGAGCACAAGCTGCTTACTTTAGAACCATAACAACTTATAGGTAACGTTGCGACAGAATCCGAATATATCCCGTTAGCTGCTGAGTGAGACAACATATGGGAAAAACAAAACTCATCAAGAAGCATAAAGTCCGAAACGAAGCCAAAAGGTACCTGGCAGATAAAATATCTCAGGAGTTTGCAAATAATGTGAGAAGAAAACTGGGGAAACACGTAAAGGAAATTATTCTATTTGGCTCACGTGCAAGGGGAGATTTTACCGAGGGTTCAGATTATGATTTTTTGATTGTCGTGGATAAAAGAAGAAAGACAGACGAAAACATACTTTTGAGTTTAGGAGTCGAGTTTTTGGACAAATACGAGGCTTTAATTGCAGAAATTCTCTGTGATGAAAAAGAATGGGAAAACAAAAAACGCTTTCCCATAGGTTTGAATATTTTGAAAGAGGGCATTGAGATATGATGCCTATTGGCGCCTTTAACAGGGAACTTTTAAAGACAGGAGAAATCCTTGTTCTTACAAAAACTATTGAGAAGCTGTTCTCTAAAAGACAAATAGGTGATTATGATTTTCAAAGGTGTCTCGACGCCCTCACAGCAAAAGAGGATTTAGAAGAAGCCAAGAAAAAGGTAGAGGAAATGATTGAAAATGGCCAGGATGATTGAATTAGAGTACTTATTAATAATTGAAGCAACTGAAGAGCCGGACTACGTTGGGTTTTATTCCCCAGAATAAAGAAATCAGTCCCGTCCCTTTATAAAGTCCTCACCATTGCCGGCTTTGGTACTGGGGGCGGGGCTGGAATTCAGGCGGAGATTAAGCAATTACATCCCTGGGTAACCTTTACAGAAGGCGAATTTGGTGTTTAAACCGAATTTCCAGTACACACATAAGATAGTAAATTCTCTAACACAGATTTCTGCTGCAAGAGAGATAATTCTTAGTTCTCCTTTAGTTCCAAAGTGGGAAGTAACTCTTCGCCGTGAGGCAATTATTCGCAGTGCCCATTCCTCCACCAGCATTGAAGGGAACAGATTATCCTTAGAACAAGTAAGCGATTTGGCTTATGGAAGAGAAGTGATGGCAACCCGCAAAGATAAACAGGAGGTCTTAAATTACTTGGGAGTGCTTGAAAACACAGATAAATTAACTGATGGCAAAAAGATTACTGAGAAGAACATCTTAAATATACATAAAAAGTTAACTCAAGGAACGCTTGACAATCCTTCCGACTGCGGTACATATCGTAATCGTTACGTTGTAGTAAGCAACAGATTGACTGGCGAGGTCATCTTCAAACCGCCCGCAAACGAGGATGTTCCGGTATTAGTAAAAAGACTGATAGAGTGGCTTAACTCCGACAAAGCGAGGGGGCTTGACCCTGTGGTTGAAGCAGGAATTGTTCATTATGAATTTGTCAGAATTCACCCTTTTGTCGATGGGAATGGCAGGACGGCGCGAGTCCTTGCCGCTTTGATATTTTATTTGCGGGGTTTTGATACCAAGCAGTTTTTCTGCCTTGATGATTACTACGATTCAGACAGACCGTCTTATTATAAAGTATTACAAAGCGTTAACCAGAAAACCCTCGATTTGACAAAATGGCTTGAATACTTCGTTGGAGGGGTTCAAATAAGCATTGCTGCTGTGAAGGAACGAGTTGTGAAACTCAGTAGTGAAAGATTGAGAAGAACAAAGAAGGGACAGATTGCCTTAACAGAAAGACAGATGAGGATCGTGGAATTTATGAATCAGCATGGCAAAATCACAAATAAAAACATACGAGAAATGTTTAAAATCTCGGCACAGGCTGTTCATAAAGAGGTTACGAAAATGGTTAAACTGGAAGTGATTAAACCAATCGGGAAGGGAAGAGGCATCTCTTATCAACTTAAATTAGGTTGATGATTAGATTGATGATTAGGTTGATGATTAGGTTGATGATTAGTAGATAAGACCAAGCTAGCGAAAGAATAAAGTATGTAACCATTGTTATGATGAAAAACAGAATGTCCTTGTTTAAAGTTCTTTCAATTGCCGGTTCTGATTCAGGAGGGGGAGCCGGAATTCAGGCGGATATTAAGACAATCACGGCTTTAGGAGGATACGCAACAACTGTCATTACTGCACTGACTGCCCAAAATACCCTCGGTGTACAGTCCATTTTCGAAATACCCGCATCTTTTGTAGGTCAACAAATAGACGCCGTAATGACCGACATTGGCACAGATGCCATCAAAACGGGTATGCTGCTGAACAAGGATATTGTGGAGGTGGTTAGTTCGAAAATCAAGGAGTATAACATCAAATGTGTTGTTGTAGACCCGGTCATGATATCTAAGAATGAAAAAAGGTTGTTATCTGCCGATGCCGTCAATTCCCTCATTTCTCAATTGTTTCCCCTGTCTTTTCTCGTTACACCTAACATTCCGGAGGCAGAATACCTTTCTGGTCTGAAGATAGAAACCATTTCCGATGCAGAAGAAGCGGCAAAATTGATACATAAATCAGGACCTTCAAATGTGCTCATAAAAGGAGGCCATGCAGTGAAATCATCTGATATGAAAAATGAAGGCAAGGTAATTGACATCCTGTATGATGGAAAGTCCTTTGAATATATAGAAGGTGAATACATACCAACAAAAAATACGCATGGCACAGGTTGCACTTACGCCTCGGCGATATCCACCTGTCTGGCAAAAGGTTTTGGCCTGAAAGAGGCCGTTGTTCAGGCAAGGGAATTTGTTACGCTGTCTATTCGAAAGTCGTTCAATCCGGGCAAAGGATACGGAACGCTGGATCAGTTTGGGGCAATACAATTCCCTTGAATTACACAGCGTTGATTGTTATAATTCTCAGCAATACTATTTTGTGATTTATTTTTGAAAAAGTATTTTTGGAGTGTTTATTCCCAGCATCTTTGCGGTGAATTCATCAGAGTAGCAATACGACACCATAGGTACTTGTTTTGTATGAGGATTTACTGATATGCAACAGGTTGCCGCATTAGAATCCAGCGTATTGGTATTAAACAAGTTTTTCATGGCCCTTCACGTAATTTCGGCAAAGAGGGCATTTGTCTTATTATGCAAGGAAAGCGCCGAAGTTATTTCAGTGGACGATGGGAAATTCAGTTCTTATAATTTCGAAAGCTGGAAAGACGTCTCTCTCTACAAGGTAAAATCTGGTTTACCTGATGAAGATAATACAAGCTGGATTAGAACCGTATCTTTTGAAATTGAAGTGCCGAAGATTATCCGTCTTTTGTTTTATGAAAAACTCCCGCAATCCAATGTAAAATTTAACAGACGAAACATCTTTGCCCGGGATGAAAACAAATGCCAATACTGCGGCAAACGGTTTCCAACGTCAGAACTCAGCTTAGACCACATTGTACCGAAGGCATATAATGGAAATACCACATGGACGAATATCGTATGTGCCTGTA